>CANQLH010000003.1 GCA_947624655.1 uncultured Clostridia bacterium | reverse complement strand
AGTTAGTAGAAAATAATATGCAAGATGAAGAGTTCAAAAAAGTTTTTAGTAATATAAAAGATGAAATTTTAAATGCACAATATGATATATTTAAAGGTGCTAATGCTAGAACTTTGAGTATGTATTATACTATTGGAAAGATAATAGAAGATAATGCAAAATGGGGAAATAAATTTGTTAAAAATCTTTCAATTAGGCTTAAAGTTGACTTTCCAAATATGACAGGATTTTCAATTACAAATTTAAAATATATGCGAACATATTATTTAGAATGCCAAAAAAATGAAAATTTGAAAGAGTTGTCAATAAAAATTCCATGGTCACATAATATTCTTATTTTAAGCAAAATTAAAGATGAAAACAAAGACAATGGTATATAGAACAGACAGAATTAAACGGATGGTCTTATGATGTTTTAGGTTTTCAAATAAAAAGCGACCTTTATACGAGACAAGTTTTAGGAGATAAACCGAATAATTTTAAAAGGACATTAAAAGCTCCACAAAGCGAATTAGCAAGGGATATGATGAAGGATCCATATATATTAGATTTATCTAATTTAAAAGAAAGTTATATTGAAACAGAATTAGAAAATGCAATGGTAGAAAAAATTAAAACAGTTTTATTAGAATTAGGAAATGGATTTAGTTTTGTTGGAAATCAATATAGAATTGAAGTAGATGGAGACGAATACTTCATAGATATGCTTTTTTATCATACAAAATTACATTGTTATATAGTTGTAGAATTGAAGAATACGCAATATAAACCAGAATATGCTGGAAAATTAAATTTTTATTTATCAGCAGTAGATGATTTATTGAAATCAGAAAATGACAATCCAAGTATAGGAATTATCTTATGTAGAGAAAAGAAAAAGTTTTCAGTAGAGTATTCTTTAAGAGATATAAATAAGCCTATTGGAGTAAGTTCATATGAAGTTTCAAATATATTACCAAAAGATATTATGGAAGCATTACCAACAGAAGAAGATTTGAATTTGCACATAGATATAATGGAAAATGAGAAAGATAATAAGTAAAAATGAAATTAGTCAGATGCGTCTGACCAATTTCATTTTATAAAAAATTTGAAACTTTTTATATATTATCAATTAAAGTAGCTTTCTACGAAAAATTATAAAAATGTATTGACAAAGAAAAAGTACAAATATATAATAGATTCATACTTAGGAAAAGTAAAAAATAAATTCAAAAGAGGAAGAAAGAAATGAAAATAAATAACAAAGAAGCTAAAAGCCTTGGGGCTGTACACACACACACACACACACAAGTAGCTTTAGTGGATATTTAGAATACAAAAAAATAGATAATATAGGCACAAGTATAAAGTGTCTACTTTGCGTAGAGCAATAGTAGGCAAGTTATACTTGTGCTTTTGTTATATAAAAAAATTAAGAAGGGAGAAAAGAAAAAATGGGAAACAAAAGAAAGGCAAGGATAAAGGAAGAAAGAGGAATAACGTTAATGGCGTTAATAATCACGATAATAGTGTTAGTGATATTAGCGGCAATAACAATAAGCGTAGCATACACATCAGGAATAATACAAATGGGAACGCAAGGAGCAAAGGACTATGCAAATTCAGCAGTGAAAGAGAATGAAATATTAAATGAAACGACAGCATATGTAGAAAATGTAGTAAAAAACATAAAAAGAAGATTAGGGGAATGGGAATACTTTGAGGAGAAAGATACAGTAAATGGAGAAAAAGGAGACAGTAATAATCCAACAATACCAGCAGGATTTAGACCAATAAATACAGATAAAGCAAATTGGGGAACAGGAGAAGAAAGTCCAAGTAAAGAAGCAGTAAATAATGGGCTAGTAATAGAAGATGAGGACGGAAACCAATTTGTATGGGTACCATGCTATGTAGAGGAAAGTCAAAAGATAGCAGAGACAAATTATCCAAAATATGAACAATATACATATACAGGAGGACAAGAAACAGATGCGGGATCAACTCTAGTAGATAGCAATGGATGGAGAACATTGCATTATAGAGCATATAGTGATTGGGAAGATAACGAAGCAAAAGGATATGGAGAAGCAAGTGTAAAGCAATATGGAGGCTTTTGGATAGGAAGATATGAAGCAGGAATACCAGAAGATGCAAGTTTTTATCCAGAAGCAGATGATGCAGCTTATACCAAGGCAACTGAAAGAAATGTAACAAATGAGAAAGGTGTAGACTTAAAACCAGTAAGTAAGGCAGGATATTTTTCATGGAATTATATAAGCCAAGAAAATGCAAAAGAAGTATCAAAAAATATGTATAAAGAAAATAGTGGTGTAGATAGCTACTTAGTAGATAGTTATGCATGGGACACTGTAATGAAGTGGTTTGAGTCTACTGTTGATACAAAAGAATATGTAACAAAAAGCACAGGAAAAGGAAATTATGATGATACAACAGGGGTATATAATGGAAGATATGCAGAACATCTATGGAGTTCCCATACAGAAGCAGGTACAGGAGATGGCTGGATAGTCGCAACGAAGTATCAAAAGGGAGCTACGACATATGGCTTAGCAAGTAAGACATTATCAGAGGTACAAAATGGCTTATTTGAAAAGAAAGCAGACTTGGTAGATGACAATCACACGTTTGTAAGAAGAATAGAGACCCCAACAGGAGCAAATGATAGTTTTGCAGTAAAGAACATATATGATATGGCGGGAAATATGTGGGAGTTGACGACAGAAACCGGAGAACATAATGATACCGGAGAAACGTTCGTTGTTATTCGCGGTGGTGATCTAAGTGCTAATAGTGTTTATGTTCCAACCTGCTTCCGTCAGGGCGCGACTCCTTTGGGCGGTAAAAACGTAGACATCGGATTCCGCGTTGTATTGTACGTCAAATAAAAATTCGTAACATGAATTTTCATATTCCGAATACAAAATTCATAAATTATATAGCAAAACTTCTCCAAATATGATATATTGTTATCATATTTGGAGGTTTAATTTTTTATGGGAGAAGTAAAATGGACAAAGGAGCAACTTCTTGCAATTAATGAAAAAGGGGAAAACATACTAGTTTCAGCAGCAGCAGGCTCAGGAAAGACAGCAGTACTTGCAAAAAGAATAATTAATAAAATAATAAATGAAAAAATTGATATAGATAAAATATTAGTTGTTACATTTACAAAAGCCGCAGCATCGGAGATGAGAGGAAGAATCCTAGATGAGATATATAAGGAACTTCAAAAAGATTCTAAAAATGCTCATTTGCAAAAACAAATAACACTTGTATCTAAAGCAAGTATTTGCACAATAGATGCATTTTGTTTAGATATAGTAAAAAATAACTTCTTTGAAATTCGGAATATCTCCAAACTTGAAAATAGCAGAAGGAACAGAAATAGAAATCTTAAAGCTAGAAACCCTAGAGGATATTTTCGAGGAGAAATATGAAAAGGAAGATGAAGAGTTTTTAAAGCTTATTGATATATATACAGGATATAGAGGAGACGATAAGCTTAGAGAAATAATACTTGATATATATAATTATATACAAAGTGCTCCATTTCCAGAAGAATGGCTAGAGAAAAAAATAGAAATGTTTAATATTGAAGAAAGAAGTTTTGAAGAAACTGTATGGGGAAAAATTTTATTTAGTAAAGTAAAAGATGAACTAGAAGACCGGAATGTTAAAATTAGAAAATGAACTAAAAAAGTTAAAATACGAAGAAAATGCAGAAAAATATATAGTAACTTTATCAGAAGATATTAGAAAAATAAAGGAAATATATAATCAAACTACATGGGATGAAGTATATATTGGAATAAATAATTTTTCTCCAGATAGGTTTCCAGTTGATAAGAGAGTACCAGATGAAGTAAGAGAGAGAATAAAGAATGTAAGAGAAAAAGTTAAAGAAGCAAGAGATGGAATCAAAAAAAATATAATGCTATATAACTCAAAAGAAGCATGTGGCAATATAAAAGATATGTACTGGATATTAAGCAAGGTAAAAGATTTAGTTATAGAATTCTCAAATAATTTTGCAAAGACTAAGCAAGATAGAAACATAATGGACTTTAATGATATAGAACATTTTGCCCTAAGAATATTAACCGAAAATGAAAATAGTAATGTTGCAAATAAATATAGAGATAAGTTTGAAGAAATTTTAATAGACGAATATCAGGATAGTAACTTAGTTCAAGAATATATATTAAATAAAATCTCAAAAGGCAATAATATCTTTATGGTAGGAGATGTTAAACAAAGTATATATAAATTTAGACAAGCAAGACCTGAACTATTTATTGAAAAATACGAAACATATAAGGATAAAGAACAACTAAAGAATGGAGAAAATCTAAAAATACAGTTATTCAAGAATTTTAGAAGTAGAAAAAATGTATTAGATATAACTAATATTGTTTTTGACAATATTATGAGTAAGGAACTAGGAGATATTGATTATAGCGAAGATGAGTACTTGAATATTGGGGCAGATTATCCAGAAGGAGGAAATCTTGGTATAGAACTTCATATAATTGATTTAAAAGAAGATGAAGAAAGCATATATAAGGAAGATACAGAAGAAGATGATGATGAAGAAGAAACAGATAGAGTAGAAGATATTTTACTTGAGGCAAAGTTTGTAGCAAAAAAAATAAGAGAATTAATAGATACAGGTTATTTAGTATGTAATAAAGATAAAAGTTATAGAAAGATTACATATAAAGATATAGCAATACTTCTTCGTTCTCCACAAAGCTCAGCACCAATATATGAACAAGAAATTTCAAAGCTAAATTTACCTGTATTTTGTGATACAACTGTTGGGTATTTAGATTCAATAGAAATAGAAGTGATGATGAGTCTACTTAAAATAATAGACAATCCTATAAATGATATTGCACTTGTAACAGTATTAAGGTCAATGATTGGTGGATTTACTGATAATGAATTAATACAAATACGAATCCAAAATAAGGCAAAGACTTTTTATGAAGCAATGTGTGATTATATAAAACTTGAGGAAGCGGATGAAGATTTAAAAGTAAAAATTAAAGATTTCTTAGAAAAAATTGATGGCTTTAGAAAAGCACAAGAATATATGCCATTAAATGAATTTATTTGGAAACTATATTTAGATACGGGCTATTATAACTATGTAAGTTTGATGCCGAATGGAATGCTAAGAACAGCTAATTTAAAGATATTATTTGAAAAAGCTAAGCAATACGAAAAGACAAGCTTTAAAGGCTTATATAATTTTATAAGCTTTATAGATAAATTAAAATTAAGTAGCAAAGATATGTCAGGTGCAAAGCTTATAGGAGAAAATGAAGATGTAATAAGAATTATGAGTATTCATAAAAGTAAGGGACTAGAATTTCCTGTTGTGTTCTTATGTGGAACAGGTAAAAGATTTAATGTACAAGACTTAAATACAAATTCAATATTACTTCATCAAGATATAGGTATTGGGCCAAAATATATAAATTATGAAAAAGGAATAAAATATAATACTTTAGCAAGAGAAGCAATAAAGTATAAAGCTAAAAATGAAATGCTTTCAGAAGAAATGAGAATACTTTATGTTGCTTTAACAAGGGCAAAGGAAAAACTAATAATAACAGGACTCGAAAAAGACTACTTAAAAAGTATTAATAAAAAAGAAGAATTGCTAAATACATATAAAGATATTGAAGAAGATAACAAAATAAATAGAAATATAATTCAAAAATATCTAAGCTATTTGGACTGGCTAGAATTTGTATATTTAAAATCAAAGGATTTATTAAAAAACATTTTAGAAGTTAAGATATATAAAAAGCAAGAACTTCTAAAGAAAGTATTTAAAGCAGAAAGTAAGAAAGAGGTAAATTTAGAAGAAAAACTAAAAGAAATTAAATTAGAAGATGAAGCTGAGATTAAATCAAAGTTAGATTGGGAATATGAATATAAAGTAACTAATAACATTATGACAAAAAGTTCAGTAACTAAAATAAAAAATATGAAATTGAACTTAAATGAAGAAGAAATACGTGAATATAAAACACCAAAATTTTTGAAAGAAGAAAAAGACTTAGCACCAAATGAAAAAGGTACATTAATGCATCTAGTATTACAAAAATTAGATGAAAAGGTTGACTATACAAAAGAAAAGATAGAAATGTTATTAGATGAGCTACAGACTAAGAATATAATAACAGAAAAAGAAAAGAAAGCAGTAAATGTAGAAGACATATATAAATTTACTAAAACTAATATATGGAGTATGCTAAAAAGAGCTAAGAAAGTTGAAAAGGAAAGACCTTTTTATATAAACATAAAAGCAAGAGAAATCTATGATGAAGATATAGACGAGAATATATTAGTACAAGGAATAATAGACTTGTATTATATAACTTATGATGATAAACTTATTTTAGTAGATTATAAGACAGATAAAGTTTTAGATGAAGCGGAGCTTATGAAAAGATACAGAAGTCAATTAGAATTATATAAAGATGCAATAGAAAAATCATTAGAAAGAAAAGTAGATAAGATATATATTTATTCAACACATTTAGGAAAAGAAATAGAAAGGCTTAAATAGAATGGAGGAAAGATTATGGATGAAGAGAAAAAAGCAAATATAAAGGAAATTGTAGAATGGATACTTTGCATTCTAATTGCGGTAATCGTAGCAATTTTGGTTAGACAATTTGTGTTTACACCAACTATTGTAAGAGAGACGTCTATGTACCCTACTTTATTAGATGGAGAAAGGCTAATACTTGATAGATGGAGTATAACGACAAATAAAGAAATAAAAAGAGGAGATATAATAACATTTGAAGCTCCAGCAAATGATACAATATTAGAGTTTGATGCAGAAAATCCAGTTGCTGATTATTCAAACGAGCCAGATAATATATTATCTAAGTTTCTTTATTATGTATTAGAGTTAACTAAAAGAAGTTATATAAAAAGGGTTATAGCTGTTGAAGGAGAGCATATTTTGATTGAAGACCGGTAAAGTGTATATAAATGGAGAAGTATTAGACGAGGATTATTTGAATGATGATGTTCATACGAATAGAGGTGGAGTATTCTATGATTTAACAGTACCAGAAGGATATGTATTTGCTATGGGAGATAATAGAGAAGATAGCAAAGATTGCAGAATGTTTGGATGTATACCTATAGATAAGATTGAAAGTAAAGTATATATAAGATTTTGGCCTTTTAGTAAATTTGGAAAGGTAGTTACAAGATAAAGGGTTGTTTCAATAGAATAGCTGAAATGATTTATTTTTAGAGCTTTGGTGTCGCAGTCTACAAATTAAATATATATATGTAGACTGCTCCATTCGCCCTACGCTACGCTTCGGTTAATCGCTTACGCAGCTCTTTCAAATAAATCATTTCAGCTATTCTTTAATATAAAAGTATTATACTGTAACGAAAGGTATAAAAAATAATAAAAAAATATTGAGAAAGGCATAAAAATTTGATATATTTTAATAACTATGGTAGTAGAAGTAATAATAAGCAGTAATGCGAAAGATTTGAACAGAATATTCGATTATAATGTACCAGCAGAGCTTGTTGGTACTATTCATATTGGAAGCAAAGTTTTAGTGCCATTTGGAACGATGAAAAGAGCACAAGAAGGGTTTGTTATAGGCATTAAGGATAAATCGGATTATAAGATTAAAGATATACTTAAATGCGAAGAAGGAAGCTTAAATGAAGAAAAAATTGAACTTGCAAAACTTATGGCTAATAAGTATTTTTGCAATGTGTCAGAATGTATAAAACTTATGCTACCACCAGGTACAACTTCTAAAAATATAGAAAATAGAATAAAAGATAAATCTATGAAATTTGTCTATTTATTAAAAGAACCTGAAGAAATAACAGACGATATTGAAAATAAAAAAATTAAATCAGATAAGCAAATAAGAACATTAAACTTTCTTATTCAGAATGATGAAGTGCTAATGTCAGAGCTTATAACCTTTGCTGAAAGTAGTAGTGCTGTTATCAAAACTCTAGAAAAAAATGGATATATTGAAATAATTGAAAAAGAAGTAAATAGAAATCCATTTAAGAATAAGCATATAACTCCAACTAAGAATTTAGAGTTAACAAATGAACAGCAAAAAGCAGTAAATAAAGTTGAGGGGACAATTAATGATAATGAATTTAAAGAATTTTTAATACATGGTGTTACAGGCTCACGGAAAGACAGAAATATATTTGCAATTGATAGGGAAGGTATTAAAAAAAGGCAGGAGTGCAATAGTGCTAGTACCAGAAATTTCATTAACACCACAAATGGTTGATAGGTTTATTGCACGCTTTGGAGAAGAAAACATAGCACTTTTACATAGTAAATTATCTGTTGGCGAAAGATATGATGAATGGAAACGAATAGAAAAAGGAGAAGCAAAGATTGTAATTGGAGCAAGGTCAGCAATATTTGCACCAGTCAAAAATTTAGGAATTATTATAATAGATGAAGAACACGACACGTCATATAAATCAGATATGACACCAAAATATAATGCAAAAGAGATTGCTTTGTATCTTGCAAAAAAGGCAAATGTACCACTTGTATTAGGCTCTGCAACTCCAAGCATAGATACATATTATAAATTACAAAAAACAAAGGAACTTATAACACTTAATAATAGAGCAAATAATTCGAAACTTCCAAATGTAGATGTTATAGATATGAAAAAAGAACTGGCAATGGGCAATAAATCAATGCTAAGTATAAAGCTACATGAAATGATAGAAACAAATTTAAAGAATAAAAAACAGACTATACTGTTTCTAAATAGAAGAGGGTATTCGACATTTGTAATGTGTAGAGATTGTGGATATACAGCAACATGCAAGAAATGTAATGTGAGCTTAACATATCACATTAGACAAAATAAGCTTAAATGCCATTATTGTGGGTACGAAAGAACAAATTTTACTGAGTGCCCAGAATGTAAGAGTAAAAATATAAGGTATTTTGGAACTGGAACTCAAAAATTGGAAGCAGAAATCAATAAGCTATTCCCAAGTGCTAAAACAATAAGAATGGATATAGATACAGTTAGTAAAAAGAATTCATATGAGGACATACTAAATAAATTTAGAGACGAAAATATAGATATTTTAATTGGAACACAAATGGTAGTTAAAGGCCACCATTTTCCAAATGTAACTTTAGTTGGTGTTATTGCGGCAGATAGCAGTATGTATATGTCAGATTTTAGAAGTAATGAAAGAACCTTCCAGCTTTTAACTCAAGTTGCACGGAAGAGCAGGAAGAGAAGGTAATGAAGGTAATGTAATAATTCAAACATATAATCCAGATAATTTCTCAATAGAATGTGCCAAAGAGCAAGATTATTTGAAGTTCTATAATCAAGAAATTATGCTTAGGAAAGTCTTGAAATATCCTCCATTTTGCGATATAATAAAAATCGAAGTTAGCGATTTACAAGAAAAAAATGTAGGAGAAATTATAAATGCAATTTATGAGAATCTTTTATCATTTAATGATAAAAGTATGCTTATATATTCTCCAATGCCCGCACCAATAAACAAAATAAAAAACAGATATAGATGGAGAATAATAATAAAATGTGTTATTGGAAATAATGTTATAAGCAAAATTAATAGGGCAGTAGACTCTATAAAGACAAACAGTAATACTCGAATAAGTATTGATATAAATCCAAATAATATGAATTGAAAAGGAAAGGTAAATAAAATGGCTATTCGTAATATAAGAAAAGAAGATGACGAGATTTTAAGAAAAAAATCAAAAGAAGTAGATGTAATTGATGATAAAGTAAAAGAATTAATTAAGGATATGATAGACACTATGCATAAATATGATGGTGTAGGACTTGCGGCTGTACAAGTTGGTATTTTAAAACAAATCATTGTTATAGATTTATATGACGAAAAACCAGTTTTAAAATTGATAAATCCTGTTATTGTAAAGACAAAAGGAAAACAAGAAGTAGAAGAAGGATGCCTAAGCTTCCCTAATAAATATGTAAAGGTAATAAGACCAGATGAGGTTACAGTTGAGGCTTTGGATGAAAATGGAAAAAAGATAAAAGTAACAGGGACAGGTCTTTTAGCTCAGGCAATATCACATGAAGTAGATCATCTAAACGGAATTCTTTTAACAGATGTAATGATTCCAGGTAGTATGGAATATGTAGAACCAGAGAAACCTGATGATAAAAAGAAGAAAAAATAGGAGGAATTATGCTAAAGATAGTATTTATGGGAACCCCAGACTTTGCGAAGACATCCTTAGAAGAACTATATAATGCTGGCTTTGAAATTGTGCGGAGTTGTTACGAAGCCAGATGTTCAAAAAGGAAGAGGAATGAAATTTGAACAATCTGATGTAAAAAAGTATGCTTTAGAAAAGAATTTACCAGTATTTGAACCAGGAAAAGTAAAAGGAAATAAAGAATTTGCAGATAAGCTAAGAGAACTAAAACCAGATATAATGTGTGTTGTAGCCTATGGTAAAATATTGCCAAAAGAAATACTTGATATTCCAAAAATGGGCGCAATAAATCTTCATGCATCTTTACTTCCAAAATATAGAGGAGCAGCACCTATACAGTGGGCTGTACTTAATGGAGATAAAACTACTGGAGTTACTACAATGTATATGAATGAGAAAATGGATGAGGGAGACATAATTTTACAAGAAGAAACTGAAATAGGTAAGTATGAAACAACAGGAGAGCTTTGGGATAGACTTGCAGTAATGCGGTGCAAAACTGCTTGTCGAGACTGTAAATAAAATAGAGGATAATACTGCTCCTAGAATAAAGCAAGGAGAAAATTTTACAGTAGCACCTATGATTGATAAAAAAATTGCAAAGATTGACTTTTCAGAAGATATCATAAAAATAAAAAGTAAAGTATATGGATTGAATCCAATACTTGGAGCTTATGTTATGTATAATGGCAAGAAGATTAAATTTTGGAAAGTTGAAGTTTTAGATTATGAATGTGCTAAAGAAAAATTCAGTAAAGAAAAGTTAGAAAACACTGATAATGGAACAATACTTCTTACAAATGATAAAGAGGGGCTATTTGTTAAAGCAAGAGGTGGAGTCTTAAAGATAACGGAGGTTCAAGGAGAAAACTCTAAGAGAATGAATATATGTGATTTTCTAAGGGGAAATAAGCTAGTAGAAGGAGAAAGGTTTATATAATTCTTAAGGCGTGTAATAAATTTGTAATATAAATGTATACAGATATTGACAAATTGTATACAAACATCATATAATATAATTAAATAAAATAAAGAAAAAGAGGTGATACAGTATGTCTACTGTAAGGGTAAACGATAATATAAAAAAAGAAGTTGTACCAATTTTAAATGATTTAGGAATATCTTTAAGCGAAGCAATTAATATATTTTTACATCAAGTTAAACTTAACAATGGGTTACCTTTTAATATAAAATATCCTAGTGTAAATAATTTTAATGATGAGATGAAAGAAGCATTAAAAGAAGCCGAAGAGATGATGAAACATCCAGAAAAATATCCAAATTATAGTAGTGTAGAAGAATTAATGGAGGCTTTAAATGAAGAATAGCAAGTATCAAATAAAAATTATTAATACATTCAAAAAACAGTATTTAAGAATAAAAAATAACCCTAAATTTAAGCAAGAAGAATTTATTAAAGTAATTGAAATGTTATCAAATAATGAAGTATTGCCAGAAAAATACAAAAATCATTTATTAAATCCAAAAAGCAAACGGAATTTGGGAATGTCACATACAAAATGATATATTGCTGGAATATCAAAAATTTGATGATAAATTAATTTTGCTATTAATTGGAATTGGCACACATGCGAATTTATTCAATTAGAGCCTTGAAAAAGGCTTAATTTTTTTATTTAATGAATTTACAAATATACTGATTGCATCAATATTATGCAAATTTCTGTGAAAAAACCAATGACAAAACTACTTTTAAGAAAATTTTGATACAACTCGAACAAAGTAAAAAAGTAAATATTTTTTTAGATTTTGCAAAAATTTGTAATTTTTGCAAGATTTTTGTTTACATTTAACGAAACTTAATATACAATATAGGTGGTAAACTAAAGAATAGGTAAGGGGGCTTATGCTCATGAAAATTTTAATGCTTACGTGGGAATACCCACCAAGAATAGTAGGAGGAATATCAAGGGTTGTACACGATTTATCAGGTAGATTAATTAAGGATGGACATGAGGTAACTGTTATAACATATAGAGAAGGCAACATGCCATATTTTGAGATAGACAAAGGAGTAAAGGTATATAGAGTTGACAACTATATGATAAATCCAAATAATTTTATAGATTGGATAATGCAACTTAACTTTACGATGCTTGCAAAAGCTCGGAGAAATTATAAGCAAGGAACGGTAAATTTGATGTCATACATGCACATGATTGGTTAGTTGCATATTGTGCAAAAGCAATAAAGGATGCATATAATATACCTATGTGTGCAACGATGCATGCAACAGAAAATGGAAGAAATAGTGGCATACATGATGATACACAAAAATATATAAATGACACAGAATGGATGTTAACTTATGAATCAACAGAGGTTATAGTAAATAGCAATTATATGAAGCGTGAAATGCAAAGGCTTTTTGGACTTCCTTTTGAAAAAATAAGTGTTATACCAAATGGAATAAATATGAATATGTATAGCGGAATTGACAAAGACTATGATTTTAGAAGAAAGTTTGCATCAGACAATGAAAAAATTGTAATGTGTGCAGGTAGACTTGTTTATGAAAAGGGATTTCAACATTTAATATCAGCTGCTCCAAAGATTTTATCAGGTTACAATGATACTAAATTCATCATTTCAGGTAAAGGCGGAATGTTAAATGAGTTAAAAGCACAAGCAGATTATTTAGGAATAAGTAATAAAATCTACTTTACTGGACAACTAAGTTACAAAGAATTATGCAAGATGTATAAAATTGCAGATGTTGCTGTATTCCCAAGCACATATGAGCCATTTGGAATGGTTGCAATAGAGGCAATGTTTGCTGGAGTTCCAACAGTGGTATCTGATGTCGGTGGACTAAATGAGATTGTTGAGCACGGAGTAGATGGTATGAAGAGCTATGCAGGAAATCCAAATTCAATAGCAGATTCAGTGCTTGCTTTACTTTATGACCACCAACTTGCAGATAATGTTTCAAAAAATGCAAGAATAAAAGTAAAAAATTTATATAATTGGAATAAAATAGCACAAGATACACACTTTATATATCAAAAGGCAATATGTCAAACAATGGCAGAAAGACAGAAAAATCAAATTGCTCAAGAAAATGCAAAGAAGACAAAGAGAACAAGAGGAACTTTACTTGCTTTCAGAGGAAGAGAAGCTATGGCTTAAATGTCGGTTAATACTTAATGAAAGGATAGATGGATAAAATGAACGTTTATGATACTGCAAACAAATTAGCTAAAGAATTAAAGGAGTCACCAGAGTACTTAGAGTATAAAAAAATAAGAGAAGAGTTAGATAGAAACCAAGAAGTAAAAGCAAAGATGGCAGAATTTGAGAAAGCAAGATATGAAGTTCAACTAGAAAGCTTAAAAGGAGAAGAACAAGAAAAAAATAAATTAGAAGAAATGCAAAAAATATATATGGAATTAGTTCAAAATGACTTAGCAAAAAGATACTTTGAAATTGAACTAAAGTTTAATGTATTACTTGCAGATGTTAATAAAATAATTGCAGAATCAGTGCAAGATGTATTAAAGTAAAAGCTATCCCTCAGAGAATATTTTAATTATCTGAGGGATAATTTAGTAAAATATTAGAAGGAATGGATTTAGTATGAATAAGAAATGGCAATATAATAAAAACAATGTAGAAAGAGCAAAGGAAATAGCAGAAAAATTTAAAATAAGTTTATTAACAGCTCAAATTATTGCAAATAAAGACTTAGATGATGAAAAAATCAAGATATTTCTTGAACCTACAAGGAATAATTTTTATGAGCCATTTTTACTACCTGATATGGAAAAAGCAGTAGATAGAATTATAAAAGCAATAGAAGAAAAAGAAAGAGTAGTTATATTTGGAGATTATGATGTAGATGGAATTACAAGTACCACTGTTTTAAAAAAGTTCTTAGAAGAAAGAGGTTTAAAAGTACGGATATCATATTCCAAATAGATTAAAAGAGGGATATGGCCTAAATAAAGAGGCTATTAAACAAATTGTAGATGACAAATATACGTTAATGATAACAGTAGATTGTGGAATATCAGGAACTTATGAGGTAGAGTATGCAAATAGTCTTGGAATAGATACGATTATAACAGACCATCATGAACCATCAGAAGTTTTGCCAAAGGCGATAGCAGTAATTGACTCTAAGATTGAAAATAGTAAATATCCTTTTAATCAGCTTGCAGGAGTAGGAGTTGTATTTAAACTGATACAAGCTTTATCTACAAGACTTAAATTAGACGAAAAAGAATATCTTAAATATTTAGATTTGGTATGTCTTGGAACAATATCTGACATTGTCCCACTTGTTGATGAGAATAGAGTAATTGCAAAGCTTGGACTAAAGCTTATAGAGGTGCAAAGGAACAAAGGACTAAAACTACTTATAAATTCATCAGGATATAAAGATATAAATTCAAATACAATATCATTTGGAATAGCACCAAGGGTTAATGCTTGTGGAAGAATGGGCTTTGCAGAGGATGCTCTAAAACTTTTTTTGAGTGATAATTTAAGTGATATACAGGAACTCACAAAAAAATTAAATGAATATAATATACAAAGGCAAGATACTGAAAAAGGGATTTTTAATGAAGCACTTAAAAAGATTGAAGAAAATAACGAATTAGATAATGAAATAATTGTGCTTTCTAATAAAGGATGGCATCATGGAGTAATAGGAATTGTTTCATCAAAGATAACAGATATGTATTTAAAACCAAGTATTTTGCTATGTGAAGAAGATGGAATATGTAAGGGCTCAGGAAGAAGTGTACAAGGCTTAGACTTACATGATGCTCTTTGTAAAACAGGCTCTGACCTTGAAAAATATGGCGGTCACGCTATGGCAGTACGGTTTAAGCTTGAAGAAAGAAAATTTAGAAGCATTTAAAAAGCACATAAATGAATATATTAAAAGCTTAAATATAAAAGAAACTCAGCAGATAATAGAAATTGATATGTTGGTTACATTAAAAGATTTAGATATAGCATCTGTAAGAGAGTTAAAAAAGCTTGAACCATTTGGAGAAGCAAATAGAATGCCAACATTTGTTATAAAAAATCTAAAAATTGACTCTATAAGAGCATTAACAGATGGAAAGCATTTGAAATTAAGATTAAAAGAAGAAAATATGTGTATAGATGCTATTGGATTTAATCTTGGAGAACTTGCTTCTGAGTATAAATTAGGAGAAAAGGTTGACATTGCAGGTAATCTTGAGATAAACTCATATAATGGAACAGATAATGTACAAATTAATATTAAAGATATAACTAAGTCATTATAAAGAGGAGTGAAAACAAAATGCCAGATGAAAAAGAAATAACAATCTATGATGTTTTGAATACTTTAAAAAAGAAAAGAAGAAAAGTTAATACAAAGCTTATTTTAAAGGCATATCAATATGCTAAAGACCACCATAATGCACAGAAAAGACTTTCAGGAGAAGAGTATATAATTCATCCATTGAATGTTGCAAATATTTTATGCCAGATTGAATTAGATGATGCAACTATATGTGCAGCACTTTTGCATGATGTAGTAGAAGATACTGATGTAACTCAAGAGGATTTAGTAAAAGAGTTTGGAGAAGAAATTGGAACTATTGTTGATGGAGTTACAAAACTTGGTAAATTGCAATATACGACTAGGGAAGAACAACAAGTTGAAAATTATAGAAAAATGTTTTTAGCAATGGGAAAAGATATAAGAGTAATTCTTATTAAGCTTGCAGATAGACTTCACAATATGAGAACACTTAAATATCTAAAAAGAGATAGACAAATTGCTAATGCACAAGAAACAATGGATCTTTATGCACCACTTGCTAATAGATTAGGTATGTATTCATTAAAATGGGAATTAGAGGATTTAGCTTTTAAATACCTTGAGCCTGAAGAATATAGAGAAATAGTTGAAGGATTAGATGAAAAAAGAGAAGAAAGAATAGCGTTTATTAATAAAATAAAAGAGCAAATAAGATTAGAATTAAAGCTCCAAAGAATTGATGCTCAAATAACAGGAAGAGCAAAGCACATATATAGTATATATAGAAAAATGCAAAGAGATAATATTACACTAGACCAAGTTTATGATTTATTAGCACTTAGAATAATAGTTAATTCTGTAAAAGATTGCTATGCTGCACTTGGTGTAGTTCACGAATTGTATAACCCAATGCCAGGAAGATTTAAGGATTATATTGCACTTCCAAAAGCAAATATGTATCAGTCGCTACATACAACATTAATTGGCCCAAAGGGAATACCATTTGAAGTTCAACTTCGTACTTGGGATATGCATAGGATAGCAGAATATGGTATCGCAGCACACTGGGCATATAAAGAAGCAAATAAAACTAAAAAAACAACTGTGAGAGTAGAAGAAGATAAGCTTTCTTGGCTTAGAGAAACACTAGAATGGCAAAAAGATATGCAAGATCCACAAGAATTTTTAAATACTCTTAAAACAGAACTTTTTGAAGATGAAGTTTATGTGTTTACTAAAAATGGAGATATAAAAGTCTTACCAAAGGGCTCAACACCAATAGATTTTGCATATAATATTCACACAGAAATTGGCCACAGAATGACAGGTGCAAAAATAAATGGAAAAATGATGCCAATTATTACTAAACTTAATAATGGAGATATAGTTGAGATTATAACAACAGATGCACCTAAGGGACCTAGTAGAGATTGGCTAAAGTTTGTACAAAGTTCAAGTGCAAAAAATAAAATATTACAGTGGTTTAAAAAAGAAGAGAGAGAAGAGAACATTGAAAAGGGAAAAGAAGCTTTACAAAGAGAAATAAAAAGAATTGGAATGACAGAACAGCAATTATATAAACAGGAATATATTAATGCAGCACTAGAAAGATATAAATTTAGTAATATAAATGATTTATATTCGTCAGTTGGCTTTGGTGCTATTTCAGCAGGAAAGGTAATTTCTAAGTTATTATTTGAGTATAGAAAAGAACATGAAGAAGAAAATATAGAAGAGAAAATTGAGGAATTATCTAAAAAGAGAGAAACACGCCCAAAGAATTCTAAATCTGGTGTAATTGTAAAGGGAATAGATAATTGTCTTGTTAAATTATCTAAATGTTGTAATCCAGTCCCTGGGGATGATATTATAGGATATATTACCAAAGGAAGAGGAGTATCAATTCATAGAAGCGACTGTGTAAATATAAAAGATTTATTACAGGATGAATCTAGGATAATTGACGTTGAATGGTCTAATACAGAAAAGGCAACATATAAGGTAGATGTAGAAATACACTCGAATGATAGAGATGGATTAGTAGCTGATATTGCTAAGGAAATGAATAATTTAAAAGCAGTAATGCTTTTGATTAACTCAAAAGTTAATAGAGAAAGAATAGTTGAAACACAATTAACTCTACAAGTTGAGAATATTGATGAATTAAATAAGGCACTAAAGGCATTAAGAAAAATTGATAGTGTATATGAAGTTAAGAGAAAGAAATAAAAGGAAAGAAGTGTAACAAATGATATTAAAAATAATAAAGATAGAAACAATGGTAGGAAATGCAACAAATTGTTATATTGTTGCAGATGAAGAACAAAAAGAGGCAATGGTAATAGACCCAGCAGGAGAATGTAATAAAATAATTGAGATGCTTGGTATACTTGAAATGAAACTTAAGTATATATATTTAACTCATTGTCATGGAGACCACATTCGGAGCATTAGAAGAACTAAAAGAAAAAACAGGAGCCAAGATATTAATTCATAGAATAGAAAGTGAGAATTTAAGAAAAGCAGAAGTAAATTTGACAGAACTACTTGGAATGAAAAATGTTCAAATAGATGCAGATTCTAGGGTAGATGATGGAGACTTACTACATGTCGGAAATATAGAATTTAAAGTAATATATACACCTGGTCATACAAATGGCGGAACGTCTCTTTATTCTGAAGAAAATAAGCTTGTATTTACAGGAGATACGTTATTTAAAGGAACATATGGAAGATGTGACCTCCCAACACGGAAGTAAGGAAGAGATTATGGCTTCTATAAAAAATAAATTGTTAGTTTTGCCAGATGATACCGTAATATATCCAGGTCACGGAGAACCTGGAATGATTGCAGAAGAAAAGGAAGTGTATTAATTTAATGCTCATAAAATATTTTCCTTTAGCATATATATTAATAGAATATGTATGGACAAGGAATGATATTAATTATGAATATAACAGTAATTAGTTTAAAAGATATATTAAAGTATATGATTGGCTTTATTCTAATACTTACTATAATAGTAGTTGTGGTAATTGGCTTAAAAGGAAAAGAAGGATTTGAAGAAAAAGAGGAGAAAGATAATCTTTTCGATAAAATAAAAAATTCTTCTTTTTTATATTGCCTAAAAACTGAATTACCAATGATTTCTAGCACAGAAGATAGTAAGAACATATCGGATTTTATTGCAGATAGCCCAGAAAAAATAATAAATACTCAGCTTGCGATGATGTACAATCTTGAAGAAGATGACGAAAATTGGACAGAAGGGGAAGTAGTTGCAGAAAGTGATAAAAAGGAAGAAGTAGTTGAAGAAGTTATAGAAGATATAGAAGAGCCTCAAAATGATAAAGCTTCAGAAACACCACAAAATGCAGAAACAGAGGTAATATCTGAAAATAATATAAAAGCATCATTTACAGATTCGAATAATAATATACAAATAAATAATCAAACAAAATATGATATAAAAGATATACTAGAAAACTCAAATTATGAAATTTCAAATAAAAATAAGTTTATAATATATCATACACATACTTGCGAGAGCTATACATCAAGTGAAAAATATAAGTATGAAATGACAGGGGCTTATAGAACAACTGATTTAAATTATACTGTTTCAAGAGTTGGGGATGAATTAGAAAAGTATTTAAAAGAATATGGAAAAATAGTAGTTCATGATAAGACATATCATGATTATCCAGCGTATAACGGCTCGTATAATAGGTCTTTAAAAACAATGGAAAAAGTTTTACAAGATAATAAAGATGCAGAAATTACAATAGATTTACATAGAGATGCAGTTGGAAGTAGCAATACTTATGGCCCAACTGTAAAAATTGGAGACGAAGTTTGTGCACAAGTTATGTTTGTTATAGGAAGTGATGGCTCAGGACTTTATCATCCAAATTGGAGAAAAAATTTGCAGTTTGCAATAAAAGTACAGCAAACTGCAAATGAAATGTATCCAGGACTTTTTAGACCTATAATATTACGTAATTCAAGATATAATCAGCATTTGACAACGGCTACAACTATAATAGAAGTTGGAGCAACTGGCAATAGCCTAGAACAATGTTTAAGTAGTATGAAATACTTAGCTAAAGTATTTGATGAAGTAACTAAATAGATTTACGACTTCCAATTTGGGTTATAATATCTCGAGATGCTTTGCTTGCAAGGTTAAAGGTGCTATTTACAAATTCTTCATCAATATTAGTAGAATATGCGTATTCTTTAACTACTCTGGAGAAAAATGCATCTCCAGCACCAGAAGTATCAGAAGCATTAACAACTATTTCAGGTTTTTTAAATATAGAGACAATATGTCCATTTTTATCTTTAAAAAAGAAGATAGCTCCTTTTTTGCCTTTTGTAAGCACGAGTAAATCTAAATCTAACAAATCAAAAAGCTCAGCTTCGTTTGTTATATCAAGTCTTTCGAAGAGAAGATTTGTAACGCTATCATTAAGTTGAACATAATTTGCATATTTAAAAAATTCTAAAATATATTGCCTTGTAAAATGCTCAAAGAAACGGATGTGACCAACATCTAGGCATACCTTTTTATGCTTAATGCTTTTTAAAAATTCTAAATTAACTGGCAAAAATTTGTCTAAGATTAAATAAACTTCTTTTTCTTGAAGTTCTTGTGGCAACTCTTTTGGCAAATTTTCTGAAAAGTTCATGGTAAGTTTATTCGTAATCGGAGAATACCAAGAATGAATTACTGTATTATCATTAAGCCTAGAGTTAGGAATAATAATATTCATTATGTTAGTTTGTTTATTTTCAATGAGTATATTAGAAGTATCAATATTAGCTCTTTCTAGGGAAGATAAAGCAATTTTTCCGTTCTTCATCATTACCCATAGAGCCAAAGGCATAACATTTTTCTCCCATTAAAGAAAGGTTATATAAATCGTTCCAGTTGCAACCTCCACCATCTTGTTTGATTAATTTTAAATTTTCATCATATATTTTATCTAAAATAATATCTCCATGTGAAATAAATATTTTATCCATATTAAATTACATCCCTTTCTAAAACTAAATCAGTTACTATTATATATGATTTTTTGCTATAATTCAACATTAAACAATTTATTACGCGGAAATTTGTTACAGTATAATGGGTTGTTTCAATAGAATAGCTGAAATGATTTATTTTTAGAGCTTTGGTGTCGCAGTCTACAAAATAAAGATATTATATGTAGACTGCTCCATTCGCCCTACGCTACGCTCCGGTTGATCGTGTGCGTTGCTCTTTCAAATAAATCATTTCAGCTATTCTTTAATATAAAAGCAGAGTTTTAAATCCATTATCTTCTAACGAATTTCCGCGAAAAATGTCAAAAAGTTTTTATTGACAAAGAAAAATATATGTTATATAAAATAAGTGTGTTAGTTCAAAAATGTTATATTTAATCTTTAGAAATTCTTATAAAAATCACCTGAATTTATTACAAAATCAATAAAAATTTCCATTTGTTTAAATTGACAAATTATTATGAATATAATATAATAAATCGAAACGTTTATGGAGGAAATACTATGGAAATAAGAAGAATAAAAAAAGAAAATATAAAATTAAAAAATGTAAAATCTCTAGGAATTACCCAAATAAAAAGAATTGAAAATTATTCTGAAACATTATTGGATGCATTAGAGAAATATGCAAATGAGATTGATTCTGCTATACTTGCATATAACAAAAAAAGCTGTGAAGAAACAATGATGGTAAAGGGAACAAGAAAATCGTCACAGGAGAGTACAAACAGAAAGACTCATATGGAAAGTGTTGAAGGAATAGCTGTACAGATTGCTACAAAATTAGGACTAAATGTAGGAGCAACAAGGATAATGGCAAGGAATCACGATGTAGGACATACCTTTTTTGGACATAGTGGAGAATGGTGGATTTCTAACGAAAAAGAGGATTGTGGAATAGGATATTCAGTTCATAATGCAATAGGCCCAAGAGAACTAATCTACACAAATGGAATATATGACGAAATATTAGAAAGGATAAAAGAATTTAATCCAAATATAAAAGAAAAAGAACTATTAAGAATAAGAAGAAGCTTGTGGCTTATATTTGATGGAATTAACTCACATAATGGAGAAAAAACAGAATCACGTTTTGTACCTAATTCTAAAAAGACACAAAAGGGCTTTATTGAAGAACTTGAAAAATGCTTTACAATTAAAGGCTTTGATAGAACAATAATGCCTGCAACAATTGAAGGATGTCTTATAAGATTATGTGACAAAATATCATACATTCCGTCTGATATGGCAGATGGTTTACGTGAAGGAATTATTGATAAAATTGATGGAGATTATATACCAGTTTTAACGTCGCTTGGAATATCTCAAGCAGAGATTGATAATTGTAATGCAAGAAAAAATTATGATTCTATTGTAAGAAAGCTACAAATAGTTTTTACAAAAGATGTTATTGAAAATAGTAGCAAAAAGGTTATAAAGATGTCTCCAGAAATTTCAACTCTTATGCATGAGTTAAGAAATATAAATAACAGAGAAATAGTTAGATATGCTGTATTGAAAGAAGACCAAAATACATATCCAGTAGCAATCAGAATTTTAATGAGGAAATTTGCAAGTATTGTACTTGAGGGAGATAATTTTGAAAGAATAAAAAATGCAAGTGAAGATATAGAGTTTGCAAAAAAAATAATAGGTCAATATGAAGGAACACCTTATGAGGATTTTGCAAAATATATTAGCCAAACAACATCTAAAGATTTTGAATTTACAGAAAAAATAGTAAGTAGTGCAAGTAGACAAGCAATACATGATGAACAAGAAATAGCAAAAAAAATTGTTATAAATGGAGAAAATTTTGAAGAATCAGAAGGCTTTCCATTAAGAGACCATAGGATAAAGAAATATATTGAATTTTATAGAAATGTAGGAATTGCAAATGATGACACAAAAGAAAAAAGTAGTGCTAATGCTGATGCTGATATTGATATTGATGCAGAAGCATATGAAGAAATTGCTAAGGAGCACAGTAATTATTCTATGAGAGAAAAAATTGCTTTAGAAATAGGAGCAAAATATCTAACAACATTAAATGATGTAGAATTCTTTTCTTTATTAAAAAAGACGGCATTAATAAATGAAGGACAGGCAAAAAGGCTAACAATGACATATAGAGAAGTTGGAAAAAAGAATCTTGAAGATGAATTATACGAACATACCCAAGCAAAGGAAATACGTGAAGAACAAGTAAAAGAAACTGCAAAAATAAAAGAAGCAAAAAGTTTAAAAGGAAAAAATCTTCACGATGATAGATAAAAGGAAGGAAAAAAAGAATGCGGAAAAAGACAGGAGCACATTAGAAATTTTAGTATAATTGCACATATAGACCATGGAAAATCAACTCTTGCAGATAGATTAATAGAAATGACAGGTGTATTATCTGAAAGAGAAATGGAATCTCAAGTTCTAGATAATATGGAGTTAGAAAAGGAAAGAGGAATTACAATAAAATCACAAGCAGTCAGAATGAAATATAAAGCAAGTGATGGAGAAGAATATATTCTAAATTTAATTGATACTCCCGGACATGTAGATTTTAATTATGAAGTTTCAAGGAGTCTTGCAGCGTGTGACGGAGCTATACTTGTTGTTGATGCTTCACAAGGAGTAGAGGCACAAACACTTGCTAATGTATATTTAGCATTAGATAATAACCTAGAGATATTGCCTGTTATAAATAAAATTGATTTACCAAATGCGAGACCAGAAGAAGTAAAAAAGGAAATCGAAGATATAATAGGAATTGATGCAAGTGATGCTCCATGTATTTCTGCAAAATCTGGATTAAATGTTGACCAAGTTTTAGAAAAAATTGTGACAGATATACCTGCACCAATAGGAGATGAAAACAAAGAAACACAGTGTTTAATATTTGATTCATACTATGATAATTATAAGGGAGCAATAGCTCATGTTAGAGTGGTAGAAGGAAAAGTTAAAGTTGGAGACGAAATATACCTTATGGCAGCTGATAAAACTTTTACAGTAAATGAAGTCCGGATATTTTGAACCTCGGAACATATGTCCCATCAGAAGAAATTATTGCAGGAGAGGTACGGATATATTGCTGCAAGTATAAAAAATTTATCAGATATACACGTTGGAGATACAGTTACTTTAAAAAATCAACCTGCAAAAGAAAAATTACCAGGATATAAAAAAGTAAATCCAATGGTATATTGCGGATTATACCCAGTTGACGGTAGTGATTACGAAAACTTGAAAGTAGCATTAGAAAAGCTAAAATTAAACGATGCTGCTCTTCAATATGAACCAGAAACGTCTAGTGCCTTAGGATTTGGATTTAGATGTGGCTTTTTAGGATTATTACACTTAGAAATTATTGAGGAAAGACTTGATAGAGAATTTGACCTAAGCCTTATTACAACATCTCCATCAGTTATATATAAAGTTCATAAAACAGACGGAACTATTATAGAATTATATAATCCAACAGACTTACCAGCTCCACAAGAAATATCATATATAGAAGAGCCTATTGTAAAAGCAGAAATATTAACTCCAAAAGATTACGTGGGTGGAATAATGGAAATATGTCAAAATAGGCGTGGAACATATATTGACATGAAGTATTTAGATACAAATAGAGTAACTTTAATTTATGAATTACCATTAAATGAAATTATATATGATTTTTTTGATATATTAAAATCAAAAACAAAGGGATATGCTTCATTTGATTATGAGTTTAAAGAATATAGAAGAGCAGACCTTGTAAGGCTTGACATACATGTAAATGGAGAGGCAGTAGATGCTCTATCATTTATTGTTCATAAAGATAATAGTTATACAAGAGGAAAAAAGATGGTAGAAAAGCTTAAAACAGTTATTCCTAGACAGCTTTTTGCAATACCTCTTCAAGCAGTAGTTGGTGGAAAAATTATAGCAAGAGAGACAATATCTGCTATGAGAAAAGATGTACTTGCTAAGTGTTATGGAGGAGACATATCAAGAAAGAAAAAATTGTTAGAGAAACAAAAAAAGGGAAAGAAGAAAATGAGACAAGTTGGTAATGTTGAAATGCCACAGGAAGCCTTTTTAAGTGTACTAAAATTAGAAGAATAAGAAAGGATAAATTTATGATTTTGACATATAAAGGAAAAGAATATGAAATAAAAGAGGGACAAACGATAAAGGAAGCTCTACAAGATGAAATTGAAAATTCAAGTAGAGACATAATGGCATGTATTTTTAATAATGTGGTAAAGAGCTTAAATTATGAACCAAAATTTAGCGGAAAGGTAGAATTATTAGATTATACAAGTACTGAGGGTAAAAGAGTATATGTAAGAGGGATTATGTATATAATGGCTATGGCAATACATGACATCTATCCAGAAGCTCATTTGACAATTAATTATCAGCTTGATAATTCTATGTTTTGTACATTTGAAAACTTGGATATAACAGAACAAGTTGCTGAAAATATAAAAAATAAAATGCAAGAAATTATAGATGAAAATTTACCAATAACTAAGAAAAAAATGACACATGATGAAGCTGAAAAGTTTTATGAAAAAGAAAAAAGTTTAAGAGGAATTTTACAAATTGATTCAGAAACTGAGGAAGAAGTATGCCTATATTATTGCAAAGATTATTATAATTATTTTTATGGAGAAATGCCTATTTCAACTGGTTATATGAAGGTATATGATATACAAAAATATTCCAAAGGTTTTCTATTAAGGTATCCTGGCAAGAAAAATCCTAATAAATTAAAAGAATTTAATGAAAACAAAAAATTAATGTCCACACTTCAAGAGTATGAAGACATATATGAAATTTTAAAATTAAATACTATATATAGATTGAATAAAAAAGTAGAAGAAGATGGCGGAAAAGAAACAATTTTACTTGCAGAAGCTTTGCATGAAAAGAAAATATCAGAAATAGCAGATAAAATAGCGAAGAATAAAAAGATAAAGATGGTACTTATTGCAGGCCCTTCATCATCAGGTAAAACTACATTTGCAAAAAGACTTGGGATACAACTTAAATTAAATGGAATAGAACCAAAGACTCTTTCAGTAGATAACTATTTTGTAGAAAGAGAACAAAATCCAGTTGACGAAAATGGAAATCTTGATTTTGAGTGTATAGAAGCAGTTGACTTAAGATTATTCAATGAGCATATATTAAAACTTCTTGCAGGAGAAGAAGTAGAACTTCCTACATTTGATTTTGCAACTGGTCATAAGCAATATAGAGGTAATACTATGAAACTTAATGAAAACGAAGTTCTTGTCGTAGAAGGAATACATTGCTTGAACAATAAATTAACAGAAGCAATATCTGAAACACAAAAATTTAAAATTTATATAAGTGCATTAACTATCTTAAATATAGATTATTATAATAGAATTTCTACGACAGATACAAGACTTATAAGGCGAATTGTAAGAGATTATAAATATAGAGGATATTCAGCTAAAGAGACAATTCAAAGATGGGATTCGGTAAATAGAGGAGAGAAAAAATATATATTTCCATACCAAGAAGAAGCAGATGCAATGTTTAACACCTCAATAGTATATGAACTTGGAGTGTTAAAAGAATATGCTTTGCCATTATTGAAAGAAATTGGAAGAGATGAGCCAGAATATGCAGAAGCCCAAAGACTTATAAATCTTTTAAATTACTTTAAACCAATTGGAACTGAATATATACCTGAAAGTTCTATATTAAGAGAGTTCATTGGAGGAAGCGTATTTCATTATTAGAAGAAAGGATAAAAGATGGGAGCAAATTTTACTGAAATAGATGAAGAATTTGTTTGTGAAAATTGTGGAAGAAAGGTAAAAAAACTTGGCTATTCTTGTAGAAATCATTGTCCCTATTGTCTATATTCGAAGCATGTAGATAAAAGCCCAGGAGATAGGGAAGAAAGTTGCCATGGGATGTTAAAGCCAATTGATGTAGAATTAAATTCAAAAAAAGGTTATATGATTGTATTCAAGTGTGAAAAATGCGGAGCAATAAGAAAAAATAAAGTAGCAGAAGATGACAACATGGAGCTTGTGTATAAGATTGTAGAGAAAAAGCAGTATGAGTAACAAAAGCATAGAAAGGAGTAGAACTAATGAGGCGTGGATTTTTCAGATATATATTTGTATTCATTATAATTCGGTATAATTATATTTGCAATATACTATATTTATGGAAAAGATGCTAGTAATAGTGCAGAGAATGATATAAATGTTGTAACAGAAGCTCAATCTAATGAAATAACAAATATAAGGTTAGGGGTATCTAACCTAGATAGTTTAAATCCAATACTTAGTAGAAATCAAAATATTCAAGATATATCAAAATTAATATATGAGCCTTTATTAGAGGTAACAGAAGATTTTAAAATTAAAGGAGTTCTTGCAACAGAATGGTCGAAAGCAGAAGACAAAGTATATCTAGTAAAGCTAAGAGAAGGGGTAAAATGGCAAAATGGAGGTAATTTTATTGCAGCAGATGTTAAGTTTACAGTTGATACAATAAAAAGCTTAGGAAATGAATATATGTATTTTGCGAATGTATCTAATATAGAAAATGTTGATATTATAAGCGATACAATTATAAGAGTATATTTATATGAAGAAGAACCACTTTTTGAATATAATTTGACATTCCCTATAATCTCTATATCTTACTTTAGTGGAGAAGATATAAAAACTACTGAAAAAAATGATGCCCCTATGGGAACAGGAATGTATAAAATAAAGTCAGTTGATAAGAGTTCACAAATACAATTAGTTAATAATACATCTTGGTGGAACAGCGAAGAAGTAAAACCAAAATTAAGTGATATTAATATTAAAATATATTCATCAGTTGCAGAAGTGTATAATGCATATAAATTAGGAAGTATTGATTTATTGAGTACAAGCCTTAATAATATAGAAGAAGTAATTGGAACAATTGGATATACAAAAAAAGATGTTTGTGGAAGAGAGTTTGATTATTTGGCTTTAAATTGTAACAGTGATATTTTAGCAAATAAAGAAGTTAGAAAGGCTATAAGTTATGCAATAGATAGAAGGGATATAAACAATTCAATATATGGTGGAAAATACGTTGAAGCTGATTATCCATTAGGATACGGAAGCTTTCTTTATAACAACGAAGCATCAAATTATGAATATAATATAGATAAAGCAAAGCAAGAACTGCAAAATAATGGATGGACGTATACTAATAATAAGTATTGGCAAAAGAAAATAGACTATAAAAATGTTAGGTTAAAACTAGACTTACTTGTTAATTCATCAAATGAGACGAGAGTTAAAGTTGCTAATATGATAAAGGATGATATTGAAGAATTGCGGAATAGAAGTAAATGTAAAGGCTGTAAAAGATAAAAATTATGATAATAATGTAGAAAATAGAAACTACGACATGTTATTAACAGGAGTAACGGTACGGACTTAAACCTAATATGGATAGATATTTTGGAGAAGGTAATTTAGCAAATTATATTAATCCAGAAGCATTAAAAATACTAAAGGATATAGGTAGTATTTCAGATACAAAAACCTTGCAAGAAAAATATATGACACTTCAGAATTTCTACCAAGATGATAGACCATATATAGGATTATATTTTAATAAAAAAGCAGTTATATATTCAAGGAGTGTTGCAGGTACTGTTACTCCAAATTGGTATAGCTTTTTCTATAATATAGAAACATGGTATAGAAAAAATTAAAAAAATTTTAAAAAAAAGTATTGACCTAAAAAAATATTAAGTATATAATAATTACAAACAAACGTTTTAAAAACAATAACTATCGAGAAAGGATGATATAATATATGGCAAAAGAAGTTAATGAAAAGAAAATGGCATTAGAAATGGCAATGGGACAAATTGAAAAACAATTTGGAAAAGGTTCTGTTATGAAACTTGGAGAATTTAAAGCAATGAATGTAGAGGCTATTCCAACAGGAGCATTGAGTTTGGACATGGCTTTAGGAATTGGAGGAGTTCCAAGAGGAAGAATAATAGAAATATACGGACCAGAAAGCTCTGGAAAAACAACTTTAGCATTACATATAATTGCAGAGGCACAAAAGGAAAATGGAGAAGTAGCATTCATAGATGCAGAACATGCACTAGATCCAGTATATGCAAAAAATTTAGGAGTAAATATAAATGATTTAATAGTTTCACAACCAGATACAGGAGAACAAGCACTTGAAATTGCAGAATCACTAATTAGAAGTGGAGCATTAGATGTAATAGTAGTTGACTCTGTTGCAGCATTAGTACCTAAAGCTGAAATAGATGGCGATATGGGAGACTCTCATATTGGTCTTCAAGCAAGACTTATGTCACAAGCACTAAGAAAGCTTGCAGGAGCTGTTAACAAATCTAAAACAGTTATTATATTTATAAATCAATTAAGAGAGAAAGTTGGAGTAATGTTTGGAAATCCTGAAACAACAACAGGAGGAAGAGCATTAAAATTCTATGCATCAGTTAGAATGGATATAAGAAAAGTAGAAAATATAAAAGTTGATGGAGAAATTATCGGAAATAGAGCAAGAGTAAAGATAGTTAAAAATAAAGTAGCTCCACCATTTAGAGAAGCTGAATTTGACATTTTATATGGAAAAGGAATATCAAAAGAGGGAAATATACTAGACATAGCTGTAAATCTTGATATTATTGAGAAAAGTGGCTCATGGTTTAGTTATAAAGGCGAAAGAATAGGCCAAGGAAGAGAAAATGTAAAGAAATATTTAGTTGACAATCCAGAAGTAATGGACGAAGTAGAAAAGAAAATTAGAGAAAATATGCAAAAGGCATTTGAAAATAGCTTAGTAGAAGCAACAGACGAGGAGAATGAAACAGAAGAGTTTATAGAAGAGGAAGAATAATTTAATGTATACGATAGAAGAGTTTGATGCAAACAAGACAAAGGTAATGGAATATATTTTATATAAAAAAAGAACAGAGTATGAAGTTAGAAAAAAATTTAGTAACATAATTGAAGAAAATATGCTAGATGATATAATAGAATACGTTAAAGAAGCTGGCTACATAAATGATAAAGAATATGTAGAAAAAATTTTTGAAGAATATATGAAGCTTAAGTCAATGTCAATTAAAGAACTCAAAAACAAAGTATATGCAAAAGGTATACAAACGGACTACATAGAAGATTATATTGCAGAAAATAGAGAAAAACTTGAAGAATATGAACTTAAATCTGCAAAAATAATAATTGAAAAGAAAAAAAGAGTAGCTGATGAACAAAAAATAAAGTTATATCTACTAAATAAAGGTTTTGACTTAGATATATTAAATAAATTAGACGAATAAGAGGAATAAAGTAAATGCAAACTGTATTATCGTTAGAAACAAACAGGATACAAATTAGAATAGAAAATTTTGAAGGCCCGCTTGACTTATTGTGTCATTTAATCGATAAAAATAAAATGGACATATATGATATAAATTTAAATGAAATAACGGATCAATATATAGGATATATAAATCAATGTAAGTTGCAAAAACTTGATGTAAGTAGCGAATTTATTATAATGGCTTCTGCTTTACTTCTTATTAAATCTAAAGGATTGCTTCCGAATAAAGATGACTCAGGAGAAGAAGAACTTACTGAAGAAGAATTGATAAGAAGAATAATAGAGTATAAAAAATACAAGAAAATTACAAGTACTTTAAAAGAAATGTATGAGAAATATTCAGATAGAATTTTTAGAATGCAAGAAAATATAAAACTCCCTAAGCAAAAGTTAGAGAAAAGCTATGAAAAGGAGCAATTATCTGAACTTTACCTTAATGCAATGGAAAGGTATCAGAATAAAATAAACCTTAATGCAAGAAATATTGAAAGAATTGCACTTAAAGATACGTATACAGTTGGAAGTAAGGTTAAAGAGATGTTTAGAGAGCTTATAAGGAAGCCTAGATTTGTATTTAATAAAATGTATACATTATCAAAATGTAATAAGGTAGAAGTTATAACTGCATTTACAGGACTTTTAGAATTGTCAAGAAGAAATAAGGTACAGACTGCTCAGGATATGTTATTTGGAGATATAATAGTAGAAAAGAAAAAATAGGTGTATAAATTAACAGAAAATGGTAAAACTAGAAATATAACGAAAAGAGATGATTTAAGTTATGAAAATAGTTTTACTATTTTTTTGTGGCATTTTGGGCTTAATTTTGCTACTTCTATTTCTTCTTATTACTTCTACTATAAAGTTGAATGTAGAAAAGGTAAATATAAGCAATTATGAAAATGGATTTAAAAAAAATAAATTGGTAAAAGAATTTAGAATATATGTAGAACTACACCTATTTGGAAAAATAAAGATAGCTAAAATAAAGATTAGTAAAAAACTTATAGAAAAAATTAATGAAAAAAATAACATAAAAGATTTAAAAAAGGATGTAGAACTAGCAAAAAAAGTAAATATATTTGAAGTTTTAAAACTATTAAAGCCGAAACTTGAAAAATTAAATTTAATTACAGAAATAGGAACAGAAGATGTAATGATAACAGTATTTTTAGTTACTTTTATTTCTACGATTGTGAGCTGTATATGTAGGAGTGCGAGCCAAGAAAAAGTAAAATTTAATATTATGCCATTGTACAAATTTGGAAATTCTATAAATTTTAAACTTAATTGTATAATTAATGTAAAAATGGTACATATTATTTATGTAATATACATTTTATTAAAGAAAGGGATGATAAAAAATGAGCGAACATCCAATAGAAGGTCTTATGATTACAGCTATGAATAGTATTCAAGATATGATTGATGTAAATACAATAATAGGAGAACCAATTGAAACAAATAATAATGTAATAATTATACCAATTTCTAAGGTATCATTTGGGTTTGCAGCAGGAGGTAGCGAATTTAAGGGAGAAACAATAAATGAATACTCTAGAAAAGACGAGGAAGAACAAGTTCAATACAGATTGCCATTCGGAGGAGGAAGTGGAGCACGGAGTAAATATTAACCCAGTAGCATTTTTAGTTGTACAATCAAACAATGTAAAACTTTTACCAGTGTGTCATGCTTCTGCATTAGATAAACTATTAGACTATATGCCGGATGCAATAGACAAGGCAAATTCTTTAATTAACAAACAAATGCAAAACAAGAAGGAAGAAAAATCTAAAGAGCAAGGAAATAACACAAATAAAGAAAATAAGCAAGAAAAGAATAGTAATGTTTCAAGTAGTAGAATAAGACCAAAAAGAAATAGAATAAGAAATAATGAAATGTACGAATATGAATATAATGAAGTACCACCAGAAGATATATTTGAAACAGAAGAGAACATAGACGAAACTGATGACTAAAATAAATTTATAAGAAAGGAATGTGAAGGTTATGAAAGTTAGAGAGTGTATGAGCCTTGATATATGCTCTTGCATGCCAAGTGATGCAACAAGTGATGTTGCAAGAAAAATGAATGAATATCATGTTGGAAGCTTACCAGTTTGCGATGAGAATAAAAATGTAGTAGGAATAGTAACTGATAGAGATATAACTTTAAGATGTGTAGCAAATGGTAAAGATGCAAAGTCAACTCCTATTAGTGAAATAATGACAACTAGTGTATGTTGCTGTGGGTGTGAGACAGATGTTCAGGACGCAACAAAATTAATGTCAGATATGCAAGTTAGAAGAATACCTGTACTAGAAAACAATAGAGTAGTTGGTATGCTTACATTAGGAGACCTTGCAAATCACAAAAATGTATCTGCAAAAGAAGTGTCAGACACGGTTGAAAACATATGTAAATGTGGATGTAATTCTAAGAATAATTGTTAAACATATATAATATAATTTAATATATCACAAAGGACAAGGAATATCTAAAGGAGGATATATGGTTGTAGATGTTGGCTATTGGAAAAAGGTAATTAAAAGAATTTTAACACTTGCTATAACCATAGTAGGAATATATTTAGCATTCAAAATGGCTGTATTTTACATGCCATTTTTGATTGCTTTTATTATATCATTAATGGTAGAACCAATTATAAGAAAGTTTGCATGCAAGACTAAGATTTCAAGAAAAGCCTGTGCAATTATTGTACTATTTCTTGTATTTGCTATAATTGTAGGCCTTTTAATCTGGGGAATAGCAATTTTGATAGATGAAGGCTCGAACTTACTTTCTTCACTTAATTATTACATAGATGAAGGATACGAATATATAATGAATTTTATTGACAAATTTAATTTTGATGACTTTCAGTTATCAAGTGAAGTCAATGATGTCTTAAAAAATTCGACAGGGAAGCTTTTAGAAAATGTGTCGAAATGGATAAGTGGCTTTTTAACTTCTATGTTATCTATAATATCGCAAATTGGTACTGCACGGGATATATATTGTTATAACTATACTTGCAACATATTTTATATGTGCTGATAGAATGTATATTTTAGACCAAATTGAGCATCATTTTCCAAAAGATTGGGTAAAAAAATTAAGCAAAAATGTTAAAAAAATTACTTGGCTTCTTGGAGGTTATCTTAAAGCACAAGCTATATTAATACTTATAAACTTTATACTTGTGCTTATTGGCCTATTTGCCTTTCAAATTTATGGTATGAATGTAGGGTATCCATTACTTATGGCACTTTTTATTGCATTTGCAGATGCACTACCAATAGTGGGCTCTGGTACTGTTATTATTCCGTGGGCTATAATTGTCGCAATGAATGGAGATATAAATCTTGCAGTTTCATTATTTGTTTTGTATGTGATAATAACGATTGTAAGGCAGTTATTAGAACCAAAGATAGTAAGTAATCATATTGGTATACATCCTATATTTACACTAATTGCAATGTACACAGGTTATAAGGCAATGGGGATAGTGGGCTTGCTTTTAGGCCCTATTATTGTAATTATCCTAAAGCCAATATTTGAAACACTTATAGATAAAGGAATTGTAAAAACGATATTTGATAAAAGGTAAGAGGTTTTTTTAAATATTTCTAAAAACCTCTTTATTTTTTTACTATTATTTTATATAATTAAAAAAATGTTAATGTGAAATGGAGAATAAAAATGAATTTACCAAATAAATTAACGGTTATAAGAATTTTGTTAGTTCCAATTATGGTTATAATACCTTTTTTAGGAATACAAGGAGAAGTATTTAACATTCCAATATCGTATTTAATAATTAATGCGATTTTTATTATTGCTTCAATAACAGATAAACTAGATGGAAATATTGCTCGTTCAAGAAATCAAATTACTAACTTTGGAAAATTTTTAGACCCAATAGCAGATAAAATACTTGTACTTTCAGCAATGCTAATGCTAGTTGAACAAGGAAATATACCCGCTTGGATACCAATAATTGTTTTAACACGTGAGTTTGCAGTATCTGGATATAGACTAATTGCAGTTGAACAGGGAGGAAAGGTAATTGCTGCATCAAATTGGGGTAAACTTAAAACTGTAACACAAATGATAGGAGTAATACTTGCATTTATTAATATAAATGGAACAAATATATTCTTTAATTTCTTAACATATAGATTAACAGGAATTGAACTTGTAATTAATTTACTTACATCAGTAATGCTTAGCATCTCTGTAATTGCAACGATATTCTCAGGTTGGGATTATATTAGAGGTGGAAAAGATTTATTAAAAGATATGTAAAAATACAAAGTTTACGAGGAGGGAGAGTAAGATTATTTAACAAATAAATAATCTTATAGAAAACTTATGGATAAAGAAAATGCAAAAAAGAGAATACAAGAGTTAAGAGAAAAAACTCAATATTATGCAAATAAATATTATGATGATGATAATCCAGAAATATCAGATTTTGAATATGATATGCTTATGGTTGAACTTAGGAATCTTGAAAGTGAATTTCCAGACTTAATAGATAAAGATTCATTAACTCAAAAGGTTGGAGGACACGTAAAAGAAGGATTTGATAAGGTAGAACACGAGGTTCCGCTTCAAAGTCTTCAAGATGTATTTTCGATAGAAGAGTTAAGGCAATTTGATGCACGTGTAAGAAAAGAAACAAATGTAGAAGAATTAAAATATTCAGTTGAGGCAAAGATAGATGGATTGTCAGTTGCACTTGAATATGTAGATGGTAAGTTTGTTAGAGGTGCAACTCGTGGAAATGGACAGATTGGAGAGAATGTAACAGCTAATTTAAAGACAATAAAAAATATACCAAAAAAACTTAAAGAAAATGTAAATATAATTGTTCGTGGAGAAGTATTTATATCAAAAGAAGATTTTGAGAAAATGAATGAAGAGCAAGAAATATTAGAGGAGAAGACATTTGCAAATGCAAGAAATGCTGCTGCTCGGTTCATTAAGACAACTAGATAGTAGGATAACAGCAAAAAGACCTCTTGATATTTATATTTTTAATGTGCAAAGACTAGAAAATAACGAGTTTAATTCACATTATGAGCAACTTTTATATTTAGAAAGACTTGGATTTAATGTAGAGCCAGTTAAGAAACTATGTGTGGGTATAGAAGAAGCGATAAATGAGATAGAAAGAATTGGAAAAATTAGGGAAAGCTTGAGTTTTGGAACAGATGGAGCAGTTATAAAGGTAGATAACTTAGAGCTAAGAGAAGTCTTAGGCACAAACTTTAAGACACCTAGATGGGCTATTGCATACAAATATCCACCAGAGAGAAAAGAAACAATTTTAAAAGATATAGTCTGTCAAGTTGGAAGAACTGGAGCAATTACTCCTATGGCGATACTTGAGCCTATAAAACTTGCAGGTTCTACTATATCTAAAACAACACTTCATAATGAAGATTTTATAAAATCAAAGGATTTAAAAATAGGTGACCACGTAATAATACAAAAGGCAGGAGATGTAATTCCAGAAGTTGTAGAAGTTGTTAAGAAAAAAAGAACGGGAAATGAATTAAATTTTGAAATGCCAGATGTATGCCCTGTATGTGGAGCACCAGCAATAAGAGAAAATGGCGAAGCTATAAAAAGATGTATTGGGATAGAATGTAGTGCAAGAAAACTTAGAAATATAGTTCATTTTGCTTCAAAAGCAGGAATGGATATAGAAGGACTTCGGATATTTTATAATAGAGGGGTTAGTTGATAAAGGACTTTTAAATAATATAGCTGACATATATTATTTGAAAAAGGAAGATGTAGCTTCACTTAAGAAAAGCGGAGAAAAGTTTGCTTCGAATTTAATAAATGCAATAAATGAAAGTAAAAATAACAGCTTAGATAAATTAATTAGTGCACTTGGAATAAGACACATTGGTACAAAATCTGCAAAAATACTTGCAAGAGAATATGGAAGTATTGATAGACTTATGAAAGCAAGTGAAAAAGAATTAAGTTTATTAGAGGATATTGGAGGGATAACTGCTAAGAGTGTTCATGAATTTTTCTCGCAAGAACAGACAAAGGATTTAATAAGCAAATTAAAAACTGCAGGAGTAAACATGAAGGAAGAACAAAGTGAAGAAAAAGACGGTAGATTTGCAGGAATGACATTTGTTTTAACAGGTAGCCTTGAAAAATATACGAGAGATGAAGCCTCAGAAATTATAGAAAAATTTGGTGGTAAAACATCAAGCTCAGTGTCTAAAAAAACAAGCTATGTACTTGCAGGAGAAGAAGCAGGAAGTAAACTTACAAAAGCAGAAAGCCTTGGTATAAAAGTTATTACAGAGGCAGAATTTGACGAGATGATAAAATAAATCTTATTTGGAGGTTGTATGGAAGGATATACATTTGACGAATTTGAAGAAATATTAGATGATGGCTATCAAGTATATTTTACCTACCTAAAAAATAGATATTTATTATTTAAAACAGCAGAGAATTGCTATACACAAAAACTTATTCATATAGGCCAAAAAAATCCACCTGCAAAAATGGCAATGGTTACTAAAAAATATTTAATTGAGATTTACCCATTTATGGAGGATGTAGAATATAAGTATGATGTGTGATTTAGTAAATAGAACAGTATTAAAGGGAAAAGTAAAGTCTGGACTTGGTAATGCGAATATTTGGGTTGGAAAAGCTAAAAAGATTTTTAAAGAAAAATATGGAATGGATTTATTCTTAGGAACTTTAAATGTAGAACTTGATAGAGATATTGTTTTAGAAGAAAATGAAAAGATATTGCCATATGAATATGGTGGTACTTTTGATGTTTATGTTAAAGAATGTGAAATATTAGGTATTAAGGCATACATATTAAGAACTGAGAAGAATAACAAAATAAATGGAGACCATCCATTAAATATAATTGAAATTGTGACAGATGTAAATATGAGAAAACAATATAAGTTAAAAGATGATGATGAAATTTTAATATATATATAAAGTACAGGAGGATAACGAATGATATTATCAGTAGTATTAATACTTTTAGGATTTGCTCTTTTAATAAAAGGAGCAGATTTCTTAGTTGAAGGAGCAAGCAATGTTTCAAAAAGATTTCACATACCAGAGATAATTATAGGACTAACGATTGTATCAATTGGAACATCAATGCCAGAACTATTTGTAAGCATTACATCTGCAATAGAGGGCTATCCTGATATGGCAGTTGGAAACGTTGTAGGAAGCAATGCTTGTAATTTGTTATTAATTTTAGGATTATCGTCAGTGATAAGACCTATTAAATTCAAAAGGGAAACTAGATTAATAGAAATACCAATTTGCTTAATTATAACAATTATATTTTTATGTGTTTCTAACTTAAATCAAGATATATCAAAGTTAGAAGGAATAGTATTAATTGTAATTTTTATTATGTTTATAATTTATACTATCGTTATGGCAAAAAAAGGAGAAAAGTTTGATAAGGAAGAAAGCTCAAGCGAAAAGGAAGATGAACAAAAGGAATCATCTATACTAAAAGATATAATATACATTGTTTTAGGAATTATAGCATTAAAATTTGGAGGAGATTTTACAGTAGATAATTCAGTAGTTATAGCAAGGATGTTTAATATAAGTGAGAAAATAATAAGTGTAACTATACTTGCAGTAGGAACAAGTCTTCCAGAACTTGTAACAAGTGTAACAGCAGCTATAAAAGGAAATAGTGACATTGCAATAGGAAATATTTTAGGCTCTAATATATTCAATATGTTATTAATAATAGGAGTATCAAGTATAATTGCCCCTATTACATACAATATTTCATATAATGTTGAAATGGCTGTCTTAATATTAGCAACAGTTGTACTTTCTCTTTTTCCAATTATTCCTCCAAAAAACGAAATGAGTAGGAACAATGGAATTATATATTTGTTATTTTACTGTGCATATTTGCTTATACTATTTAATATAAAGTAAAGAGGAGAATATGGAATTATTAGAAATATTATTAATTAGCATTGGTGTTGCAATGGATGCTTTTGCAGTGTCTATTTGCAAAGGCTTAGCAATGAATAAAATAGATATAAAGAAGATGTGCATTGTTGGAGGATACTTTGGAACTTTTCAAGCTCTTATGCCAGTAATTGGCTACTATCTTGGAAAAGGTTTTGAAGAATTTGTAACTCATATTGACCATTGGATAGCATTTATTCTTCTTGCTTTTATAGGGATAAATATGTTTAGAGAGGCATTTAACAAAGATGAGGAAGAAGAAAGTAATACTGATGACATTTCTATAAAAACTATGCTTATTTTAGCAATTGCAACGAGTATAGATGCTCTTGCTGTGGGCATAACATTTGCTTTCCTTGAGGTAAAGATTTTTTTACCAGTTGTAATGATAGGAGTAATTACTTTTATTACATCTTGTATTGGAGTTTTGATTGGCAATAAATTTGGGGATAAGTATAGAGGTAAAGCAGAAATTTTTGGCGGTGTTATTTTGATATGCATAGGGGTAAAAATATTAATAGAACATTTATTTATGTAATGAATGCCATGAAAAAGTTGTAATGATTTATTTGCAAGAACTTTACAAATTGCTCTATTCATTTGGAAGTAAATATATTTAATTTGACTCGTTCCTTGTTGGTCGTCTCCTAAGAAAACTGTATGGAGCTTCGCTCCAACAGTCTCTAAGTCGCTCCCATGCTACGCGTCACTTCGTAAATTAAATATATTTACTTCCAATGTAGATTGAGCCTTTTTGAATAAAAGCATTATCCTATGATTATAAAGAATAGTTTTTTTGTAAAAACACTATTCTTTTATTTAATTTTGTGATAAAATCTAAAATGTAAATTTACACAGGAAAAGAGGAGATAAAATTGAACAAAAAGCATGCTATATATATAACAATTGCAATAATAGTTGCTATATTAATTGTGATTAAAGTTTGTTTATCAATTAATGCAGGATTATATAAACTTACTCCAGACCAAATTTTGACAAGTTATGTTGCTCATCTGAATAGACAAGAGTATGAGCAAATGTATGAGATGTTAGATGAAAAAACAAGGGAGAGTGTAAGTAAAGAGGAGTTTGTAAATAGGAATAAAAACATATATAGTGGAATAGAGGCACAAAATATTATAGTTAGAGATATTTCGTATGCAGAGAATAAAGATGGAACAGCAGATGTTAAGTATAATACGGAGATGGATTCAGTTGCAGGGAAGATTAAATTCTCTAATACAATAAAATTGGTAAAGAATAGTAAAAATGATTATTATATATCTTGGAATTCAAATGTAATATTTCCAGATTTAGATGATAATGAGAAAATTAAGGTAAATACTATAACAGGAGAAAGAGGCAATATTTATGATAGGAATGGTAAGTTACTTGCAGGAAAAGGTACTGTTTCTTCAGTAGGATTTGTTCCAGGTAAAATGAGTGAAAATTCTGATGAAGATATAAAAACTGTATCAAATTTACTTGGTGTAACAGAGGAAAAAATAAAATCACTTTTAGATGCTTCTTATGTTAAAGATGATACATTTGTTGCAATAACTAATGTATCAAAAAGTAATATGGAATTAAAAAATGAATTATTAAAGATTAAAGGTATAATGATTACAGATGCTACGGCGAGGGTATATCCTTGTGGAGAAGAACTTGCTCATCTTATAGGATATGTTCAAAGTATAACTAAGGAAGAATTAGAAAAAAATCAAGATAAAGGATATACAAGTAATAGTCTTATAGGTAAAACTGGACTTGAAAAAGTATATGAAGATAGACTAAGAGCAAAGAATGGAGCAGATATTTATATAGTTGATAGTGATGGAAAAAGGACTAAAACAATTGCAAAGACTGATGCTCAAAATGGAGAAGATATAAAGCTTACTATTGATTCAGAGATAGAACAGTATGTATATAACGAATTGAATGGAGATGAAGGATGTGCTGTTGTTATAAATCCAAAAACAGGAGAAATTCTAGCTCTATGTAGTTTTCCTTCATATGATGCAAACGAATTTGTTCTAGGAATGGGAAATAGTAGATGGGAAGAATTATCAAATGATATAAGAAAACCTATGTATAATAGGTATCAAGGAAGCTTTGTGCCGGGGTCTTCTTTTAAACCTGTAACTGCTGGAATTGCACTAACTTTAAATGCTATTAAACCAGAAGATGATTTAGGACCAAGTACAACAAAATGGCAAAAAGATTCTAGCTGGGGTACATATAATGTAACTACTCTTCAACAATATAGTGGGGCAGTTAATTTAGCAAATGGATTAATATATTCAGATAACGTATATTTTGCAAAAGTTGCATTAAAGATTGGAAAAGATGCTTTTAAAACAAGTTTAGATAAAATGGGCTTTAATAAAGAAGTAGACATAGGTCAAAGAATGACAGCATCTCAATATTCAAATGGAAATGCATTCGAAAGCGAAATAACACTTGCCGATACTGGATATGGGCAAGGAGAATTATTAGTTAACCCAGTACATATGGCATCAATATATTCGTCATTTGTAAATGAAGGCTCTATGGTTAAACCATACATAGAATATGCTGATGGAAAGAGGCAAGGATGGCTTGCTGAGGGGGTATTTGACAAAAATACTGCTAATACAATAAAAGAAGATTTAGTTCAAGTTGTTGAAAATCCACATGGAACAGCATATACAGCAAGAATAAATGGACTTAAACTTGCAGGAAAAACAGGAACAGCGGAAATAAAGGCATCTAAAGAGGATGAAAATGGAACAGAGATTGGATGGTTTAATGCTTTTATTGCAGATGACAATAGTGAAGACCAATTATTAATCATAAGTATGATTGAAGATGTAAAGGAAAGAGGTGGAAGCCACTATCTATTAAATAAAGTAAGAAATATATTTCAAAAAATAACCTAAAATTAAACAGTAAGGAGAATGATTAAAACATGATAAAAAAACTTGCAAAACAAATTCAAGAATATAAAAGGGATGCGATACTATCTCCAGTTTTTGTAGCCTTAGAGTCAATTATGGAAGTTATCATACCTTTTCTAATGGCGTATTTAATTGATGATGGTATTAATAAAGGGGATATAAATGAAATTTATAAAATTGGAGCGCTTTTAGTTATAAGTGCTCTTGCATCTTTAGTTTTTGGCATATTATCTGGAAAGTTCTCAGCAAGAGCGTCTTCAGGTTTTGCTAAAAATTTAAGAAAGAATATGTATTACAATGTTCAAGATTTTTCTTTTTCAAATATTGATAAATTTTCAACAGCTAGTATTATTACAAGACACACAACAGATGTAACTAATGTTCAAATGGCTTTTCAAATGCTAATAAGGATTGCTGTTAAGTCGCCATTATTACTTATATTTTCTTTAATAATGGTACTTACAATAAATGCAAAATTAGCATTGATATTTCTTGTTATGGTGCCATTTTTAGGAATTGGGTTATACTTAATTGCAACAAAAGCACATCCAATTTTTGAAGAAACTTTTAGAACATATGACGACTTAAATAATACTGTACAAGAAAATGTAAGAGGAATAAGAGTTGTAAAATCTTATGTTACAGAAGATAAAGAAATTAATAAATTTAACACAATCTCTAAAAAAATATTTGATAATTTTTCTAAAGCAGAGAAAATAGTTGCTCTAAATAGCCCATTAATGCAGTTTACTGTTGATGTTGTAATAATTTTAATATCATTAATAGGTGGAATGTTAATTATAAATCAAGATTTAACAACAGGAGAATTAACAAGCTTAATTTCTTATGCAATGCAAATATTAATGTCACTTATGATGTTATCAATGGTTTTAGTTATGATTATGATATCTAGAGCATCTGCAGAAAGAATAGTAGAATTATTAGATGAAGAGAGCAATTTAAAAAATAAAGAAAATCCAATAGAAGAAGTAAAAAACGGAGATATTACTTTTAAAAACGTAAGCTTTAGTTATGTTGGAGATAAGAATAAGACTTGTTTAAAAGATATTAATTTGACAATTAAGTCTGGAGAAACCATAGGAATAATAGGTGGTACTGGTAGTTCAAAAACTACACTAGTACAGTTAATACCAAGACTATTTGATGTAACAGAAGGAAGCATCGAAGTTGGCCGGAGTTGATGTTAGAGATTATGATTTGAAAGCTTTAAGAAATCAAGTTGCAATGGTGCTTCAAAAGAATGTATTGTTCTCAGGAACTATAAAAGAAAATTTACGTTGGGGCAAAGAAAATGCAACAGATGAAGAAATGATAAGAGCATGTAAACAAGCACAAGCAGATGAATTTATAAACTCTTTCCCTGATGGATATGATACATACATAGAGCAGGGAGGAACTAACGTATCAGGAGGCCAAAAACAAAGAATTTGTATTGCAAGAGCATTACTAAAAAAACCAAAAATACTTATACTTGATGATTCAACCAGTGCAGTAGATACAAAAACAGATAGCTTAATTAGAAAAGCTTTTAAAGAAGATATACCAGATACAACTAAGATAATAATTGCACAAAGAATTTCTTCTGTAGAAGATGCAGATAAAATTATTGTTTTAGACAATGGTGAAATAAATGGAATAGGTACGCATGAAGAACTTATGAATTCAAATGAGATTTATAGGGACGTATATACTTCACAAATGAAGGGAGGAGACGAAATTCAAAAATAATTAAATAAATTATTTTTGAATAGAAAATTTGAGACTTAGAAAGGAATGTGATTAATGATGGAAAATAACAAAACAGAAAAAACTCCCATGAAAAGATTTGATTTAAAAACAGTAAAAAGAATATTTAATTATATGAAAGCAAACCATAAATGGCTACTTTTATTAGTTCTATTTTGTATAATTCTAAATACAGCTGCTAATATTGCTTCTTCTTTATTCTTAGAAACGTTAGTAGATAATTATATAACACCATTAATTGGAGTAGAAAATCCAGTATATACTGAACTTATAAAAGCAGTTGGAATAATGGCAGCATTTTATTTAGTTGGAGTTATAACCATATTTGGATATACAAGAATAATGGTTAATATTTCGCAAAGTACACTAAAAACAATACGTGATGAAATGTTTGCTAAAATGCAAAGACTACCTATAAAATATTTTGATGCCAACTCTCACGGAGATATAATGAGCCATTTTACAAATGATACAGATACATTAGAGCAGATGATAGCACAAAGCATGCCACAGCTTATTGCATCTGTTATAACAATAGTTGGCGTATTTATAGCAATGCTAATTACTAATATTTATTTAACACTAGTTGTTATTGTATCTTTATTTATTATGCTTTCTATTACAAAACAAATTGCAGGTAAAAGTGGAAAATACTTTATAGGACAGCAAAAAGCAATAGGAAAAGTAAATCGGATATATTGAGGAAATGATTAATGGTCAAAAAGTTGTTAAAGTATTTTGCCACGAGGATAGGGCAAAACAGGATTTTGATAAAATAAATGATGAACTTTTTAATGCAATGAATCAAGCACACAAATATGCAAATATCCTAATGCCAATACTTGTAGCTTTAGGAAATGTACAGTATGCACTTGTTGCAATAGTTCGGTGGAATTCTAGCATTAAATGGAATAGGTAATATTTCAACAGGTTTAATAATTGCATTTTTGCAATTAAGCAAAACATTTACAAGACCAATAGGTCAAATTTCTCAACAATTAAATTCTGTTGTAATGGCACTTGCAGGTGCAAAAAGAATATTTGAACTTATGGATGAAGAACCTGAAAAAGATGATGGATATGTAACTTTGGTTAATGCTAAATATGAAAATGGAGTACTTACAGAAACAGATAAAAGAACTGGAATTTGGGCTTGGAAACATCTACATCATGATGGAAGACTTGAATATATAGAAGTAAAAGGACATATTGAATTTTTTGATGTTGATTTTGCTTATGAAGAAGGCAAAACTGTGCTACATGATGTTAGTTTATACGCAAAACCAGGTCAAAAGATTGCATTTGTTGGAGCAACAGGTGCAGGAAAAACAACAATAACAAACCTTTTAAATAGATTTTATGATATAGAAGATGGTAAGATAAGATATGATGGAATAAATATTAATAAGATTAAAAAAGATGATTTAAGACGTTCACTTGGAATGGTACTTCAAGATACAAATTTATTTACAGGTACAATAAAGGATAATATTAGATACGGAAAAGAAGATGCAACAGATGAAGAAGTAATAGAAGCTGCAAAACTTGCTAATGCTCATGATTTTATTATGAGGTTACCAAATGGATATGATACGTATATTTCAGGAAATGGAGAAAGCTTATCTCAAGGCCAGAGACAACTTCTTTCAATCGCAAGAGCTGCAATTAATAATCCTCCTGTTATGATACTAGATGAAGCAACATCAAGCATTGATACTAGAACCGAAAAGATAGTTCAAGATGGTATGGATAAATTAATGAACGGTAGAACAGTATTCGTTATAGCTCACAGACTTTCGACAGTTAGAAATTCTAAGGCTATAATGGTACTAGACCATGGAAGAATAATTGAAAGAGGAGAACATGATGAGCTAATTGCTCAAAAAGGAACATATTATCAACTTTACACAGGAGCATTTGAGTTAGAATAAAATAAAAAGAAACCAGTAAGCATGCAAATTTATGCTTACTGGTATTTCCTTTAGTTATTTTGGCTAAATTTTTGTTTAGTTGTATTAATTTTTTGTTGTTCAACTGTGTTTGTTTTATACCAACCTTTTTCAGCCATTAAGTTATAAATTTTATTTTGTATATCTAAAGATGTGTTTAAGGCTTCCTTAAAAGCTGTATGAACTTCAGCTGTTGTAGATTCAGTTGTACCATGTTCATATAAATCGCAAACGCCTTTAATAACTAATAATTCTTGTTCCATTAAATCTTTGTCTTGCATATTAACCTCCTAAATTAAAGTAAATTTAAAAACTTATTAAATAATTCTGTGTGAGTTTGACTTAGCTCTGCTACATAAGAAGCAAGTGTAGGGTCTTGAAGTTTCGTTGCAGTTTGCTGACTGCAAGTTTTCATAAAATTTTCATGTCCTAAAGCATCTTCAACATAAAGTAATTCTTTACTTGTCATAATTATCAATCCTTTCTGGTACAGTTTTGTTACCTAAAGTTATTAATTTCCAAAAAATATAAAATTATACTGATTTTTAAGTTTCTACTATATGTTTTATTATAAAAGCTGTTTTTAATCCGTTTGGAAGTAATATATTTAATTTACGAAGTGACGCGTAGCATGGGAGCGACTTAGAGGATGTTGGAACGAAGTTCCATACATTCCTCTTAGGAGACGACCAACAAGGAACGAGTCAAATTAAATATATTACTTCCAAAGGTAGCTGAAAACTTTTTAACAACCATTACCTAGTAAAATTAAATACAAACAATATAAAATACATCTTGACAATATTTAACACATATGATAATCTAGTAATCGATACTAGATAAAAAGGAGAAAAAAACAAAAAATGAGAAATAAAACTTTTTTTGATTATCCAGTTTTTAATAATATAAAGCAAATAATATATCATTCAGTAAAAAAACATCCAAATAACATAGCATTTAGATTAAAAGAGAAAAATGAGAATGAAGTAAAATATATTGATATAACATATGAAGAATTTTTAAATGAAGTAAATAATTTTGGAACAGGATTATTTGACTTAGGACTTAAAGGAAAGAAAGTTGCAATTATTGCTAAAAACAGATATGAGTGGGTATTAACTTATGTTACTCTATTACTTGGAGGAATAATTGCAGTTCCTTTAGATAAAGGTTTAACAGATGTTGAAATAGAAAATTCTATAATGAGAAGTAAGGTTGATGCAATAGTTTATGAAGAAAAGTATGAAGATATAATAAATAAAATAAAAGACGAAGGAAAATCAAACTTAACTCAATTTATATGTATGGATAAAGTACAAGGAAATACATATTTAAGAGATGTTATTTCTAATGGAGAAAAGATAAGAAATAATGGGAATAAAGAATATGTTGATTATAAAATAGATGATAAAGCTTTAGCAGTTCTTGTGTTTACATCTGGTACAACTTCTAGTTCAAAAATTGTTATGCTTTCTCAATATAATATTGCAAGAAACATATCAGATATGCAACTTGTAGAAGACTTTAGAAGTACAGATATTAATTTAGCATTTTTGCCATTACATCACACTTTTGGTTCAACAGGACAACTTGTAATGCTAAGTACAGGAATAACTACTGCATTTCCTGATGGCTTAAGATATATAGCACAAAATTTAAAAGAATACCATATAACGTTTTTTGTAGGTGTTCCTGCATTAGTAGAAAAAATATATGAAAAAATAAATGAAGAAATAGCAAAAAAGGGAAAAACTAAAGTTATAAAAATTGCAAAAGTGTTTACAAATCTTTTATTGAAATTTGGAATTGATATAAGAAGAAAGGTATTCAAGGAAATTATTGACGGACTTGGTGGTCTTAGATTTATTATAAGTGGTGCAGCTCCACTAGATAAAGATGTCGAAAAAGGGCTTAATGACTTAGGAATTATGACAAGACAAGGATATGGATTAACAGAAACAGCACCAGTTCTTTGTGCAGAAAACTACAAATATAAAAGGTATGGGTCAGTTGGTTTTCCTATGAAAAATGTTCAAATTAGGATAGAAGGCAAAAATGAGGATGGAATAGGAGAAATTGTTGTTAAAGCTCCAAATGTAATGCTAGGCTATTATGAAGATGAAAAGGCAACAAACGAAGTACTTAAAGATGGCTGGTTTTATACAGGAGACTATGGTTATATAGATGATGCAGGATACGTATATGTAACAGGCAGAAAGAAAAATTTAATAGTTTTAAAAAACGGAAAGAAAATCTTTCCAGAAGAAATTGAGGAACATATTAATAAAATTGATTTAGTAGAAGATTGCTTTGTATTTGCTCTTCCTAAAAATGATGATGTGGTTTTATCTGTAAAGATTAAGTACAATGAGGAAGTTGCAAAAGAAAAATATCCTAATTTAGGAGAAGAAGAGCTTGAAAAAATAATATGGAACAAGGTTAAAGAAACAAATAAATTATTTCCAAAATACAAATATGTTAAAAATATGATTGTTACAACAGAAGAATTTGCAAAAACGACTACTAATAAAATTAAGAGATTTGAAGAACTTAGAAAGATGAATTTAAGAACAAATTAAATTTATATTGGTGCACCTACCAAAGTTAAAATTTAAGGTAGGTGTATTTTTGTTGCAAAATTAGCATAAATGATGTATAATAACTACAAATTTTTATTAAAGGAAATATTTATGAAAATATCAGGAATTAGTATATGGAGAATCTTAGCATACTTTATAATATATTGTATACTAGGGTATTTAATAGAGACAACCTATGCACTTGTGGTATATGGAGTAATTGAGTCAAGACAAAGCTTTCTTTATGGCCCATTTTGTGCTATATACGGAGTACGGAGCAGTACTTATGATATTATCACTAAAAAAACTAGATAAAAGTGTTCATAGGCTATTTTTAGGGGGATTTATTGTACGGTGGAGCAACAGAATATATAATTAGTTTTCTTGGAGAAAAGATACTTAATACTCGTTGGTGGGATTATTCAGATAAATTCCTAAATTTGAATGGCAGAGTGTGTTTAGTATATTGTGTATTTTGGGGAATTCTCGGACTTTATTTATTAAAAGTTTTTAATCCAAAAGTAGATAAATTTTTAGATTGGGTAAAACTTAAAGCAAATGGTAAAACAAAACTATTAAAAGCAATAGTTCTTACAATGATAATATTTCTATTTTTAGATTTTCTAGCAACAGGAATTGCCTCAGACTTCTATTTTACAAGAATAACGGTAGAAAATGATTTACCGGTTGCAAATAAAGAAAAAGTAGTAGAAAAGTACAATTACTTATATAAAGAAAATCCAAAATTAGCAAATATAATTTACAAGTTTTGGGGAAATGAAGTAATGGTTAAAACTTTACCAAATGCCACAATAATGCTCGAGAATGGGGATTTAGTTTTAGCTAAAAATTATTCTCCAGATATTAAACCATATTATTATAAATTTAAGAAATAAAGGGGAAGTATAATATGAATGTATTTTTAACGCTAGCCTTTCTATTTTTTATAGGAAGTATAGTAGGATGGATACTAGAATTATTTTATAGAAGAATCGTATCCAATGGTAAATGGATAAATCCAGGTTTTTTAGTTGGTCCATATTTACCTCTATATGGGTTTCGGATTATGTGCATATTATTTGTTATCTCAGATAAATATTAATGGAATACTTATAGTTATAATTATGGGACTTTCAGTAACTGCTATTGAGTATATTGCAGGAATTATATTTATCAAAGGTATGGGAGTAAAATTATGGGATTATAGTGAAGAATGGGGGAACATTGATGGCTTAATTTGCCCAATGTATTCTTTGTTTTGGACCATATTGGGTGCAATTTATTATTACTTAATAAATCCATATATAATAGATTCTTTGCATTGGCTTGAGGACAACTTGACATTTTCATTTTTTATAGGATTTTTCTTTGGAGTAATTGCAATAGATACAGCTTATAGTACACAATTAGTGGTTAAAATACGTAAATTTGCCAAAGAAAAAGATTTGATTGTAAAATATGAAGAATTTAAGGCAAGTATAGTAGAAGAAGCACTAAAAAGAAAAGAAAAATATTCATTTGTATTTGCAATTAGTAATAACGTAAAAAAGATAGAAGAACATTTGAATGAATATAAGAATGAACAGCTTGCACGTACTGATAAAATAAGGAAAACGATAAACATATTTATACGTGACAAGGTAAAAAAAGTTACATTACCAGAAGATAAAGAAAAATAATAAATTTTAACATTTACTTTTCACAATTTTTAAAGTATAATAATAAATATATAAATAAAAAACTAAAAAGAGGAAAAAATGATTAGTGAGAAAAAAGAATTTGTATTACATATAATTCAAATTAAAAGGTACATAAGAATAGAAAAAATGCTAAGGAAATACATACAACACGGAAAAACTAATGTATATATACATTCAAGAAATGTTGCATATCTAAGTTACATAATTGCAAAATTTTGTGAAAGAAACTTTAATTTAAAAATAAACTATGAAGTTTTGATTATAGGTGCAATGTTTCATGATTTCTTTTTGTATGATTGGCATGAAAAATCAGGAAGAGAAGGATTGCATGGATTTAATCATCCTAAAATTGCAAGTATGAATGCACAAAAATATTTTAATATAAATGAAGCTGAGAAACAGATAATTGAGACACATATGTGGCCACTTACAATAACTAAATTTCCAAGATCAATAGAAGCAAAAATTGTATGTTTTGCTGATAAATGTTGTTCTGCAAAAGAAACAATACAAAGGTTTTAAAAGTATGTAAAATTATAAAATAAAAGGTAAAAGAGAAAAGGGGTTAAAGAAAGGTTTGATAAAAGAATGTTAAAACTAAAAGGCATAACTAAAGTATACAAAACTGGAGATGAAAAAGTTGAAGCTTTAAAGGGGATAAACATAGAATTTAGAGAGTCTGAATTTGTTTCTATTTTAGGTCAGAGTGGTTGTGGAAAGACTACTCTACTTAATATAATCGGAGGACTTGATAGATATACAACAGGAGATTTAATAATAAATGGTAAATCAACCAAAGATTTTAAAGATAGAGACTGGGATGCGTATAGAAATTACAAAGTAGGATTTGTGTTCCAAAGCTATAATTTAATAGGACATCAAACAATTTTATCAAATGTTGAACTCGCACTTACAATTCGGAGGAATTTCGAAAAGGGAAAGAAAACAAAGGGCAATAAAAGCTTTAGAAGAAGTGGGGTTAAAAGAACACATACATAAAAAGCCAAATCAACTTTCTGGTGGTCAAATGCAAAGAGTTGCAATAGCAAGAGCATTAGTAAATAATCCAGATATAATACTTGCTGATGAACCAACAGGAGCTCTTGACACAAAGACAAGCGTTCAGGTAATGGAGATTTTAAAGAAAATTTCCAAAGATAAATTAATTATAATGGTTACTCATAACCCAGAACTTGCAGAAAAATATTCAAGCAGAATTATAAAAATATTAGATGGTGTTATAACAGAAGATTCTGACCCTATTAAGCCAAATGAAAGACATGAAAAAAGAGATACAAACAATATAGGTAGAACGTCTATGAAATTATGGACGGCTTTTAGGCTTAGCTTAAATAATTTGTTAACCAAAAAGGGAAGGACTATTTTAGTTGCATTTGCTGGTTCGATAGGTATAATTGGAATTGCCTTAGTTCAGTCTGTGTCAAATGGTTTTCAATCTTATGTTGATAGTATTCAGGAAGATACATTAACGTCTTATCCATTAACTATAATGCAAGAAACCACGGATATTACAGGAGTATTACTTGCAATGACTACACAAGATGGAGAAACACAAGCAGAAGAAGGAACTGTTAAAGAAGAACAATATATTTCAAATATGTTATCTAGTTTAAGCACAAATGATTTAAAAAGCTTTAAAAATTATTTAGAGAATAATTATGACGAAGTAAAGGATGATATTTCATCAATTTCATATTCATATAGTGTTGACCCATTGATTTATACTGTTGATGCAACTAACAAAATTGCAAAAGTTAATCCAAGCAATATGTTTAGCTCAGCATATACTTCGACGGTTATGAGTTCTTTTACATCAATATATTCTCAGATGATTGATGATAAAGAAGCTATAAATAATTCGTATGATATACTTGCAGGTCGTTTGCCAGAAAAATATGATGAAATGATGATTGTTTTATCTGAGAAAAATACTATACCTGATTTACTTGTTTATTCATTAGGATTAAGAGATACGAAAGAATTATCGAATTTAGTTTCAAAAATAATGAGTGGAGAGACAGTAGATATAAATAATGAACCATTTACTCTTAATTATGAAGATTTAATGAATAGAGAACTTAAACTAATAATGCCAACAGATACCTATAAATATAATGAAAAATATGACGTTTATGAAGATATGACAGAGGATGAAACATATTTAAAAGAATTATATGATAAAGCAATTAATCTAAAAATAGTAGGTATTGTTGCTCCAAAAGAAGGAGTTTCATCATTAATATTAAATCCAGGAGTTTCATATACGAGTGATTTAATAGATTATATAATTGATAATTCAAAGGATACAGATGTAGTAAAGAAGCAACTTGAAAATTCAGACATAGATGTATTCTCAGGAGCAAAATTTGATGAAAAAAATAAAAAATTTAATTTGAATTTTGAAGATTTAGTTAGCATTGATGATAAAAAGCTTCAAAGTGCGTTTAATATAAAGATAAATCAAAATGATTTACAAAAAAAGACTGAAGGGTATATGGCAGATATAAATAATGCAATAACAACTGATACATCTCCTGCTCAAAAAGATTTTACAAGTAATTTGAATACATTTGCAAATGACATATTTAATAGTATTAAGGGAGAATTTGATGCAAAAGATATTGACAAAATTGTATCTGATTACTTGAATAAAAGTGAGCAAACTAAAATATTATCAAACCTTGAAAAGAAATATGTAATACCAAAAGATACATTTAAAACTGCGTATACAGGACTTTTAAAAAGTTTATTACAAATATATGTAACGACATATATTTCAATGCCACAGGTTACACTTCCAAATAATACAAATACTAATAAAGATTTAAATTCGTTAGTAGATGGCAATAATTTAAGTTTAAATCAGCTATATATGAACAATACACAAAGTAAGGCAAATTTAAATACTGTCCAAAATAATGTAATAAATAGTACTAATATAACTACAAATAATAATGTGATAAATAGTACTAATACAACTACAAATAGTGTAGTTTCTTCAGAAACAAAAAACAAAAAAGCTGTAGTTAATAAAGAAATGGTTTCAACTATTGTGAAGTCATATACAGAAAGTACACCTATAAAAGGAACAGCTGATACAATGGCTAAAGCAATGACCGAAGCTGTTATGAAGAAAACTATTTTAACTAAAGTGGGAGAACTTACAAGTAATCTTACGAGCAGTTTCGCATCAGCATTTAATGTTGATGAAAGCAAGATTGCAAGTGCGTTTAAGTTAAAAATAACAGAAGATGAGATAACAAGAATAGTTTCAGCAACTATGTCAAATACTGAGTCATCAGCAAAATCAAATTTAATATCACTTGGATATCAAGATAAGGAAGAACCAACATATATTTCCTTCTATTTTAAGAGTTTTGATGGTAAAGAAGAGTTTATTGATTATATAGATTCTTACAATCAAAAAATGGAAGAACAAGGAAATGATGACAAAGTAATAAATTATACAGATACAACAGGAATACTTATGGGCTCAGTTAAGACGATAGTAAATGCTGTAACTTATGTTTTAATTGCATTTATTTCAATTTCACTTGTGGTTTCATCAATAATGATAGGAATTATAACATACATTTCGGTTTATGAAAGAACAAAGGAAATAGGAATTTTAAGAGCTATTGGTGCATCAAAGAGAAATATATCTTCAATCTTTAATGCAGAAACATTTATAATTGGTCTTTTATCAGGACTTTTTGGAATAGGTATTTCATATGCATTGATACCTGGAATTAATTCGGTACTTCATTACTTTACTGGAAACATTCCATTAAATGTTGTACTTTACTTTAATAATGCGATAATACTTGTAATTCTAAGTATTATACTTACATTAATTGGAGGGCTTATTCCTGCAAGAGCTGCTTCTAAAAAAGACCCAGTTATTGCACTTAGAACTGAATAGCGTGTAAATAATATTTATTTGGAAGTAATATATTTAATTTGACTCGTTCCTTGTTGGTCGTCTCCTGAGAGGAATGTATGAACAAATAGTGCTGAGGCACTCTTTGTTCAACATCCTCTAAGTCGCTCCCATGCTACGCGTCACTTCGTAAATTAAATATATTGCTTCCAAATTTATTTAATACTGCTTTACTTTAACTACAACATTTTCTTGCATTTTATGGGACTTTGATATATAATATTAGATATTTATAAATATTGGGGGAGTATATGAACATGAATGAAAATGAAAACAATGAGATAACAGAACAAGACGTAAACCATTTGATGCAAATTAGAAGAGAAAAATTAGAAGAGTTAACAAAGAATAATAAAAATCCATTTGAAATAACTAAATTTGATAGAACACATACAAGTAAGGATGTTAAAACAAATTATGAAGCTTTAGAAGGAAAAGATGTAACAGTTGCAGGTAGGATAATGTCAAAGAGAATTATGGGTAAAGCTTCTTTTTGTACTATACAAGATAGCCAAGGAACAATACAAAGTTACGTTAGTACAAATGACTTAGGAGAAGAAAATTATAAGGAATTTAAGACTTATGATGTAGGAGATATAATTGGAATTACAGGTTTTGTATTTAAAACTAGAACTGAGGAAATCTCTGTACATGCAAAGGAGATAACTTTGCTTTCTAAATCATTAAGACCGCTTCCAGAAAAGTTTCATGGTTTAAAAGATATGGATTTAAGATATAGACAAAGATATGTTGATTTAATTGTAAATCCAGAAGTAAAGGAAACATTTATTAAAAGAAGTCAAATAATAAGTGAGATTAGAAGAATATTAGATGAAAAAGGATATTTAGAAGTTGAAACACCTATATTAAACACAATATCAGGTGGAGCAACAGCAAGGCCATTTATAACACATCATAATACTTTAGACTTAGATATGTACCTAAGAATTGCAACAGAATTAAACCTAAAGAGACTAATTGTAGGTGGATATGATAAAGTATATGAAATTGGTAGAATATTTAGAAATGAAGGAATGGATATAAGACATAATCCTGAGTTTACATCAATAGAGCTATATTCTGCATTTGAAGATTATAATGATATGATGAATATAACAGAAGAAATCTTTAGAAGATGTGCAGAAAAAGTATGTGGAACAACAAAGATTACTTATCAAGGAACAGAAATTGATTTAGGTACAAAATGGAAGAGAATAACAATGATTGATAGCATAAAAGAAGCATGCGGAGTTGACTTTAATACAATAAATACTGATGAAGAAGCAATAGCTTTAGCAAAAGAAAGAAATATTGAAATTCCATCAGGAAAAGAAACAAGAGGTAATATTATAAGCTTGTTCTTTGATGAATATGTTGAAAAAACACTTATTCAACCAACATTTGTGTATGATTATCCAGTAGAAGTATCTCCACTTGCAAAGAAGAAAAAAGAAGATCCAAGAATTACACAAAGATTTGAAGCATTTATTTGTGGTAGAGAATATGGTAATGCTTTCTCTGAATTAAATGACCCAATCGACCAATATCAGAGATTTAAAGATGAAATAGCAGCAAGAGAAAATGGCGATGATGAAGCAGGAATGATGGATGAAGACTTTATAAATGCTCTAGAAATTGGACTTCCACCAACAGGAGGACTTGGAATTGGAATAGATAGGCTCATAATGCTTCTAACAGATTCTGCATCAATTCGAGATGTACTATTATTCCCAACAATGAAACCACTTTCAGACCGCCAATAGATAACAAAAATGATTAAATGAAAGATAGAAAGGTAAATTGTTTTTATGAAGGAAGAAATAAGCGAATTTTTAAAAACTGCATATAAATATGGCAAAGTTAAAGATGTAAAAGAAGCATTTGACGAATACCCAGTTGAAGAAGAATGGCATAAAGGAAATGCAGAAAATTGGATAAAGGAACAAGAAGAACAATATAGTGTAGAATGTAAAATTGGCGATATTGTTTTTGTAAAAGAATATGTATATTATGATGGAAAAATAGGAAAAAATCATCTTTTTGTAATAATAGACCAAGATAATACAGCGGTTCCAATAGAAAATTTTGGAATGCTTATATCTTCTAATTTAGAAAAATTAAAATTTAGTGCAAATAAATTAGTAGAAAAAGACAATATAAACAATTTACATAGGGATAGTATAGTAAAAACAGATGTAGTATATAAAATTTCAAACGAACAAATATTGTTCAAAATTGGAAAGGTTGATAATGAAAAAATAGAAGAATACAAAAAAAGCTTTTATGATAATTTGAAAAGTAATAATGATTAATAAGTTCAATGGCGTAGCAGTAAAATAGCATTTTTTGAAAGTAAAAAATAGAATAAACAATAATAATATAGTAAATTACAACAAATTTATGTATTTGTTCAATGAAACCACTAGGATAAAAAGTTAGGAGGGTAAGTTTATGAATGAAAATTATTTAGACAAAATTAAATATGAAAAAATTGGTGAAACAGAAGACTGCAAAGAACGCCAGTTAAATTGGAACATTGCATTTGGGCTTCAAGCCGTTGATAATCTTACTCCTTCTGAATATATGGTCCAATTAGCTACTGAAAATGTAATTGGTAACAAAAGTTATGAAGTTGTAGAAGAAGAAATAAAAGAATATTATGAAAATACTGATAAAAAAAGAGTAAATAGAAAAGAAAAACAAGCAGATGAGGTTTCATTAAGAATAGTAAAAATACTAAATGATAAAGCATTTACATTTAATTATTTAACATTAAAACAATATCATAAAAAATTGTTTGAAAATATTGATATAGGAATTGATGAAAAATACATTGGAGAATTTAGAGATTATAACATTACAAAAAAAGAACCTATATTAGACGGAGAATCAGTACAATATGCTGATTACTCTATGATAGAAGAAACTTTAAAATATGACTTTGAAGAAGAAGCAAAACAAAAATATGTAGAAAAAACAGATAAAGAAAAAATAGAAAGATTATGTACATTCACAGCACATATTTGGCAAGTACATCCTTTTGGAGAAGGCAATACAAGAACTACTGCTCTATTTATACAAAAATATTTGAATAGCAAAGGTTTTAATGTTAATAACGAACTATTCAAAGATAATTCATTATATTTTAGAAATGCTTTAGTTAGAGCAAATTATAGTAACATTTCAAAAGGAATTGAAGAAAATCAAAAGTACCTAATGCTATTTTTTGAAAATTTGTTATTTAATAAAAATAATAAACTAGATAATAATGTTTCTTTGCATATTAATGTTAGCACGGATAGAAATAAAGAAACTGCTAAAAATGTGTAAAAAAAATTAAAAATATTGTAAAAAATGTGTAAAATTATTAAACATGTGCTATAATATATATGGGAGATGATAGCCATGGATAGAAAAATAATGAATGATTTAATTAAGTGGAAAAATGATAAAAATAGAAAACCATTAATATTGCGTGGAGCAAGACAGGTTGGTAAAACATACATAATAAAACAATTTGGAAACGAAAATTATAATGGAATAGCATATTTTAATTTTGATCACGATACAGAATTATATAATCTATTTGATAATACTAAAGATCCAAAAAGAATTTTAGAACAATTATCTTTTATTTATGGAAAAGCGATTATTCCAGAAAAAACATTAATTGTTTTTGATGAAATACAAGAATGTCCGAATGCCTTAAATTCATTAAAATATTTTGAGGAAGAAGCAAAAGAATATCATATTATTAGTGCTGGTTCATTACTTGGTATACGTCTATCGCATACATCTTTTCCGGTAGGCAAAGTTGATTTCTTAGACATGTATCCAATGACATTTTCAGAGTTTTTAAAAGCAGATAATTGTGAAAATCTAGTAGAATATATGAATTCAATAAAACAAATTGAAAATATTCCAAATATATTTTTCGATAGATTAAGTGAAAAGCTAAAAGCATATTTTATAATAGGTGGTATGCCAGAGGCGGTAAAATCTTGGATTAAAGAAAAAGACATGGAAAAGATAAATAAAATACAAGAAAATATTTTAAGAGCCTATGAAAGTGATTTCTCAAAACACACTACTAATATTGAAGCAAATAGAATTTCTATTATTTGGAATAGTATCCCCTCTCAAATATCAAAAGAAAATAAAAAATTTTTATATCAAGTTGTAAAAGAAGGAGCAAGAGCAAGAGAATATGAAGGTGCATTAAATTGGCTAAAAGATGCTAATATTGTATATAAAGTATACAATGTCACAAAACCTAGTATGCCACTAATTAGTTATAATGATTTATCTGCATTTAAGATATATCTAAATGATGTTGGTTTATTAAGGAAAATGACAGATTTAGACAGTAAAATTGTAATAGAAGGAAATAAATTATTTGAAGAATTTAAAGGTGCATTAACAGAAAATTATGTAATACAAACTTTATCGTCTATTGGATTGCAACCATATTATTTTACATTTGATAATAGATATGAAATAGATTTTATGCTTCAGCATAAAAATAATATTGTTCCAATTGAAGTAAAATCTAGTGAAAATATTAATAATACTAGCTTAAAAGTTTATAATGAAAAATATAATCCAAAAATTAGAATTAGATTTTCAATGAGAAATTTAAATAAAGATAATAATTTAATCAATATACCTCTATTTATGGTGGAATATATAGATAAAATAATAAATTCTATGATAATATAAATAATAGATAAAATTTACTCTATTTTCTAAAATAGAGTAAAAAGTATGTATACAATGCAAGAAAAATATGATATAGTATATATCGTTAGTATTAATTTCTAAATTTTGGAGGAATGAAGTATGGAATATTCAAAAAAAGTTGATGCAAAATGGCAAAAGAAGTGGAAGGAAAAAGATGTATATAAATTTGATATGAATAGTGATAAAGAAAAGTTTTATATCCTAGAGATGTTTTCATATCCATCAGGTGCAAAACTACATTTAGGTCATTGGTTTAACTATGGACCATCAGATTCATTTGCAAGATATAAAAAGATGAAAGGATACAATGTGTTTCATCCAATGGGATTTGATGCATTTGGACTTCCAGCAGAAAATTACGCAATAAAAACAGGTATACACCCAGAAGACTCTACTTTAAAAAATATAGAGACAATGAAACGTCAGTTAGAAGAAATGGGTGGAAGTTACGACTGGAATTATTCAGTAGAAACATGTATGCCAGATTACTATAAATGGACACAATGGCTTTTCACGAAGTTATACGAAGCGGGACTAGCATATAAAAAAGAGGCACCTGTTAACTGGTGTGATAGTTGCAAAACAGTTCTAGCAAATGAGCAAGTTATCGGTGGAAAGTGTGAAAGATGTGGCTCAGAAGTAAAAAGAAAGAAGCTAGCTCAATGGTTCTTCAAAATAACTGATTATGCTGAGGAGTTATTACAAGATTTAGATAAATTAGATTGGCCAGAATCAACAAAAAAAGTTCAAACAAATTGGATAGGTAAATCTGAAGGTAGTGAGATAAAATTTGCACTAGAAGATGGCAAACACGAAATAACAGTATTTACAACTAGGGCTGATACATTATCAGGAGTAACTTATGTTGTTGTTGCACCTGAAAGTAGTCTTGTTCAAGAAATAACAACAGCTGAATGCAAAGAACAAGTTGAAAATTATATAAAAGAGACATCGAAATTAAATGAAATTGAAAGATTGTCAACAGATAAAGAAAAGACAGGGGTATTTACAGGAGCTTATGCAATAAACCCTATAAATAACGAAAAAGTTCCAGTATGGATAGCAGATTATGTGCTAGAAGATTATGGAACAGGCTCTGTTATGGCAGTACCTGCTCATGATACAAGAGATTATGCTTTTGCGACTAAATATAATTTACCAATAAAACAAGTTGTAACAAGCAAAAACAATGAAAATGTAGAGCTTCCATATACAGAATATGGAGTATTAATAAATAGTGGCAAATATAATGGCTTAGGTTCTGATGATGCTAAGAATAAAATCACAGAAGACTTAAGCAAAGTAGGAAAAGGTAAGAAGACAGTTAATTATAGATTAAAAGATTGGCTTGTTTCAAGACAAAGATATTGGGGAGCACCAATTCCAATTATATATTGTGATAAATGTGGAACAGTTGTAGTACCTGAAAAAGATTTACCAGTGCATCTTCCTTATGACGTAGAGTTTAAACCAGATGGAGAATCTCCACTTAAAAAATCAAAAGAATTTATGAATTGTACATGCCCAAAGTGTGGAGGAAAGGCTACAAGAGAAGCTGATACATTAGATACATTTGTATGTTCTTCTTGGTATGAACTTAGATATCCAGATTCTAAAAACTCTGAAAAAGCATTTGATAAAGATATAGTAAACAAAATGGCACCAGTAGATACTTATGTTGGTGGAAAAGAACATGCAGCAATGCACTTAATATATGCTAGATTTATGGCAAAGGCACTTAGAGATTTAGGTTACTTAAATTTTGATGAACCATTTAAGAGACTAATACATCAAGGAATGATTTTAGGGCCTGATGGAAATAAAATGAGCAAGAGTAAAGGTAATACCGTATCTCCAGAAGAATATATCGAAAAATATGGCTCAGATGTATTTAGAATGTATATTATGTTTGGTTTTGATTATAGACAAGGTGGACCATGGGACGAAAAAGGAATTGAGTCAATGGTTAAATACTTTGGAAAAATTGAACGATTAATTGATAGTGTAAATGAGCTAAAGAATAATACTTCGACAAACAAAATTGGAGAAAAAGAGGTAGAACTACTTAGAGTAAAAAATCAAACAATTAAAGCTATGGGAGAAGACATAGATGATTTTAGATTTAATACAGCAATAGCTAGAAGTATGGAGCTATTTAATAAAATAAGTGAGTATATAAGAGAAAAAGAGCTTAATACAAAGCTTTTAGTAAATACAGTAGAAACATATATAACTTTACTTGCACCACTTGCACCTCACTTTGCAGAAGAAGAATGGGAAAAACTTGGAAAAACAGATTTTGTATATAACCAAAATTGGCCAGAAGTAAATGAAGAAGAAATGAAAGGTGGAACTAAAGAAATCCCAGTTCAAGTTAATGGAAAAGTTAAGTTCTGCATAGAAGTAAATGCCAATGCAAGTAATGAAGAAGCTTTAGATGTTATAAAAAATTCAGAGCAAGTTAAAGAAATTAAGCAAAAATATGAAGTTGTTAAAGAAATATATGTACCAGGCAAGATATATAATTTAGTTGTAAAAAATAAATAATGTAGAGGAGAAATGCCTATGTTTTATACAGATAATAGATTTGTATATTTGATATTAATAGTGTTAGTATTAATGAACCTTATGGGAATGTCACAATTCGAATGGCTTGCATTACTACTAACACTTCCTGGAGTGTTAATTGCAATAACATTTCATGAATTTGCACATGCTTATGCTGCAACGAAACTGGGAGATGATACACCAGAAAATCAAGGAAGACTTAACTTGAACCCATTTTCTCATATTGATCCCGTGGGATTTGTATTGTTATTATTTGTTGGATTTGGTTGGGGAAAACCTGTTGCAATAAATCCAAGAAATTTTGATAGAAAGTATTCTGAACTTACTGGTGAAGCAATAGTTGCAGCAGCAGGACCAATAATGAATTTTATACTTTCTATTGTACTTACATTAATTTATTGTGCAATATTTAAGTTTGCAAGTTCATTTGTTGTTACAGAAGCTGGAAGTATTATTACTTCTATAATACAATATGCAATTATTATGAACATAGGCCTTGGGATATTTAATTTAATTCCGCTTCCACCATTAGATGGTTCAAAAATCCTAGTTAAATTCTTACCATATAATGGAAGACAATGGCTTTATGAACACGAAAGGTTATTTTATTTAGTATTCCTTATTATTTGGATAACAGGTATTGCAGGAAACATTATTTCACCTGCACTTAACTTTATGTATAGTGGATTAATACATATTGGAGCTACAATATTTGGATTATTATAAAAACATACGAAAGGAAATAATGATGAAAGACATAATCGTTTTAGGAATTGAAACAAGTTGTGACGAAACCTCTGCCTCTATTGTAAAAAATGGGAGAGAGGTTCTTTCTAATGTTATAAACTCGCAAATATGTATTCACGAAAAATTTGGAGGAGTCGTTCCTGAAATTGCATCAAGAAAACATATTGAAGCCATAACTACTGTTACAAATGAGGCACTAAGAAAAGCAAATTTAAGCTTTACTGACATAGATGTTATAGCTTGTACTTATGGACCAGGCCTTGTTGGAGCACTTCTTGTTGGCGTAGGATATGCTAAAGCATTAAGCTATGCGACAGGAAAACCATTAGTTCGGAGTAAATCATATAGAAGGTCATATTGCAGCAAATTATATTACATTTAAAGAGCTTAAACCAGAATTTTTATGTCTGATTATTTCAGGTGGACATACTCATTTAGTAAAAATTGAAGATTATACAAAATTTACTATACTTGGTAAAACTCGTGATGATGCAATAGGAGAAGCTTTTGATAAAGTGGCAAGGGTAATGGACTTAACATACCCAGGAGGTCCAAAAGTAGATAAGCTTGCAAAAAGTGGCACTCCAAATATTGAACTTCCTAAAACACATTTAGAGAACCTAGATTTTAGCTTTAGTGGAATAAAGACAGCTGTAATTAATCTAAATCACAATAAAAAAAATCTAAAGAAAGAAGATTTGTGTGCAAGCTTTGAAAATACTGTAACAGATATGCTTATAGAAAATACGAAAAAAGCCTTAGAACAGACACATTTAAAAAAAGTAGCCTTAGCAGGAGGAGTTTCAGCAAATTCATATATAAGAGAAAAATTTGCTCAGCTTGGTAAGGACTTAAATGTAGACATATATTTTCCAGATTTAAGTCTTTGCACAGATAATGCAGCAATGATTGCATCTGCCCGGGTATTATAGATATCTTGCAGGAGATATATCAGATTTAACATTAAATGCTATGCCAAACTTAAAGATAGGTCAGTAATAAATTAAAAAAAATAAGGAGGATTAAATTTGTCAATATATGCAATAGCCGATTTACATTTGTCCTTTAGTCAGCCAAAGCCAATGGATATATTTGGAGAGAATTGGACAAATCATGAAAATAAAATTAAAAAAAGCTGGATGGAAAAAGTAAAAGAAGAAGATACTGTTTTGCTTCCAGGAGATTTTTCGTGGGCTATGGAGCTTTCTGACACATTTAAAGATTTTGAATACTTAAATAATTTACCAGGCAAAAAAATACTGTTAAAAGGCAATCACGATTATTGGTGGAATAGCTTAAAAAAACTTAATGAATTTATGGAAGAAAATGAATTTAAAAATATTAGCTTTTTACATAATAACGCCTATGAAGTTGAAGGACATATTATTGCAGGAACAAGAGGATGGGTTATTTCTAATAAAGAAGAAGATAAACCTATTTTAGATAGAGAGCTTATAAGACTAGATCTTTCGATAAATGAGGGAATAAAAAGGTTTGGAGAAGATAAACCAATTATCATATGTATGCATTACCCTCCAACTAATAATATTTTAATGGAAAATTCAGAATTTATAAAACTTATGCAAAAGTATAATGTAAAAGAATGTATATATGGCCATTTACATGGAGATTCTCTTAATGAAGGAATACAAGGAAATATAGGCAATATTCAGCTTAAACTCATTAGTGCAGACTATTTAAACTTTAATTTAGAGAAAATAGTGGAGTAAAGTAGATGATTGGAAAAATTATTAGAATTGTATCAAATATATATATTGTAAAATCTAATAGCGGAAAACTTTATGAATGTACAGCAAGAGGAAGACTTAAAACAGAAGAATTAAAACCTGTTGTTGGAGATAATGTAGAAATTGATGAAGTCACAGAAAATCAAGCAGTTATTGAGAAGGTTTTAGAAAGAATTACGTTTATAAAAAGACCAAAAGTTAGTAATATTTCTCAAATAATATTTGTAATCTCTCCTAAAATGCCAAAGCCTAATCTGCTTTTATTAGATAAAGAACTTGTTTTGGCGGAATTTCTAAACTTAAAATCAGTTATAGTTATAAATAAAATTGATTTAAATGCAAAAGACACAGACATGTTATATGATTTATACAAAAGTGTGCGGATATAATGTCTTAAAAATAAATGCAATAACTAAAGAAGGAATAGATAATTTAAAAGAAATATTAAAAGAAAATACAAGTGTGTTTGCACGGTCAGTCTGGAGTTCGGTAAGTCAACGTTAACAAATATTATTTTAGATAAAGATATAACTCAAATTGGTGAAATTAGCAAGAAAAATAAAATGGGCAAAAATACAACAACAGATGTGTGTTTATATGAAATAGGTGAAAATTCATTTTTACTTGATACTCCACGGATTTCAAACAATAGATATATATGAAATTGAATCAAATAATTTAGATAAATATTTTATAGAGTTTAGAGATTATATTAATGATTGCGAGTTTGCACCTAGTTGTAGCCATATTAAAGAAGAAAAATGTTGCATAAAAAAGGCTCTAAAAGATTCTAAAATAAGAGAAGAACGTTATCAAAACTATATTAAAATATATAATGATTTAAAAGATAGGGAGGAACATAAATGGTAGAAATATCGACTTCAATATTAAATGTACCAAAAGAAAATTCTATGAAAATATTTTATGGGTTAGAAGTAGCACATACAGATTATTTTCATATTGATGTAATGGATGGAAAATTTGTGCCTAAAAATACAGTAGAACTTATGAAGGAATATTCTAATGCTATTAAACAAATGTCTAATATTCCAATAGATGTACATTTAATGGTAGAAAATGTAAAAGAATTTATAGATGAATATATAGGAATAGAACCTAATATAATAACCTTCCATTTAGAAGCATTTTCATCTGAAAAAGATATAATGGATACAATAAATTATTTAAAAGAAAATAATATTAAGGTTCGGAATATCTGTAAAGCCAAATACAAATATAGAAGAAGTATTTAAGTATTTGCCATATGTTCATATGTGTCTAGTAATGACTGTTGAACCTGGCCTTGGAGGTCAAAAGTTAATACCAGAAACATTAGATAAGGTAAGAGCACTAAAAAAATATATAGACGAAAATGATATTGATATAGACATAGAAGTAGACGGAGGGATAAATTCTGATACGATAGAGAAAGCAAAAACAGCAGGAGCAAATATATTTGTTATAGGTACAGCTATTGTAGATAATGAGGATATCGAAGAGGCAATTGAAAGTTTTAGAAAATAGAGGAGAAAAGAATTGGAACTAGAAGGACAAGTTGAAGTAATTATATATTGTAATGAGGTAAATTCATATACAGTTGCAAGGCTTATGACAGAAAGCGTAGGCGAGATAACTATTGTTGGCTTTTTACCTTTTGTAAACGTAGGAGATAGCCTAACAGTTTATGGAGAATATGTAACTCACAAAGACTATGGAAAACAATTTAAAGTAAACACATTTAAAAAGAATATGCCAGAGACTTTAGATGCATTAGAAAAATACCTTGCAAGTGGTAATATTAGATGGGTTGGAGAAAAAACTGCAAAAAAGATTATAAAAGCCTTTGGAGATGACACAATTTATGTACTAGAAAAAGAACCAGAAAAACTTGAAACAATAAAAGGAATAACAAAGGACAAGGCAATTGAAATTTCAGAAAGTTTTGTAGAGGCAAAAGAATTATGGAAGATAGTCAGTTTCTTAGATGAAATTGGGATAAGTTCAAGTTACGCAAAAAAGGTATATGAGATTTATGGAATAAATGCAGTAGAAGAAATTAAGTCTGACCCATACAGACTTATAGATGTAGTAAGAGGAATAAGCTTTAAAACAATAGATGAAGCAGCAATTAAAATTGGAGTTAACACTGATGATGAGCAAAGAATAATATATGGGATTAAATATGCCTTACTTCTTGCAACATATAACGGTCATACCTGTGTGGTTAGGGCTAATTTACTTGACTTTGTATCTACACTTCTTGAAATATCCGAAAACACCATAAATGATTTTCTAAATCAAATGAAGGTAAGAGGAGATGTTGTAATAGAAAAAAGAGATGAAGAAGAGTGGGTATATCTTACAGCATATTACGAAGCGGAAGTATTTATTGCAGGCAAACTTATTAGACTAGATAATGTAAAAAATAGAAAGAAAATAATGTTTGTAGAAGATAAACTTAAAGAAATTGAAAAATTAAATAATATAGAGTTATCTGACAAACAAAGAGAGGCAATATATTCTGTTAGTGATAATAATGTTTGTGTAATAACAGGAGGTCCTGGAACCGGAAAGACTACAATTATCAAAAGTATAATAGAGCTATATAAAAGAGAAGGAAAAAAGGTTGTGCTTTGTGCTCCAACAGGAAGAGCAGCAAAAAAGATGACAGAGACAACTGGGGAGGATGCAAAAACTTTACATAGATTACTTCAAATAACTAAAATTGACGATGCCAATTACATAAACGAAGGAATAAATATAGAGCCGATTGATGCAGATGTTATAATAGTAGATGAGACATCAATGATTGATTTAGCTCTTATGAAATATTTACTTATGGCGATATATGAAGGAACAAAACTTGTACTTGTTGGAGACGTTGACCAACTTCCATCAGTTGGCCCACGGAAGCATTTTAAAAGATATAATTGCATCTGAAAGAATACATGTAATAACTCTTGATAAGATTTTTAGACAAGCAGCAAAAAGTAAGATTATACTTAATGCCCATAGAGTTAATTCAGGCAAATTCTTTATAGAAGATAATGACGAAGAATTAAAAAAAGATTTCTTTTTTGTTAAAGAAAATAATCAAGATAGAATATTAAACTTTGTACTTTCTTTGTATAAAGATGGCCTTAAGAAATTTGATAATTATCAAGAATTTAAAAGTGTACAAATAATAACACCAAGTAAAAAGGGGACTATTGGGACAAAAGAGTTAAATAAAAAAATACAAGAGCTAGTTAATCCAAATGGCACAAAAAAGCAGGAAAAACAATGTGGAATGACAACATTTAGAGAAGGCGATACTATAATGCAGATGAAAAATAATTATGACATAGAATGGGAACAGGATGGAAATGTTGGCAATCGGAATCTTTAATGGAGAAATGGGAACTATTACAAATATTAGCAATATATCAGAAATTGTAGAAGTTGACTATGATGGAAAAAAGGCAGAATATGAATTCTCAGAGCTTGACCAGATAGAACATTCGTATGCAATTACAGTCCATAAATCACAAGGAAGTGAGTTTGATGTTGTAATTCTTCCTATTGTAAGATCTGCACCAATGCTTCTTACAAGAAACCTTTTGTATACTGCAATAACAAGAGCAAAAAAGTTATTGATTATCATAGGCAGTCAGGATGTAATTGAGTTTATGATAAAAAATACTGACGCTAAAATAAGAAATACAGGACTTCAATATAAGTTAGAAGAGCTTTAAATTAAGAGGTGATACATATACTGGATTTTGTTTTAAGCCTAATTTATCCGAATGTATGTGGCTTTTGTGGGAAAATTAATCAAGATTTTCTATGCAATGAATGTGAGGATAAAATAAAGGATAAGCTTTTATATAAAATAGATGAAGTAAACGAAAAATATTTTGATAAACATATTTATTTAGTAAACTATGAAGGTCAATTTAGAGAATATATTTTATCATATAAATTTTTTGATAAATCATATATGTATAAAACTTTTGTAAAATTAATATTAAAGAATGAAAAAGTATGTGAAGCTATAAATACATATGATATAATAATACCAGTACCAATTAGTAAAAAAAGGCTAAAAGTTAGAGGATATAACCAAAGCGGGCTAATTGCAAAAGAAATAGCAAGAAATTTAAAAATAATGTATCTTCCTAATTGTCTTATAAAAACAAAAGAAATAATAGAGCAAAATAAATTAAATAAAAGAGAAAGAGAGCAAAATATAATTGGAGCATATGAGATAGCAAAAGAGCAGATATTATATAATAAAAAAATATTATTGGTAGATGATATATATACAACAGGAAGTACAGTAAATGAATGTAGTAAGACATTAATTAAGGCAAATCCAAGTAAGATAGGAGTGCTAACAATAGCAAAGGATTAAAAAAATGGAAAAACAAGAATTGATAAAAAGTGAAATTGAAGACTATGCAAAATTTGATATAATAAGATATGCACAAGTTTGGGAAGATGCAGAAATATTAATAGAAGCTTTGCAAATAAATGAAAAAGATAAGATATTATCAATAGCCTCAGCAGGAGAAAATGCAATAAGTATGTTAACAAAAAATCCAAACAAAATATATGCGATAGATTTAAACCTAAATCAAATGGCCTGTACAGAATTTAAAAAAATAGCATATAAATTTTTAGACTATGATGAATGTATGAAGTTAATAGGAGTATTTGAATGCAATAATAGAATAGAGCTATATAATAAAATAAAAGAAGAATTAACAGAAAACACAAAAAAATATTTTGATAAAAATATAGATATTATAAAACAAGGAATTATTAATGCAGGAAAGTTTGAACATTATTTTAACATATTTGGTCAAAAAGTTTTGCCATTAATACATAATAAAAAAATAAGGCAAGAATTATTAAAAAGCAAAACTAGGGAAGAAAGAATAGAATTTTATAATAAAATTTGGAATAATTTTAGATGGAGAGCATTATTTAAGATATTTTTCTCAAGAACAGTAATGGGAAAGTTAGGTAGAGATAAGGCATTTTTTAGATATGTAAATGTAAATGTAGCAGAACATATTTTAGAAAGAACTAAATATGCAATAACAGAGTTAGACACATCACAAAACTCATATTTACATTACATTATTAATGGAAAATACGATAATGTATTACCAGTAGCATACAGAAAAGAAAACTTCGAAACAATAAAAAAGAACATAGATAATTTAATATTGCTTACAGAGAATGTAGAAACGTTTATTGAAAGAGAAGATGTAGATTACATAAGTAAATATAATTTAAGTGATATTTTTGAGTATATGGACAATAGTCAAATGTGTAAAATAATAGAAAAAATATTTACAAAATCCCCTTCAAAAACAAGAATAGTATATTGGAATATGTTAGCAGATAAGAGAGCATCAAAATATTTCGAAAATTTAGAATATAAAGAAAAAGAATCAAAAGAACTACTAAAAAAAGATAAAGCATTTTTCTATAGTAATTTTATTATAGAGGAGATAAAGTAATGATAATAGAATGGAAAAGTATGATATTAATAATTGCAATCTTATTTATAGCTTTATTAATAATAAAATTAATAGAACGAAAAGCAAAGATAAATGGCGAATTAAAAAGAAAGCTATTTCATATTACAATGGGGCTTACAATGCTCACACTTCCATATATATTTAATTCTAGCTTATCAGTTGCAATTTTAGGAGTTATTGCGATTATTATATTATATATATTAAAAAATACAAACCTAAAAAAATCACTAGGAACAGTACTTTATGAAGTAGAAAGAAATTCTTTAGGAGAAATATTTTTTGTAATTGCAGTATTTTTAATATTTTATTTATCAAAAGGAGATAAAATCTTATTTAGTATACCAATTTTAATATTAACATTTGCAGATAGTACGGCAGCCTTAATCGGAAAAAATTATGCTAAAAAAAATTTAGCGGAATTAAATGAAGATGATAAAAGTATAGAAGGAAGCCTAAGCTTTTTTATAGTAGCATTTATTATGACTTTAGTGCCAATACTACTATTTACAGGTGTAGGTAGAGAAGAGACATTAATAATATCAACAATTATAGGATTTAATGTAGCAATGATAGAAATGATTTCACATACAGGGAATGATAACTTATTAATTCCACTCACGACATATGCATTTTTAACAACTCATATTCCACTAGGAGTAACACAGTTAAGAATAAATTTAGTAATTCTAGGATTAATATTTGTATTAATTACAATTGCAAATAGTGTAAAATCTTGGAGTACATTAGCATTAGTTGAAACACTAGTTACTCGGATATTTAACAATAACGCTATATGATATATATGCAATACTTCCACCACTACTTTTATTTTTAACAGTCATGAGATTTCCAAAAAAAATAGAAACTGAAAATCAAAATTTATATGATGCAAGAATAATAGAAACAAATATAATAATAGGTTTAGCCATATGTGGAATCTCTGCAATAACTGGAATGAAAAAAGAGCTATTTATGATTTATGCAACTTGTTATAGTATGCATCTAATTATAAATACATTTGTTAGATTAAAATATTATTTTTATGTATCAGATTTAAAAAATATATTAATCTCAATAGGAAAAGGAGCTATGTTTATATTTATACCAAGTCTAATAATACAAAAAGTAGTATTTAACGAATTTGTAAATTTGACAATGCTATTTACTATGGTAATAGCTTTAATTTTAAGTGCAATAGCAATTTATATAAAAAAGAAAAAAGTAGAAACAGAAGATATAACTGTTAATAATGGATATATACATATGAAAATAGTATTAACATTAACACTAATAATAAGTGGAGTACAATTTATTCAATTAATGTAAAAATAAAATTAAGAAAGGGGTGTCAGGATATATTTAATTCATTAAATATATCCATAAATAAATAATGGAATTTAAAATAGAAGAAGAAAAAGATATTAAAGTAACTTTAATTGATAATCAAAAACAAATAGCAAAAGCCATATGCTATTTTAAAGAGACTCCGAAAATAAACGAAAAAAATATAGGATGCATTGGCGAGTTCGAATGTAAAGATAAAGCTTCTGGAATTAAAATATTAAGAAAGTGTGAAGAAATATTAAAAGAAAAAAATGTGGAGTTAATAGTAGCACCAATGAATGGAAACACTTGGAAAAAATATAGAACATTAAAAAGTACAAATGGGGAAGATTTATTTTTGTTAGAAAATGTTAATCCAATCGAGCATAATCAAATTTTTTTAGAAGCGGGATTTAAAGAATTATATACATATACATCGACAAAGGGATTAATAAAAGAAGCATATCAATCAAATATATTTGAAAAGCTAGAGGAAAAGCTAAAAAAAGAAAACATAAAAATTAGAAAATTTAATAAAGAAAATAGTATACAGGATTTAAAGAAAATATATAACATATCTAAACAAAGTTTTACTAGAAATCCATTATATACTCCAATAAAAGAAGAAGAATTTATAAAGCAATATGAGCAATATATAGACTTAGTAGACGAAGACTTAATATTAATTGCAGAAAAAGAAGAAAAAGAAATAGGCTTTATATTTAGTATTCCAAATTTAGAAGAACTAAAAAAAGAAAAAAAGTTAGAAACACTTATATTAAAAACAGTAGCAGTTATACCAGAATATGAGCATTTAGCAATAGGAAATATACTTTCAAATAGAATAGCAAAAATTGCAGAAGATAAGGGCTTTAAAAATTGGATATGTGCATTTATGTATAGTAATAACACTTCTCAAAAAATGGCAAAAAGAAATAAAACAGAGGTAATTAGAGAATATGCATTATATGGAAAAGAATTAAAAACTTAAAGAATTTTTTAGTAGAGTTGCATGCAAAAAATAAGAAAGAGGGAAAATAATGAACTTAGCATATAAATTAGTAGAAAATTATAAAAGTATGCCAGATAAAATTTGTTTAATCCAAAAAAACAAAAAAGTTACATATAAAGATTTATATTATAAAGTATCAAATTTTAAAAAGTATTTAGAAGAAATAGGAATAAAGAAAGAAGATAAAATTTTAGTATTAGTACCAATGTCAATAGAATTATATGTTACATTGCTTGCAATCTGGTCAATAGGAGCAATACCTTGTTTTATGGATGCAGGATTTATAAAAAATGGAATAAAGAGAAATGAATTCAACGATATAGATGCAGTAATTGGAATAACAAAATATATAATGTATGCCAATATTAACAGTAATTTAAGAAAGTTAAAATTAAAAATAAACTCAAAAATAATAAATAAATTAGACAAAAAATCGGAACTCAAAATAGAAGATGTTAATGAAGAATTTTACGGTATTTTAACTTATACAAGTGGAACAACAGGCAAACCAAAAATAGTAGCAAGAACTCATGAATTTTTGGAAAACCAAGGAAAAATATTAGAAGAAACAATAAAATACGATAAAGAAGATATAGAACTATCTACAATACCAATATTTACATTGTCTAATATAAATGTTGGAATAACTACAGTTATAGCAAACGGAAACTATGAAAATTTAGGACAATCTGATGCATTAAAACTAATTAATCAAATAAGTAAAAATAATATTAATAGACTTATGGCATCTCCTCGGCTTATTAGAAGTAATAGAAAAATATTTAATAAAAAATAAAGTGCAACTAAAAAATATAACAAAAATATTTACTGGTGGAGGAGCTGTATTTTTAGATTTTATAGAAGAATTAAAACAAGTTTTTCCAAATGCAGAAATAGTAACAATGTATGGTTCAACAGAGGCTGAACCAATAGCAAAATTAAATATAGAAGAAATGACAAAAGAAGAAGTAGAAAAAACAAAAAATGGGCAAGGAATTTTAGCAGGGAGTATTATTGGAGTAGAAGATTGTAAAATAATAAAAACAGGTATAAAAGAAATAGGAAAAATTACAGAAGAAGAATTTAAAACAATTCAAACAGAAGTAGGAGAAATAGTAGTAACAGGAAAAAATGTTTTAAAAGGTTATGTTGGAGGAATAGGAGATAAGGAAAATAAATTTTCAGTAGATGGTAAAATTTATCATAGAACTGGAGATATGGGGCTTATTGACAACAATAATAAGCTATGGTTAAGAGGTAGAATAAAAGAACCATTTTTTAATATAGAGGCGGCATTACATGCTAATTTAAAGATGGGCAAAACAGCAATATTTAAGCATAATGATAAAATAATTTTAGTCTTAGAAAGAAATAACCTAATTAAAGAAAAAGATATAAAACAAGCAATTAATTTTGAAAAAATAGACGAAATAAAATATGTAAAAAAAATTCCAGTAGATAAAAGGCATAGTACAAAAGTTGATTATAACGAATTAAGAAAATTGCTAAAAATAGAAGAGTAATTTAAAAAATTACCTATTCTATAATGATAAAAAGGTCAGCCTATTATATAAGGGGAAAAAATAAGATGAATTTTTTTAAAAAATGGTATATATACCAAAAAGAAAGATTTCCAATACTAATATATGGTACATATGTACTAGCTGTAACATTTGCAGTATTTGCATTTAATAATTTTTTAGTAAAAACAGAGTTTGAGAATAATGTTCTTACAAAAACAGCGGTAATAGAATGGAAAATAATAATACCAATGTTTATTGTAGCATTTTTACAATTTCTAATGGTGCGTATAATAGATGAATTTAAGGACTATGAAGAAGATTGTAAATACAGAGCATATAGACCAGTACCTAGAGGATTAATAACTTTAAAAGAATTAAAAGTTTTATTTATAATATGTGCAATTTTGCAAGTAATAATTACATTATATGTAAATCATGGAAACGGACTAGTATTTTTGTTAATATTATGGCTATTTTTTGCAATAATGAGTAAGGGATTTTTTATAAAAAATTTTTTAAGTGAACATATTTTATGTGAAGTATTCTTAGATGAGTTATTAATGCCATTACTTGTAATATATTTATCTAGTTTTATAACAAAAGTAGATTTTAAAGCAATAATACCACTTCTTATATTATCATATATTATTTCTTGGATAGTGGAAGTTGCAAGAAAAGTGAGATGCAAGGAAGATGAAGAAAATGGAGTAAAGACATATACAGCAGTATTTGGAATAAAGAAAGCAATGCTAATTTTAAGTGTATTAGAAACTATTTTGATGATAATACATACAGTTATTTTAGGGCAAAACTACATATGGCTTATAATAGGAAGCTATGCAGTAGCAATTATTGTTAATATAGTATTTTCAATAAAACAAAATAAAAAAACATCAAAAATTACAGAAATATATGCAAATATGTATATTTTAATTTGCTATTTAAGTTTAGGATTATTGATAAAATAAGGAGAAACTAAAGAAATGAAATATGTATTAGAAAGTAAAAGTAAAGACTACGAACTAATGGGAGGAAAAGCAACAGCACTTGCAAAGATGGAAGCTATAATAGATAATATTCCAAATTGGTTTGTAGTATCTTATACAGGCTTTGATATAGACAATAAATGCATAAAAGAGGAAGCAAAATTTGAGATAGAATGTAAATTAAATGAATATAAAGATGACGAATATTTTGCAATAAGATCATCAGCAGGAAATGAAGATTCAGCAGAGAATTCATTTGCAGGGCAATTTGATACTTTTTTATATATAAAAAAATCTCAGGTTATAGAAAAAGTATTACAAGTATATATGTCAGCATTTTCAGAAAGAATAGAAACATATAGAAAAGAAAATAATATTGAACAAATAACAATACCATCAGTTATAATTCAAAAAATGGTAAAAGCAGAAAAAGCAGGTGTAGCTTTTGGAGCAAATCCTGTTACCTCAAATATAAAAGAAATTATTGTAACAGCAGTATTTGGACTAGGAAGTGGCTTAGTAGATGGAATTGCAACAGCAGATACATATAAAATAAATGGAAAAGAAATAATAAAAAATATTGCAAAAAAAGATTATTGCCATATATTTGAAAATGAAAGTGTTGTACAAAAAGAAGTACAAGAAAATATAAGAGAAAGCCAAGTTCTAGAAGATAAAGAAATACTTGAAGTAGTGACTTTAGTAAAGAAAGCAAGTGAATATTTTGGAAGATTTCAGGATATAGAGTGGGCATATGAAGAAGGAAATTTGTATCTTTTACAATCAAGACCAATAACAACATTAAAAGGCAATAAAGAAGGAAAAATAAGTGTATTTGACAATAGTAATATCGTAGAGAGTTATGGTGGGATAACTACACCATTAACATTTTCTTTTATTAGAATGGTATATGAAAATGTATATATAGAATTATGTAAAATTTTTAAAGTAAAACAAGAAAAGATAGAAATTAATTCACAAATGTTTAAAAATATGTTAGCATTAATAGATGGCCGAGTTTATTATAATTTGTATGGATGGTATGGACTTCTATCTATGTTCCCAGGGCTAGGAAATAATAAAAAATTTATGGAACAGATGATGGGTGTAAAAGAAAGTCTACCAGAAGATTTATTTCCTGTACCACAAGCAACTTTTAAAGATAAAATAGGTTTAATTACAACGGGAATGGGCCTTGTAAAAGGATTTTTAAAAATAAGAAAAATGACAGATAGGTTTTATGAAAGACTTAATGATGCACTAGAAAATAAAGATATAGATAATATGGATTTATATGAACTGCACGACTATTATTATGAATTAGAAAAAAAGTTATTACATAAATGGGATGCTCCTTTAGTAAATGACTTTTTGGCAATGATATTTTATGGAAATCTAAAAGAGCAATGTAGAAATCTTTTTAAAGAAGAAGGAGATTTAATACATAATGATTTATTATGTGACGAGGGTGGAATTATAAGTAGTGAACCAGCAAAGAGAATAAAGGAAATGGCTGTAATTGTAAAAGACAATGAAGAATTATTAAATTTACTAGAAAATGAAGATGCTTTGTACATAAAGAAAAAATTAACAAACTATCCAGAGTTTAATAAGAAATTAAACGAATACTTAGATAAATTTTCTGATAGATGTTTACAAGAATTAAAATTAGAAACTTTAACATTAAAAGATAATCCATCAAGTTTATATTCTTCTATTGCAACATTTGCCGGAAGAATAAAAAATACAAAAATCCAAGAAGTAGATGAAAAAGCAAATAGAATAAATGCAGAAAAGAAAGTAAAAGAAAAACTAAAATATAAACCAATACAGAGAGCAAAATTTTTATTTATATTAAAACAAGCAAGATATACTGTAAAAAACAGAGAAAATTTAAGATTTGAAAGGACCTTGCTTTTTGGAAGAGTAAGAGAACTATTTTTAAGAATTGGATTTCTGTTGACATCTTTGAATGTAATAGAAAATAAAAGAGACATATTTTATTTAGAAGTAGACGAGATATTATATTATATTGACGGCAAATCTACAACCAATAATTTAAAAGAACTAATAAGTATAAGAAAAGAGCAATATAAAAAATATAATGACACTCATCCAGATGAAAGATTTTATTCATATGGAGCAGTAAATGTAGGAAATACTTTTAAAAGAGAAGATAAAAAAGAAAGTAAATCAAAAGCAGGGTTAGAATTAAAAGGAATAGGAGCATCTCCAGGAAAGGTTACAGGAAAGGTTAGAGTAATAAAGAATCCAGCCAATGCAAAACTAGAAAATGGAGAAATATTAGTTGCAGAATATACAGATCCAGGTTGGATAATGCTTTTTCCGTCAGCAAGTGGAATATTAGTAGAAAGAGGAAGTTTATTATCACATTCTGCTATTGTATCAAGAGAACTTGGAATACCTGCAGTTGTTGGAATAACAGGACTTAAAAATAGTGTTAAGGATGGAGATGTAGTAGAATTAGATGGAACAACAGGAAGAGTAAAAAAGATAAGTTAAAATGGAGCTAATATATAGATTTAAAATATTACTTATGATAAAATAAACATATAAAACAAAAATAAACAAAATGCATATGAAACACAGTATAAGGAATAATATGTAGTAAAATGGAGGAATAGATGGAAGAATTAGTTGAGAGTATATTAGATTATGTAAGAGCAGATTATACAGATTATGCGGTTATGATAAATCGGTGAGTGGGGAAGCGGAAAAACATATTTTTGGAATAATAAAGTAAGAAATAAGATAGAGTCAATGAGCTTAAATCGGAAAGACATTTACAACTATATATATGTCTTTATATGGCATTTCTAATCTGGAAGAAATTAGTAAAAAGATATTCATAGAGACAACACAGCTTATGGATAAAAATTTAAAGAAGTTTATGGCTGCAAATGGTGTTACAAAAATTCCTGAATATGCAAAAACTGGAATAGATATGGCAAATCTTTTTGGTGTTACACAAAATGGAGATAGAGTAAACTATTCAGATTTTTTCTCAACTGATGATAAGGTATTATGTTTTGATGACCTAGAAAGAGCAAATGTTGATGTTATAGATATTTTAGGATATATTAATAATTTCGTAGAGCATGACCACATAAAGACAATCATTATATGTAATGAAAAAGAATTATCAACAAAGCTTAAAAGCACAAATCTCGAAATGAAAACTTTTATTGCAACATATATACTAGATAAAGAAAATGATTTAACGAAGGTTACAGACAAGCCTATGGTAGAAAAAATCCAAGATAAAATAGAATATGTTTTCGATAAAGCTAATGATTATGAAAGGATAAAGGAAAAATTAATTGGAGAAACATTTGAATATCAACCTAAATTTGATTATATAATTAATGGTCTACTTATGAGGTACGAAACAAATGAAGATCTTATTAGATTTTTAAGAGAATCTACTGGACTTATAATTACAACATTTAACAAAAGTGGTACTAGAAACTTGAGAATTTTAAAACACGCATTAAATGATTTTAAGAAGATATTTGAGATGGTTAATAAAAACTATCCAAATATAAATCATAGAGTTTTGCAAACAATGCTTATTTTTACAATAGCAGTATCTTTTGAAATTAAAGCTGGTAAAATAACAAAGGATAAATTTGTTAATATTGCTAATAACGAAGAATATAAGGCAATACTCGTTTCTTCAAGAGTATTAATGGATAATAGGCAATTTTATATTAAGGAATTTGATAATACTTATTATTATAATTTTAAATCAGAATATAGATTTTTCAAATTTATTGAAATATATATAAGAACAAGAATATTTGATATGAAAGTATTCAAAAGTGACATGGAAATGATAATAAATACGGTTGATACTTCAAATCTTCCAGGATATAAAAGACTTCTTACAGAAGAATATTGGAAAATTAGTGATGAGGACTTTGATAGAATAATTGATGAAATACTTGAAGATGTTAAGACAGCAAAAACATCGCTTATTGAAGATGTAAAACTATTTATATATTTTGAATATCTTATAAAAAAGGGACTAATAAAATATGATATAAAAAGCATAAAGGCAACATTTTTAAATGGTATGAATATGTCATCACTTGTATCATCATATTGTGATAATGTGGAAGAAGAGCTAGATACAATAGGAATAGGAGAAGCTTCAGCAGATACAGAAGATATATTAAAACATTTCAATAGTTTAAATTCAAAATTAAAAGATAGAATGTATATAGAAAAAGCAGATTCAATATTCAAATGCATTCCTATGAAAATGGAAGAATTTTACGAAAGATTTGATAAAGAATGCATGAATATACCTATATTTAAGTATTATGATGTATATCAAACTTTCCAAAGATTATCTTGTGCAAGTAACGAAGATATAGTTACAATCAGAGAAAAATTAATAAATAGAGCAGACTTATACACAAAAGAAATAGAGCCAGAAATGAAAAATATAAAACAATTAAAGCAAGTAATAGATGATTATACTAAGGATAAAGACAATAGTATCAAACTTGTTATGCTAAAAGATTTGTCTAAGGATTTAGGAAAAATTTTGGATAAATACAAAGGTTCATTATTTTTAGGTCTAGGTAATTAAAATTTTAATTTTGTAAGGGGATGTAAAAAGTGTATAAGAATGAAAAATTGGAAGAATTTGAAAGATATTTAGATAATAGAAAAGTTGCAATAATAGGGCTTGGAGTAAGCAACCTTCCGCTTCTAAAGTATATGTATGAAAGAGGGGCAAATGTAACTGTATTTGACAATAGAGAAGTAGATGATATTCCAAGGGAAAATTTTGAAGAGATTATCAAGTATGATATGAGATATATTCTTGGAAAAGATGCTTTAAGTAAGTTAAAAGGATTTGACATCATATTTAGAGCTCCAAGCTGTATGCCAACAATAAAAGAATTAGTAGAAGCACAAAAAGAAGGAGCAATAGTAACATCAGAAATAGAAATGTTAATAGAAATGTGCCCAGGAACAGTTATTGGAATAACTGGAAGTGATGGAAAAACTACAACTACCTCACTCATATATGCAATATTAAAAGAAAAAGGATATAACTGCTATTTGGGAGGAAATATCCGGAGTACCATTATTTACAAAATTAAATGAAATGACAGAGAATGATTATGTGGTACTTGAATTAAGTAGTTTTCAATTAATGAATATGAAAATAAGCCCTAAAATTTCAGTCATTACTAATATTTCGCCAAATCACTTAAATGTACATAGTTCGTATGAAGAGTACATTGACGCAAAGAAAAATATATTTAAGTTTCAATCTAAAGATGACATCGTTGTACTTAACTATGATAATGATATAACCAGAGAATGTGCAAAAGAAGCGGAAGGAAGAGTGGTATTTTTTAGTAGCAAAACAAAATTAGATGATGGTGTGATTTTAGATGAAAATGTTATAAAAGAATGTGATGATAGAATAAGAAGACACATAATGAATACGAAAGACATTCTTCTAAGAGGAGTACATAATTATGAAAATATATGTGCTGCAATTTCTGCAACAAAGACACTTGTAGATATAGATACACAAATAGAAGCAATAAAAAAATTTAAGGGAGTAGAACATAGACTAGAATTTATAAGAGAAATTGATGGAGTTAAGTGGTATAATGATTCAATCGGAACAAGTCCAACAAGAACGATTGCAGGTCTTAATTCATTTGATGAAAAAATAGTTCTAATTGCTGGTGGATATGATAAACATTTAGATTATACACCTATTGCAAAACCAATTTTAGATAATGTAAAATCTCTAATCTTAATAGGTCAAACTGCAGAAAAAATATTTTTAGCAGTAAAAGAAGAAGAAGAAAGACAAGGTAAGAAAATAGATACATATATATGTGAAACTTTAGAAGAAACAGTTGCACTTGCTAAAAAGCAAGCAAGTTCCGGAGATATAGTATTATTTTCTCCTGCAAGTGCAAGTTTTGATATGTTTAAAAACTTTGAAGAAAGAGGAAAAAAATTTAAAGAAATAGTTAATAATATTTAACAAAAAGACTTCTCCTTGAATATATATAGTTATATATTTATATTAAGGAGGAGTTTATGTATAATAGCTATGAAGAATATATGCAAAATGTGTTAGGTGTAAACATACAAAACAATACATATAGAGAAAGTGAAGATAATTATTATACTGCAATGAATATAAATCAAAATATGCAAGAAGTAAATAAGCTATATCCAGAAATATATTCATTAATTTATCCTATGGTTCAGAAAGTATGTAGTAGGAGAAATGGAACTGACATTACAGAAGAAGGAATTTCTCAAATGGTTGAAGAAATATATAGTGTTATTGAACCAGGAGATGACATTATAGAAAATAATACACCTCAAAAAAATGGAGACGTTAGAAATCCTAGAGCAAAAGAAACAAGAAGATTACCTTCTAAAAATAATTATTTACTTAAAGATTTAATAAGAATATTAATAATAAGAGAGCTTTTATCAGGAGGAGGCTCAGGAGGAAATTTCCCTGGTAGACCTAGACCAAGACCAGGAATGGGTCCAGTAGTTCCACCAATAATGAGACCAGGAAATCCAAGAATGTTTTAAAAACTTATGGAGCTAATATTTTATATATTAGCTCCTATTCCTTTTAGCAATTTCCACAGTCAGTAGATTCAGCTTCAGTGCTTCTATAATCACAAGGATTTTTTTCCATTACTTTATCACATTGATCCATTTTAACACCTTTTAAGCATCTACCTTTTCTACTACATTTAGCACAAATCTTAAATGTTTTAACTTTGTTTACCCAAACGTCTATTGCATATTTTTTGTCAGGGCAAAGTGGTCCAAAGACAAATTCTCCGTATTCATCTGTAAAAGTATGAGATACAGGTTTTCTAACTTCTTCGCCTTTCTCATAGTCTATTTCAACTAATTTAACAACAGCATCTTTTGCTGGTTCATGATAACAGTCTTTTATAACGCCATATATAACGTTACGATTATCTTCAGGAAGATTTATTTCTAAATCAAATTGTTTACCTGCTTCGATAAAACCGTCAACTTCAACTATTGGGCATTTATCATTATTATTTTCATATTCCATAATATTTTTCATTCCTTTCCTAAAGCTTAAATACAAGCTTTAATATATATTATGTAGAAAAACAAATTTTGACATTAATAATTTGTAAAAAAATGTAAAAAAATCATTATTTCGAACTTTATAATGGTTTGTTTTTAATCCGTTTGGAAATAATATATTTAATTTGACTCGTTCCTTGTTGGTCGTCTCCTAAGAGAACTGTATGGAGCAAAGCTCCAACAGTCTCTAAGTCGCTCCCATGCTACGCGTCACTTCGTAAATTAAATATATTATTTCCAAACGTAGTTAAAAATTTTTTTGCTAAAACCATTATCTTGTAGCGTTATTGTTTTTTTATTTATTAAAAAATGTTGAAATAAGGAAATTTATGTAATATAATTAGTAACAAATATGCAAAGACTAAGGTAATTTAACCTTGGTGTATATGAAAAAACTAGGAGGGGAAAAATGAAACATATATTAAGTAGTGAACAATACGATAAAAAAAGTTTAGAGGAATTATTTGAATTAGCTGACAAAATAAAAAATAATCCTAAAGAATATTCTCACAAGTTAGATGATAAAATTGTAGCTGTAATGTTTTATGAGCCAAGTACAAGAACAAGATTATCATTCGAAACAGCTGCATTAAAGCTTGGAGCAAAAATTATAACAACAGAAAATGCAAAAGAATTTTCTTCAGCAGCAAAAGGAGAAACAATACAAGATACTGTAAGAGTAATTGCTGGATATGCAGATGCAATGGTAATAAGACACAGCTCTGATACATCAGCCATTGAAGCTGCAAGTGTAGAAAAAATTCCAATATTAAATGCAGGAGCAGGAAAGGGGGAGCATCCAACACAGGCTTTATTAGATCTTTATACTATAAAAGAAAAGAAAGGTACTATTGATGGAGTAAAAGTTGCAATTCTTGGAGATTTATTATATGGAAGAACAATACATTCGCTTATTAAATTATTATCTCTATATGACAATGTTGAAATATATGGACTAAGCAAAGAAGCATTTATGTTACCACAAGAATATATAGATATGTTAAAGCTAAGAGGAATAGAGTATAAAAAGTGCAGTAGTTTTGATGACTTACCAAGAGATTTAGACATAATTTATCATACAAGAATTCAAGCAGAAAGATTTGAAGGAGACTTTGGAAAAGAAGAGTTTATCATTAACAAAGAAGTATTAGATACATTTTCTAAAGATACAATACTTATGCATCCATTGCCAAGAGTAATAGAAATTTCAACTGATGTTGATGATGATCCAAGAGCATGTTATTTTGAGCAAGCACATAATGGACTATATATACGTATGGCACTTTTATTACAAGTATTAGATAAAGCTTAAAGGTTAAAGGAAGAATATTAATGGAAATACTAGAATTTGATAGAGAAAATACATACATAAATAAAGTAAAAGAATTAAATGAAGATAAAAATTTAAAATACTATATTTTAACTATGGGATGTATGTTAAATGAAAATGATTCTGAAAAATTATGTGGCATGATTGAGAAAATGGGATATTCAAAGTGCAATGATGCAAAGGAAGCCGATTTAATAGTATTTAATACCTGTTGCGTAAGAGAAAATGCAGAGGAAAAGCTTTTTGGAAAGTTAGGAGAACTAAAAAATTATAAAAAGCAAACAGGTGCAATTATTGCTATTGGCGGTTGTATGATGCAAGAAAAACATATTCAAGAAAAATTGCATAAAAGCTATCCATATTTTGACATAATTTTTGGAACACATACATTAAATAAATTTCCAGAAGACTTATATAACGTACGTTCTAAAAGAAATAAAATTACAGATGTAATAGACATAGATGGAGAAATTTATGAAGGAATGCCAATTAAAAGAGAAAGTAATGTAAAAGCATCTGTAACTATAATGTATGGATGTAATAACTTTTGCAGTTATTGTATAGTTCCTTATGTAAGGGGAAGAGAAAGAAGTAGAAAGCCAAGTGATATTCTAAATGAAATAAAATTACTTGCAAAGGAAGGCTATAAAGAAATAACACTTCTTGGTCAAAATGTAAATTCTTATGATGGAGGGAATGGATATAAATTTTCTAATCTTTTAAAAGATGTAAATGAAATCGATGGAATAGAAAGAATAAGATTTATTTCACCACATCCAAAAGATTTTACAGATGATGTAATAGAAGCTATAAAAACATGTGACAAAGTTTGCAAAATATTGCATCTTCCTCTACAATCAGGAAGCACAAATGTACTAAAGAAGATGAATAGAAAATATACTAAAGAACAATATCTTGAACTTGCAGAAAAAATAAAACGTGAAATACCAAATGTTGTATTCTCAACAGATATAATAGTTGGATTTCCAGAGGAAACAGAAGAAGATTTTGAAGATACATTAGATGTTGTAAGAAAAATAAAATTTGAACAAGTATTTATGTTTATATATTCTAGGAGAGTTCGGAACTCCAGCAGATAAAATGCTAAACCAAATACCAGAAGAAATAAAACATAAAAGGTTCAACAAATTAAAAGAACTTGTTGAGAGCCAAATAGAAGAAAATAATTCAAAGTATGTAGGAACAATACAAAAAGTCCTAGTTGAGGGTAAAAGTAAAACAAACAATAATATGCTAACTGGACGAACAGATGCTAATAAGGTAGTTGTATTTTCTGGAAATGACAATCTACTAAATAATATAATTGATGTAAATATAACAAAAGATTGTCTATGGTACTTACAAGGAGAAGTAGGAGGAGAAAAATAAATGGCAGAGTTTTCACCTATGATGCAGCATTATCTTGATACAAAGGAACAATATAAGGATTGCATATTATTTTATAGACTTGGAGATTTTTACGAGATGTTTTTTGAAGATGCACAAATAGCATCAAGAGAACTAGAGATAACATTGACAGGAAAGGAATGTGGGCAAGAAGAAAGAGCACCAATGTGTGGAATCCCTTATCACGCTGCAAATGTATATATTGCAAAACTTATAGAAAAAGGATATAAAGTTGCAATTTGTGAACAGTTAGAAGACCCTAAAAAGGCAAAGGGAATAGTAAAAAGGGATGTTATAAGAATTGTAACTCCTGGAACTATTATTGAAGATAATTTACTAGAAGAAAAAAAGAATAATTACATAATGTCGATATATAAACAAGGAATATTCTTTGGAGTAGCAGTATGTGATATTTCAACAGGAGACTTTTTAGCAACTCAAATTAAAGAAACAAATAATTTTTCAAAATTATTAGATGAAATAGCAAGATATTATCCAAAAGAACTCGTAGTAAATCCAATGATGTATTCGACATCTGAAGAAATAGGCAAAATAAAAGAGAGAATAGAGTGTTATATATCATGTGAAGATGAAGAAAAATTTTCTACTGATACGACTGCATTAGTAAATAGATATAAGATTACAGATGAAAAAGGAATAGATATACAAGAATTAGAAGGCAAAGAATTTGCTATTTCTGCAATAAATGCATTGCTCGAGTATATAAAAGAAACTCAAAAAATAGAAGTTCGGAAACATAAATGTTATTAAAATATATAATACAACTAAATATATGGCATTAGATATAAGTGCAAGACGAAATCTCGAATTAACAGAAAGAATGAGGGATAAAGGTAAAAGAGGAACTCTTCTTTGGGTATTAGATAAAACATCAACTTCTATGGGAGGAAGACTTTTAAGGAGATGGGTTAATGACCCACTTATTGATGTAAATGAGATAAATCGGAAGACTTGATGCAGTAAAAGAACTAAAAAACAATATGATGCTTAGAGGAGACGTTATTGATTGTTTAAAGAAAATATTTGATATAGAAAGATTAGCAGGTAAAATATCTCTAGGAAATGCTAATGCAAGAGATTTACTTTCATTAAAAACATCTATATCAAGACTTCCAGAATTAAAGAATATTTTATCTACGACAAAATCTAAAGAACTTACCGAAATATATAACAATTTAGATGAATTAAAAGATATACATAGTTTGATAGAAAAATCAATTATAGAAGAACCATCAATAGCAATAACCGAAGGTAATCTTATAAAAAAAGGATATAACAAAGAGGTCGACAAATTAAAAGAAGCATCAACTAAGGGAAAAGTATGGTTAGTAAATATAGAGGTTAAAGAAAAAGAAGCAACTGGAATTAAAAACTTGAAGGTTGGTTTTAACAAAGTATTTGGCTATTATATAGAAGTTACTAAGTCAAACTTGAATTTAGTCCCAGATAGATATATAAGAAAACAAACTTTAACAAATGGTGAAAGATATATAACAGAAGAATTAAAAGAATTAGAAAATACAATTTTAGGTTCTGAAGAAAAGTTAATAGAATTAGAATATAATCTATTTGTTGAAATTAGAGAAAAAATTGCAAAGGAAATAGTTAGAATTCAAAAAACAGCAGAGACAATAGCAACTCTCGATGTATTCTGCTCTTTTGCAGAAGTTGCAGATGACTTAAATTATGTAATGCCAATAGTTGATAATAGTGGGGAGATTAATATTGAAGAAGGAAGACACCCTGTTATTGAAAAAATGATACCTTCAGGAAGTTTCGTTCCGAATGATACATATATGAATAAGGATGCTGACAGACTTCGGAATTATAACTGGGCCAAATATGGCAGGAAAATCAACATATATGAGACAAGTTGCATTAATTACTTTAATGGCACAAATAGGCTCATTTGTACCTGCAAAATATGCAAAAATTGGCGTTGTTGATAAAATCTTTACAAGAGTTGGAGCATCAGATGATTTAGGTATGGGACAAAGTACCTTTATGGTTGAGATGATGGAAGTTGCAAATATTCTAAAGGAAGCAACTCAAAATAGTTTAGTAATACTAGATGAAATAGGAAGAGGTACTTCAACTTATGACGGACTTTCTATTGCTTGGGCAGTTGCAACATTTATGGCAGATAAAGAAAAATGTGGTGCTAAGACATTATTTGCAACTCATTATCATGAACTTACAAAGCTTGAGAATAATGTAGAAGGAATAAAAAATTATTCAGTTGCAGTAAAGGAAAAGGGCGAAGATGTAATTTTCTTAAGAAAAATTGTAAAAGGTGGCACAGACGAAAGCTATGGTATACACGTTGCTCGTCTTGCAGGAGTACCAAAGGAAGTATTAAAAAATGCAAAAGATATTTTAAAAAATCTTGAAAGAAAAAGCATGTTAGGGGAAAAGACAATGCAGAAGGAAGAACAAAAAGTAGCTGTTGGACAACTTGATATGTATAATTATAAACTTGCAGAAATTGCACACGAATTAGATAAGGTAAATGTAAACGAATTAACACCAATTGATGCAATGAATATTTTAGTTAAACTTAAAGAGACGGCATCATAATTTAGGAGGAATTCTTTTCCAACCAGATTTGTGCCCTAGAAAGGAATGTGATTAAATATGACGAATAGAAAAGATACCAGAAAGATTACCGTTCGGAAACGTAAACATAGGTGGGGATAATAAAGTTGTAATTCAATCAATGACAAACACAAAAACTAAAGATGTAGATAGTACAGTAAATCAAACATTAGAGTTGGAAAAGGCTGGATGCGAAATTATAAGAGTAGCATGCTTAGATATTGATGATGCAAAGGCAATTAAAGAAATAAAAAAAAGAATCCATATTCCAATAGTTGCAGATATTCACTTTGACTATAAAATTGCTCTTGAAGCAATAAATAGTGGAGTAGATAAGCTTAGAATAAATCCAGGTAATATAGGTGGAAGAGATAGAGTAGAGAAGGTTGTAAATGCTTGCAAAGAAAAAAATATTCCTATAAGGATAGGAGTAAATGCAGGCTCACTTGAGAAAGACTTGCTTGAAAAATATGGAGGAAGCCCAACAGCAGAAGCAATGGTTGAAAGTGCTTTAAGACATATTAAAATATTAGAAGAACTTGACTTTTATGATATATGTGTATCATTAAAAGCTTCTAACTTAGATTTATGTATTAAAGCATATGAAAAGGCAAGTGAAAGCTTTAATTATCCGCTTCATATTGGAATAACAGAAGCAGGAACTGCGTTTTCTGGAACAATTAAGTCAAGTATAGGCTTAGGAGTTCTTTTAAGAGAAGGAATTGGTAACACTTTGAGAGTATCTTTATCAGATGACCCAATAGAAGAGGTAAAAGTTGCAAAAGAAATTTTAAAAGACTGTGGATTATATAAAAAATCTCCAACTCTTATAGCGTGTCCTACATGTGGAAGAACACAGATAGATTTAATACCTATTGCAAAAGAAGTAGAAAGCTTTTTACAAACAATAGAAGCAAATCTAACTGTTGCAGTAATGGGTTGTGCAGTAAATCGGTCCACGGAGAAGCAAAAGAAGCTGACATTGGTATTGCTGGAGGAATAAAAGAGGGACTTTTATTTAAAAAAGGACAAATAATTAGAAAAGTTCCTCAGGAAAAAATAGTTGAGGTACTAAAACAAGAAATTCTTGAAAATATTAATTTAAGAAAGGATTGATTAATATATGAATAAGCCAGAGTTATTAGCACCAGCAGGGTCATTTGAAAAAGCAAAAACAGCATTTTTATATGGAGCAGATGCTGTATATTGTGGAACCGCTTCTTTATCATTAAGAAGTAGAGCAGAAGTTGATGATAATGACTTAGAAAATACAATCATTTATGCACACGAAATAGGTAAAAAAGTATATGCTGCTATAAATATATATGCAATGGATGAAAATTATGACGAAATAAAAAAGCAGGCTAGAATGCTTAATAAACTTAAAGTAGATGGTATAATAGTATCTGATGGGGGAGTTCTAGAGATTATAAGGGAAGAAGCACCAGATGTAGATATTCATATAAGTACACAAGCAAATGTTGTTAGTGCACATTCTGCAATGTTTTGGTATAAAAATGGTGCAAAACGTATTATACTTGCAAGAGAACTTAATAAAGAGCAGATAAAAGAAATAATAAATGGAACTCCAATGGGGCTAGAAACAGAAATATTTGTACATGGTGCATTATGCTTTGGATATTCAGGAAGATGCTTTTTAAGCGACTTTTTAGCTTCAAGAAGTGCTAATTTAGGAGATTGTGCACAGAGTTGTAGATGGGAATATAATGTGTATGCAGAAGAAAGAAATAATCCAGGAAATCTTATGCCTGTTGAATATGATAACAAAGGAACATATATATTTTCATCAAAAGATTTATGCCTTTTAAAAGAAATACCAGAAATAATCGAAATGGGAGTGGATAGTCTTAAAATAGAAGGAAGGCTAAAAACAGAATATTATTTAGCAAGTGTTGTAAATGCTTATAGAAATGCTATTGACGATTATATAAAATCTCCTGAGAGTTATGATTATACAAGATATTTGGAAGAAATAGATAAGGTAAAAACTAGAAGTTTGACAACATTTTATTTCAATGATAGAAGTAACAAAGATTTTCAAGAATATGAGGGAAAACAATATAATCCAGACTATGAATATGGAGGTAAAATTATAGAATACAATCAAGATAAATCTATTATTGAAATAAAAAATAAGTTATTTGTTAATGATACTTTGGAAATAATAATACCAGGAACTATTGAGGTATTTAAGTTTAATATAGATAGATTATGGGATGCAGATACAGAGGAAGAAATAGAAAGCATAAATCCAGGGAAAAAAGGTCAACTTGTTAAAATGCATTTACCAATTAAATGTGAAAATGGTTGGATAATTAGAAGGAAAAAATAAGTTACAGTATAATGGGGTGTTTCAATAGAATAGCTGAAATGATTTATTTTTAGAGCTTTGGTGTCGCAGTCTACAAATTAAAGATATATATGTAGACTGCTCCATTCGCCCTACGCTCCGCTCCGGTTGATCGCTTACGCAGCTCTTTCAAATAAATCATTTCAGCTATTCTTTTAATATAAAAACAATTGTCCTGTAACAAAAATAAATAAAAATGTAGAATTTTGTCTTGACTAAATTTGCTAATGTGATACAATATATTTTGCTAAAATACTTAAGAAAATTATAAGAGGGGGAAGAATGATGAAAAAAAATAAAACATTAATAATAGTGTTAATAGTATTTTTAATCATATTAATAATTGTAGCAGGAGGTTTATTTATCTATTTGCAAACTGATTTTTTAAAGACTAATGAGCAATTATTTTTCAAGTATGTTGGAGAAAATGCTAAAAGTCTTGAAACTTATAATAATGTCAGCTTAGGAAACTATTTTAAAAAATTAGAAACAACACCTTATGAAAGTAGTGGTAAGTTAACAGTTAATCTTGATGCACCAGCTGAACTAAAGGATATGTTAAATGTTGATAGTGTAAATAATTTAAGTTTAACATTTTCAGGAAAAACAGATAAATCTAAAAATGCATCAGAACAACATATACAATTAAATTATTCAGATGACGTATCATTTCCTGTTGACTTAAAAAAGGTTAATGATGTATATGGTATTGCATCAAATATTGTTATAAATCAATATCTTGCAGTTGATATGAGTAGAATACAAGAATTATTGACAAAATTAGAAGTACCAGAAGAAACTTCAAATGAAATATTGAATTTACTTAATGAAGAAGAACAAACTTTAATAACAGAAGAGCAAATGCAAGCAGAATTAGAAATTTATAAAAATATTATATTAGAAAATTTGAAAGATACAGATTTTACAAAGAATGAAGATGCAGGAACTTTTTCGCTTACAATATCAGAAAGACAAGCCTTTACAATATTAAAACAAATAATAACTGAAGCAAGTCAAAGTGAAAATTTACCTAGTGAAGTAAATGAGCTTATGGAAAGTTTATTAGAGGGTAGTGATGATGTAGATGCTTCAGAATTACCAGCAGATAATGAATTTATTAAGATAAATGTTAATAAAAATGGATTAATAGAAATAGTTATTGAAAATTCAACCAATATACAAATAATGATTAATAATGCATTATTAACAATTACAATTGCTGAAGATGGAGAAACAATAATAAGTGCAACAATAACAAAGGCAGAAGATACAAATCAAGGTAAAATAGGATATGATTTTGATTTGGCAGTACCAATAGATGATTCAGAATTTAATGTTAAATTTAGTGCAAACTATTCGAATTTAGGAACTCAGAATGTAAAAGAAAATTATGTATTAGCTTTTGAAATAAAAATTGATGAAAATGATAGTTTAAATTATGAATATACGCTTGAAAATACAAAAACCTTTGTTAATAGTGTAAATATAGAAGATTTTGATAGCACATCAACAGTTACATTAAATGATCAAGAAGCTTCATATATAAATCAATTAGCAATGGTTCTACCTATCCAAATCCAAAAAGTTAATAGTCAGTTGCTTCAAAAAATTGGATTAACAGATGAACAAAATCCATTAATTAATGCTACTCCAGTAACAGCCCTTATAGGATATTATATTAATATGCAAAATTCACTTAACTTTCAGAATGATGCTTTAATGGATCAATCGGATTTTATGACATCAGGCCAAAATGATAATAACAGTTCATTTAATGAATCTTATTCTGGTATAAATGATAATAGTTTTTATGGTTTATAAATTAATAAGTTAAAATATGTAGGAATTTTAAACTTCCTACATATTTTCTATTCTTGAAATTCTTTGCTTAATTTGTTTATCGCCTTTGTTTCAATACGCGAAACATAACTACGGCTAATTCCAAGCATTTTAGCAATTTCATTTTGAGTCTTAGGAACGCAACCATTTAATCCAAAACGTAGTTCTATAATAATCTTTTCTCTATCTTTTAATACTTTTTTCATTTTTTCAAATAACTTTTTAGTTTTTAATTTTAAATCAATTTCATCTTCAATACTTCTTTCGTCGTTTTCTAATATTTCTAAAAGTGTTATTTCATTATCATCTTTATCTTTTCCGATAGGTTCATTTAAGTATACTTCTGCCTTTGTTTTTTTTGAAGATCTAAGAAACATTAATATTTCATTTTCTATACATCTAGCTACATAAGTTGCAAGTCTTATATTTTTATCCATATTAAAACTATTTATCCCTTTTATTAAGCCTATTGTGCCTATGGAAATTAAATCATCTTGATCAATATTAGCAGATGCGTACTTTTTCGAGACATGGGCAACAAGTCTTAAGTTTCTTTCTATTAAGATATTTCTTGCTTCTTCATCTCCGTTTTTGAACTTTAATAATACTTCTCTTTCTTCTTCTGAACTTAGTGGCTCAGGAAATAGATTAGAACTTTGAATATATCCTACAACAAAAGAAGCAGATTTTAAAAAGGCAAAGAAACCAGATATTGTTAATGCACCTATCATATTGTAAAAGCACCTCCATTTTTTTTGCATAGTCAATTATATGTTGAATTTTTTTTATTCGTGCATGACCAAAATGAAGTTGTTAGTTTGAACTTATTGTTACTAGATAATGGTTTTAAATAAAAAAATTCCTAAAACCTAGTTGTATGTAATATTTCTGTAACAAAAATTT
>CANQLH010000002.1 GCA_947624655.1 uncultured Clostridia bacterium | reverse complement strand
GTTTAAAAGAGAATCAAGGTCTGCATAAAAGTCTTTTGCGTATTCGTCTTTTATAACTGGTGTTCCGTCTTTTCGCATAGTTACATTTCCGGTTTCATCTGTAACATATTTTCCTTCATAGTCAGTAAAAAGTTTTTTAAGTTGACTTTCATAAATCACATATTCGTCCTGTAAAATTCTTACATTTTTTATTATCCCATAGCTTATTTTAGGCGGCAGTCTTTTCTCACTGTAGTTATTTAAAGTATTCAACATTCTTATTATCATAAAATTTTTTACTTTTTCTTTACTCATAGTTTCCTCCTTGTACTACATAAAAAAACAAGCCGACATAATGTACTAGCTTGTTTTAATAGTGATTATTCTATTTCAGCTTGTATTATATTAAGAACTTTTTTGAAAATATCGGGTGGTATAGTTTCTATGTATGAATATCCTCTTGCTTTTGCATCAATTGATTTTATGTGTTGGCACAATATTCTGCCTGTTGTTTTGGTACGCTCGTCAAGCTCAATGTGGAGAGGAAAATCCCTTGCAGAATTGCTTATGGGACAGACTATAGCAAGCCCTGTAATACGATTAAAGAAATCATTACTTATAACCAGCACAGGCCTATAACCTTTTTGTTCATGTCCTATAACAGGATTCAGACTTACTTTAATTATATCGCCTTGTTTTACCATATTTCTTCACCTGATGACTTCCCCCAATCATACTCACTACATAATGTTTCACCTTTAAAATTTTTAAAAAGTTCTTCAATAGAAGGTCTTTCCCTTTGTTTTTTCCTTAAAATAAGCATATCGCCCCTTGCGGTAATTTCTACCTCGTCATTTTCAGTCCAGTTTACCTCTTTAAGCAAATGTTTTGGAATGCGTATTCCTTGGCTGTTTCCCCATTTCTGAATAATAGCTGTCATATATATCACTCTCCCCTCAATATGTATATACATAGTATATATCATATAAAGCAAAAAGTCAACATATTAAAGCTTATTTACATAAGATTTTAAGTTTTCTATTTCCTTTTGCTGCTGTTTGACGGTCTGTATAAGAAGTGGAATAAACTCAATATAACTTAGGCTCAGATATTCAGAATTGGTTCCTACAAGAGAGCATTTGCTTGTGTCAATATTGTTTTCCTCCAAAACCCCTAATACATCCTGTGCTGACATTCCATAATGAATTTTTTCTTTATTAGTTTTGAAATTATAAGATATAGGATTTAGGGAATTTATTATTTTGCACGCAAGCTCAGAATTTATTTCTGATATATTTTCTTTCAATCTTACGTCTGAATAATTATTAAGTGACCCCTGATAATTTATTTCTCCATATCCCACTCTTAACTCTGCCTGCTTGCCTATAATTCTTACTGCTCCCTGTGACTGATTGTCTAGAAAATATGTTGCTGATATTTCACTTTGAATAATCAATTCATATCCGTATCCGAGGTAATCTCCTTCACCTTCAGGTTTACTGATATAGGTGCTATATATTTTTCCTATCGGTATATTTAAGTCGCCCAAATTTTTTTCTAAATAGTAAAATGCCAGAACAGGTTGATTCTGTCTTAATGAATCAGTTGCAAAACCTATTGAAGGAATATAGCTACCATAATATTCTCTTGCACAAAACATACCGGTTTCATCTATTTTTGATGCAAACCCTGTATTGCTTCCCGATTCATCAGTTATTTCCATAAGAATAGTACCACTAAAATTAGTTTTACCATTTGAGTCTGTATAAAATATATTTTTACCATTTATGTCTTTTACGGTTATTGCACCATTATTTACTACAAGACCAGTGCCGTCAAGAGATACAAGTTTTGAATTTTGTGGACTGTAAATATTAAGCCCACCATTTTCAAATTGAACGTAATCGGAATTTCCATTCCACGCAATTCTTACCTTTTCGGAATCAAGTTTAACAGATGTCTGCTTGTAAGTTCCACCTGTAATAGAACTGACGGCTGCTTCTATAGAATTTGAAGCAATTGAAAGTTGACTAACTGTTTCGTAAAGTCCTCCAAGAGCTGATGAAGTTATATTCACGCTTGACCCGTCAATTATAAGATTGCCGTTTTCGTCCATATAAAGCATTTTCTCATATTCGGTTTTGCCGTTTACGGTTTTTGCTTTTTGGAGGGTTATGAGATTGTTTACGGAGGTATCGTCTCCGTTTGCGGTAATCACAAGCCCCTCAGAGCCAAGCTTTATTGAATTATTTCTATTGTATATACCAACTTTTTCCGACAATATTATATTTGCCACTATTGTGTCGGCAATAACACCATAACCGTCTTTGTAAACTCCGTCTTCAGGGTCATAATATATAAAATTTCCAACACCCGTCTTTACGTGTTCCCAATTATCGTCCGTAAAGTAAAGACCTTTATTTATTATTTTAAGCTGTTTAGGGCTGTAATCCTCTGTGATATCATCATACTGCCGGCATAAAATACCGTGTTCATCATATATAACACTTTGATTTTCACTGCTGTTCATAAGCATAACATTTGTTGCATCAAGGCCTTTATTCACCCAACCACTGAGCATTTCAGAATTTTTCTCTGTCTTTGCCGCCTGATGTTCTACATAATCATATGAAGAAGCCATAGAGTTCATTTGTTTTAAAACACTCTCAACGTCACTTAATCCATTTGCAACTTTTAAAGCATCTGAAAATTCAACAAATATATTTTGGAGCGAGTCAAAATCAACAGTATATTCTATAAGTCTTAGTCTGTAAAGCTCATCGGCAACCCTCAACCTTATATAATTTCCCACCGAAAACTTTTCCGTAAGGGGCTTGAAATCCTCTATTACAAGAAGATTTTTAACCTCTGCGCTTATGGAATGTTGAACGGTTGAAGCCTTTATAATTTCCTCATTAGCAAGTTTTATAAACTCTGCGGCTCTTTCAAATAATTCCTTGTTTGTAAGTCCGTCCGAAATAAAGTTGTTATTTGAATAAGTTTCTTCCCGTCTGTAAGAAGATAATTCCTTCCATAAATCTTTGCCAAGAAATTTTTCTATATTAAGTAAATCCTGAATACTGTCACGTTTTTTCTCTATTTCGGCTTGTATTCCTTCTATTATTTTAATCTCATTTTCTCTATCTGAAATTTCTCTTTCAACTGCTGATTTTTTGTCATAATAATCACTGTAAATAGCGTAAGCTTCTTCACTTGTAAGACTGTTTGTGATATCATAAGCATCTGCATCACTGTTTCCAAGTCCCATTTCCATAAGCACGTCAAGAATACTCTGACACATTTTCTGATAAGATACAAGGCTGTTCAGACAGTATTTTTCCATTTCGGCCGCAAATTCGTTAAGCCCCAATTTGAATAAAGCCACAACGTCAACATCTTCATTGTCCGAAACATTTTTTACAGTTTTGTCTATTCTCTGTTTTATATATGTTTCAAAATCATTTGTTATAACAAAGGATATATTCCCTGTAAGCTGTGAATTTTCCTCGTTGGCAAGCTCAGTTATTTTAAAATTGCCTATATAGGTATTATTATTGAAGCTGCCTGAATTTTTAACAACCTTTATCTTATAATATGCTTGTGTAATAACAGTTTTTAGATATGAAAGAACATAGGATTCGGCAGTTGCAAGAGATGTATAAGATAAATTTGAAGTTGTACCTATAGTTGTTCCACGCAGATTTTGTATAAGTTTAATCTGCTCACTAAGGCTTGTAGGATTATCCATAGATGGTGTAGGCATAAATTCATCTTCAAGGAATAATTTAAAATCAATAGAGTTAAAATAGCTTTCCGTAAGTTGAGAATAACTATTTATTACATCCGGTATTTCCACAAGCTTTGCCTTGCTGTCTTTTGAATTATAGTCCTTGACAAGAGCATTATATTCTCTGATATTACTTATAGAGAATGGTTCAAATGAATTATACGTTTTATCATATTCTGCCAGTCTGTCTCTTAAATTTTTGCTCATAGACTGTCGCATTTCTTCGGAAATACGCCATAAATAGCTTGAACCGTTAGGATTTAAGCTTATAACAGCCGCAGTCATAAGCTCATCTCCCGCCTTTAGCTTAAAACAGTTTTTAACCGATTCAGTATCGGAGGCAAGAGTAATTTCGTCACCAAGACAGCCCGAATCCACATACACGAGAGTGTTTTCCCCGTAGCCATAGATTATATTTTCTTCACCGCATTCGGGGCAAGCTTCATTTATAACGCCTCTATAACCACAGTCATTACAGTAATCCTTTAAATCATAAACGGAAATCGAGCGTGAAATAAGTCCGTCCTTGTCCGTTCCTGAATTAAAAATAAAAATACATTCTATTTCTTCTGAAATTTCCCCAAAAGCATCATAAAGAGAAATATCATCAAACGAAAATGTTCTCTGAATATTTACAAGGGTAGGGGAGACGTATTCTATTCTGTAATGTGGCACCTTCTCCATAAGCCTATGCAAGAGCGAAATTGACTTATCCTCCGCATTATAAAACACAGTAGGCAGAACATAATCCTTACGGGAAATATCCGTCTCTGTGTTAATTTCAATGTCATATAAATTTATTTGAGATAGCTCCGCCTCGCAAAGGCTTACTCCAGAAACATTCTTTACAGTGCCGTTACTTTCATTTATTTCAACATTTATCTCAAACCACTTATCCCATTCACGGCACCAAATCAGTTTAAAGTTATCTATATTATCCCATATTTCAGACTTAACTCCGTCAAGCTCCTTATAAACCTTAAAGCTTATTTCAGCCGCTGAATTAAGTCTGTCAGTAAGGTTAATTTCAAAAATATTACTTATAAGCCCCAACCTTTTTCCATTTCTCTCAGCCAAAATCAAAGTAGGGGCTTCAACATTATAGTCCGAATCAAACTTAATCCTAATTGCCATTTCACACCACCTTTGCTTTTTAGTCTATATTTTAATCAAGAGTCCGTCTCTTTTGACTATTGTCAATCTGCTGTGATAGTTCTTCCTCGTCATTTAGAATAGACACATTATCATATATTTCAACCGTAAGGATATCTCTCATATTTATCAATAATTTATCATTATTGTTTATCATAGGTTCGGTGTGGTATCTTTTGCCATTTTCTATAATAACATAGTCCTTTAAAGAAATCCACGAATCCATACCGTTTTCTTCACAATAATCAAATGCTCCTATATATCTTTTTCCACTTCTGTCAAGTATATACAGCATAGAACAATTATCAAAATCAATTCTGTCCTGCCAGATGTTATTGTTTATTGATTTATGAGTAATGTTGCCTATAACTGTTTTTATTGATTTATTATTGTATATCCTTACGCAAGCATATGACAGAATTATAGCAAATGCTGAAGAAATAAATAAATTATGACTAATTCCCATTCCTAAAGAACTAAGCCATACTTTATCCACACTCTCCAGTATATATTTTATAAAATAACTTGCCACAATACTGTGAATTATAATATTGCTTGTACATTTTTTGGATATACCAAAGAGGAATAGCCTTATAAAAATAAGTCCCGGTATGCAATATTCCAAAATTAAAGGTATCTGTAAAATGATTTCTCTTATATCAATAATATCAATCACTTCTTTCTTCATCATTATGTTCTTCGAGAATATCCTTGCTTAGATTCTTTGCAATTATCTTTTCACTGCCGTCTTCATCCCTTTCTATATAAAACTTATGACTTCTTAAAAATTCTCTCCGCTGTCTCACTTCATCTGAAATTTTGCCCTTATTCCTTATGTCATTTTTTGCACAAAATGATGTGTTATATGGGTTATATGGATATTCAAAATTCATAGAAATCCTCCTTTTGAGCATTTGCTCAATCCTTTTACTTCAGGATAATATTATACGCCTATCTTAACAACAGGGCAATACTCTATTTCTATTACACAAGGACTGTCTATTGTAAAGTTGTTCTCTCTTTCGCCATAACTGTTTTGCAGCTTTAAGAAAACAAAGTTGAAATCATTTGCCAAGTCGTGGGTTTTTATAGAGCTTGTTACAATAGGATATTCAAAAGTCAGGACTTCATTTTTTATGCAGTTTTTTACAACTGTTATGTCTCCGTTTACATCTGATGCTATTTGAAAAGAACCGTTTTCTAAGCAAGTAACCTTCATTTTGGGATAGCAAAAGCCTGTTTCATCTGACAAATCCTCTATTGTACGAGTAATGCTTTTCTTACTTCTTTCATACTCCGATAATTCATTCTTACTCCATTCAAGTTTTATATTTATAGGGTCGTGGAGGGCAAGGGGCCTGTTTGTAATGAGGGTAAGCTCCAAGCCTAAAATAACTCCGCCAATTTCAATCTGCTTAACATTAAAAACACCCTCAAAGAAAAAATCATAGCCAAACTCACTAAAAGGCTCCTGAATAAATTTGACCTTACAAAAATTTTTTCTTTCAAGCCATCTTTTCAAAGCTCTTACTTCTTCGAAGGTTATTTCGATATTATAATTCCACCTGTCGGGAATTTTGCAAATTTGAAATGTACTCTCAATAAAGCTCTCATAAACCCTGTCAGTAATATAACGTCTTTTGCCACTCAAAGCCGAAACCATATTAAAAGTAACTTCCGAATCAGAAACAGTCTCAACACCGCCCCCGTCAAAGGAGCAAATCATAAATCCAAAATCACTGAGTCTGCGCTCATCATAAATAAAGTCAATAGCTTTCAACAAATCCCTCCTCCCATAAAATCATAGCATTTTAAAAATTTCTTCCGTATAAAGACGTATGCTTTCTTCTATAATAGAATTATTTGGCATACCAAGCTTTAAATCATTTACAACAGCTTCACGACCGTCAAGGGAAATACAAGATATAGATTTATTGTTCGTCATAGCTAATAAACATAGCTTTTTAATTGTAAAATAGGAATGGCTTGTTGCAAATATCTGAATACCCAAATCTTCAGATATATCGAAAAGCATATCCCATAATTTTGAAATTTCTGTAGGGTGAAAAACAGAATCCACACCATCTAAAAACAGTACCGCTCCTTTTTTTAAAGAGCCATTTGAAAAAAGCCTGTTCAAAACACACAACATTCTGTTACTGTCAGAAATATTATTTATATTGTATTTCTTGCCATTTTCTTTATAATACCAAACATTCTTATCACCAAAATATATATCACCTTGTGAATTTAATCTTGTACCATTTCTATCAGCATTTTCCAGTAATAAACTTAATGCCAGTCTACTATGAATCCAAGTTGGAAATAAATCAAATAATTTTTTGTTAACAGATACTATAGTATCACTTGGTACAAATTGAAAGTCAAACTCTTCCTTTGGGCAGTAAGGATAATTTTTAAGGGCAAGATTAATATCATCCTTATCTCTGTTAATGTTATAATCAACCTCTAATCCGTCTGCATTGCAATAAAATTTAAGATTATCTTGACCATTCCTTATCAAATCGCTACATCTGTCTATTTTAAAGTTTAGCATAATAATTTCTTTAAACCAACTTTTAATATCTTCTATCTCCTTATAGTTCTTAATCCAATGCATAGTTTCAATAGTAGAAGAAAGGGCTTTTAGAAAAAATGTCTTTCCGGTGTTGTTTTTCCCAATAATCAGATTAATCCCTGTTAGGTTATCACATTTAACCCTTCTTATTGCGCCAAAGTTTTCTATTTCAACACTATTGATTTTATAATTTTGCATATTTATCCCTCTTAATATAATCACTATAACGATAATGTTCCACCCTTGCAATATTGATAAAAGCCTTTTAATATAATGTAAACCTTTATATTTTTACATACTTGTCAAGCCTCTGAAAAGCCTTAATCTGCCTTTTGGTAAGGGTTCCCTTTTCAAGACCTTCATAAAGAGCTTCTATCTTTTTTACAACTATTTCATATTTATGCTTCAAAGCCTTAATTTCAGCTATGTTTTTCCTGAACTCATTTTCCAATTTCTTTAATCTGTCATATCTTTCTTTTCTTTCTTTTAAAGCGTCAACGGACTTTGCTACGTCCTTTTCTCGCTCCTGCATATATATCTCCTCCTCAAAAAACCTTATTGTCAATAGCGTTAATGTCAAATTTATATATAAGCTTACGTCCCGACTTATTTACAGTCAATATGCCCATACCTTCAAGACGTACCAATACCTTTTTTACAGTATTTAATGATGCTTTTGACATATTCGCTATATCGGCGGCAGAATAATCTGTGTCACCGAATAAGGTTATAACAAAAAGATTATAGATAATTCTATTTTCCAATTCGGTCTTAGCTATTTTATTTCCTATTTCGCTGTAGTAATTTATGAGCTTCTGCTTTTCACTAAGAGCTTCACACAAGTCATCAAAAAGCTTTATTATAATATCCAAAAAGTTGATAACAAAAGGTGTTAAATCACCACGATTCAGAGCGTTATTCGTTTGCGCAAAGCTTTTATAATACATAGATACATTGTCCCTGATTGTATACGCCAATCTATAGCTTGCAAGGGTATTAAAGCTTTTGGACAATAAATAGCTGCTTATAAATCTGCTTGTACGTCCATTGCCATCGTAGAAAGGGTGAATATAACCGAAAAAGTAATGGAAAACAGCTATTCTGATAAGGATATTCAGTTTTTCATTTGATAAAACCTCAATAGCCTGTATCATAGCCTCGTTTATTTTATCTTCGGGACTTATTCCGTAGTGTATAATTTCACCGGCAGCAGAATAAAGAACCACATCATTCTTTCGGAAGTAAATGCCGTCAGGAAGATTCTGCGGATTGTCTGACAATATTTCCTCTCTAAGTAAATCGTCATAGATATTTCTTATATCCTGACAATTACAGATGGAAATGTCTTTTTTACTGTTAAGCATATAATATTTATGAACCAATCCCAACAGTCTGTTATTGGTCTTATCTTTTATACCATTGCTTTGTATTTGGTTTAAAACCTCCGAAATATCCTTTCTGGTGCTTACAACTCCCTCTATCTCGTTTGTACTGAATATTTCATCAATTATACAGCTTTTTACATATTGTTCCAAAGCTAAATCGGACAAACTGCTTACCAAATTATTAAGCTTATTATTCAGCTCATATATTTTAACAACCTTATTAAGCACTTCAGATGTAATAACCAAAAAAGCCCTACAGCCATTGATTTTAATATCAAAACGAACAGCAGATATACTGTTATACCTACTCATACATTCATTTTCATAAACTTGCTTTTTTGTATATCCCAATTTATAATACATATCCTTTAATGGCATATAGTCCATAATAAAACCTCCTCAATTATATACTGTCAATTTTTATGTTTTTTGACATTATATAATTTATTTTAGCCAAATTAATCACTTTATCTGTCAAAATAAGCTTGAATTGATACTTAACAGTTTTATTATACTTCTATATTTTTGCTTTGTCAACATATCCGATAAATACAAAATATTTATTCTTTATCAAGTACCTGCTTGAACAAGGCAATCATTTCATTATTCTTGCTCCCGTCAGCGTTTTTGAAAAGCGCTTCAACTTCTTCGGGAGTTATTTCTGATAGGGTAAAATCATCTTCTGCTTTTGAATTACTATATAATTGGTCTAAAACCCAGCTTTCTGATTCCTCATCATAAATATAAATATCCCCCGTGTCAATTTCTTTAAAGGTACTTCCGTTAACTATAAAAACGTTCTCAATCTTTACAGTAGGCTTTTCATCTTTTGAAAGCCCTACAATCTCCAAAAAAGGTATATTAGGGCTGTTTCCTATCCTTTTAAGTGTAACCGTATAAATCCCTCCCTTTCTAATAATGCTCAACAAAATAAAGCCCCTTTTTATTTCGACATTTAATAAAGAAGCTTTATATTGTTGAGCAGCATTAATTATCATAACTTGTCTTATTAATACGACAATTTTATTTTATTTCTTATTTCTTCCACCAGTTGAAAAATTGTTGTGGCAGAAATCATTTCAGATGGTTTTGTAATATCGCTCCTTGCATAGCTGTCGAGTTTGCTTTTTGCCCTATTAATTGCTTTAGATTCGTTACCGTATTTAATAAGTTTCTCATATATATTTTTGTCTCCTTTATTATATTTTTGACCCACCTTATTTTTATACAGTTCTCCAAATTTTTTGCAACATTCAACTGACGGGGTTAGCGACATATATGTAGGAGCTTTATCAAAATACAACATAAACCAAACCTCTATACAAGGGTTTGACCAACCAACGTGTACTCCTTCTGCTTTAGCCGATTCAATAATATTGTCAAAATCAGTAATCTTATCTCTATCAAAAATTATCCATATTTCTCCATACTGTGGATAAAGATTGGCATTTTTCACTGCCTCGTTAATAAGGTTCTGTGTGTCAGTTTTTTTAGGAACAATAACCAATCTTCTCCTTAAATTTTCAGGAATCATGTTTTTAATACCTGTAAAATAATTAATTTCGGTTGCTTTAGTATCTGTAACAATTATATAATAGCCTAAATCAGGAGCATTTGCCCGTGAGCCAATGTCACGGGCTTTCCTTTTGCCTATTCGACGCTCCTTTATTTTTTTATCATTTGCCATCACAATTTTCTCCCCAAATATCTAATGCTTTTAACTCAGGTATAGCTCCATATTTTCCGAGCAAATAATTTCTCTGAAAATTTTCGTCATTTCTGATTTTAGCACCTTCATCGTCTACATAATCAGATAGAGAATATAAAGTAGAAACACCGTCATTATCCTTTTCGACAAACCAAATTTCATCTCTGCGAAGGCCACATCCGTTTAACTGCCATGCATCATGAGTTGTAAATATAAGTTGTGCATGGTTTTTGTTAATATTATTGTCAAGAAAGGTTATTAAAATTAATCTGACAAGCAAGGGATGAAGTCTTGAATTAAGTTCATCAACAAATAGCACTGAACCTTTTTCCATAACATCCTGCAAAAAACTATACAAAGAAAACATCTTTAAGGTTCCTGCGGATTCTCGCCTAAATGGAATTTTAGCTGTTTGGTCAGAATCAATCATTCTATGAATTGAATCTATAATTATAATTTCTCTTCCATCATCGTCATCATCTTTTACTTTTTTGACGTCAAAATCAATAATAGATGAATCAAAAGATGATAAATAATTAACAACATTTTTCCTTACTGTTTCATTATCTAAAAATCCCTCCGGCAAAAGTCTTGAAAAAATCAAATTCTCCATAGGTTCGTCGAAATTCATAGATTCATTATCCCGAAACCAATTTCTTATTTTTTCCAATTCATGACATTTAAGCATAGCGCCTAATGAAACAACAAGAGTCTCCTTTTGCAAAGAAATTTTTACATTTTCCTGCATATTCTTTTTTATTCCCGGCATATCCAGTACATTTTCTATTGTGTTTCTATAAAATATCCTTCTGAATTTATTGGAAGTTTTTGCTTTACTGTTTAGCCACTCTTCCACAACCCCATTGTTATTAATAGAAAAACCATAGTTGTACGTTTTCGAACCCTTTTCATCAGAATCTATAAAATATACCTCAAAAGAAGATTCTTTGTCTTTACTGTTTTTATCAAATAAAAACGGTGTAGGTTTTATAACCCTTATCTCTGTCTTTTTGCTGTTGCTTTCACCTCCGAACATAGCAGAATCTAAAACATAAATATGCATATACTCAAAAGCTTCTAACACGTTTGATTTTCCATGTGCGTTAGCTCCAAATATTGCAGCGACAGGCAGAATCTTTTCATTTGCAATTTTAACAACCCTATCAGAAAATTCTTTAATTTTTGTAGCGGTAAAGTCCAGAGTTGTATCGTCTCTGAAAGACTTAAAATTTTTAAAGTTAAATTGAAGTAACATAAAAACCCCTCCAATAATGTGATTTTATCTCAGTTTGTTATATATTATATCACAATATTTATGTTTTACAACTGTTTTTTTGTGAAATTTTCTCAGAATTATTAAAATTGTCACTGTAAGTCACTTATGTCACTTGTTCAGAAAATAAAAACAAAAAACATTTGCAGAACACGCCTGTCATTTTAAAAACAACAGGCACGTCCTACAAATATATTCTCTGTTTAGAAAAAAATTTACTTAAAAATTATACTTCCTTTTGGCAAAACTGCTTTTGCCGGCAAGTCTGTCTATAGTCATACTCTGAACCATTTTTTCAAAGTTTCCATCCCTTTGCGCTATCTGCATTATTCCAGAATAAAAATCTTCAGGAGATTTAACATTTGGCAAAGTTATATTGCCTATCTGGATTGTCATATTTCCGCTGTTGCTGTTTATAAGATTTTGGTTTAGAGGCGGCAAGCCCTGTGAAAGTCTTTCGGCTTCGGGGAAGTAGGGTTCTGCCATATATCTTAAAATCTCAGAGTGGGACATACCACCATTTTGGGCTGAAATCTCGTCAAGAGTTTTTAACTGGTCGTTTACAATTTCAGCAAGGCTCTTTGTTTTTGCCTGTGAAAAAGTTTCAAGGGTCTTTGCTATGTTAGATGTTTCATCAGCATTAAAAACCCTGTCACCTGTTTCAAGACTTGTTACACGTCCTGCTGATTTGTGAGCGATAAGCTCCTGACCTGAACCATCATCAACTATATATGCCCCTGTTTTCGGAACGTATTTTGTACCTTTGGCAAGCTTTGTAAGCTGACCTGCTCCCGGTGTTAGTTTATACCTTGTTGTATAAAGTATTTTACCTGCATCATTCCTACGCTGAACCGTTACAGTAACATAATCATAATCTGCGTTACCATTTCTGTCAGTATTCAATTTCTTTACAGCCGCCGCATAAGCTTCAGGGATTGTTGCATATGTTCCTGCATCTGCTGTTCCCTTTGAAGAATTTGAAGTTTTGGAGCTATTGCTTTTAGAGCTTGAAGAACTATTTGAAGTCTTAGATGTAGTAGCATTATCTGTCTTACTTGTTTTGTTGTTTGAAGATAAATCTGAACCGCTCTCCGCCCTAACAGGCTCACTATCCCTTGCTGCCTGACTTACAAGGCTTGAAGCAAGACTGTTTGAAGCGGCAATCATTTCCTTTATACCTGATACGACATTCTCAACAGTACCCTGTAAGGAAGTCATAGAGGCAGCCATATTGTTTGAATAAGTTGTCAGAACATCGGCAAGCCGTCCGGTTTCATCAGCCATAGGCGACCATATAGCCGCCATATTATCACTCAAAGTATAACCGGCCTCTTCTGAAACTGCATAGAGGGTATCTCTTATATTACTTGAATTAGAATTTATGTTTGCGATTAAATCAGTAATTATAGCATCAGTCTCATCAAGCTTTCCTGTAATAACCCTCTCATAGTCAGAAAGAAGATTGTCCATAAGCTTTTCAAGGTCTGATATATACTGTTTATGCTGAATATCAGCCAAATCCTCCTGCGCTTCTTCAAGAGAAACCTTTAACTCCTGAAGTTTAGCCTTTGTTTCCTCTGAATTATCATTTGCATAAGCTCCAAGCTGCTTCTGAAGTGAAGCAATTTCCTTTGTCTTATTTTTTACGCTCTTGTAATAATCATATAAATCCTCGCCCGCTCTCAGCGCATCGAGATATTTATCAACAACTTCTTCAAGAGCATCTATCTGTTTGTCATATCCATCGGAAATAAGGTCTTTTATGGCTTTCTTTTCATTCTCAGCCGCTAAAATAGCCTCCTGATGTGCATCTACAAGCTCATTCTTCCGCTCAATAAGCTTTGTATCATAGGGATTGTTTTCAATTTCCCTGTTGATATCCTCTATTTCTTCAGCATACTTTTTGGCTTCTTCCGAATAGGTATTATAATTAAGTCCGTGCAAACCCATTGTGGCAAGCCCCTTGTCGGTCAGCTTTCCATCATCGTCAAAAAGCTTGTCATTTTCCATAAGGTCGATAAGAAAATCGGCCTCGTCCGTAATTCTTGAAATGCTGTCCTGCATATAGTCGAAAACCTCATTATTAAGGTCACGAATATCATTTGCATATTCCTTCAGAGCAAGGTCGCTTTCCCATATAGCCTCTGTAACGCTATTAATTTCAGACTGCATATCATTCCAAGCATCAGAGCCTTTTTCAATATTTCCCTCAGAAATGGCAGTTTTCATAGCTTTTACAAGCTCATCACGTTCCTGTCTGAGCTTTTCACCGTTTTCCTTTTCAATAGCCGTCATTTCCTCATAGTATTTTGTACTTGTGAGAAGTCCCTGCGCCTCTGAAATGGAAACTGCCTTATCGAGAAGATTTTTATTAAGTTCAAGCTGATTAAGAATACTTTGGAATTTACCCTCCACATTGTCAAACATATCCTTGTACTTCTGTGATAAATCCTCTGCAAGGTCAGCAGCAGTCTGCTGAAGCTCTATAATTCTGTTCCAGACGTTTATGCCCTTCTGGGCTTCTTCCGAAAGTGCCGTATCATCTATACTCAGCGGGTCAAGAGAACCGCTTTTTATAAGATTTATGTATTCTTCGGGAATATTCAGACTGTCAAATACCTGTTTCTGATATTCAAGCTCACTGTTTGTAGAGCCTATAAGATTATTAAGCTGGACAACCTCATCGGCTATAGCTCCCTTTTTGGTTGAAAATGACTTAAATGCACTTGAAGCTGTCTTGGATATCAAATCAAGCCCTGATTGAAGTACATCAGTCATAGTCTCAAAAACAGAATTATGACGTACATACTCGTCCATTTCGGCCATAAGTCCTGCAATTTCCTCGTCTATGCCAAGGGCTTCACTTTTAGCCGAATTTATCTTGTCAAGATAATCATAATAATCATCAGAGCCTTTTACAATCCTTCCCTCTGCCACAAGCTCATCAAGAGTAAGCTGCAAGCTTTCAGCCTTTTCAAGATTAATTTCCTTTTGCTGTTCTTTATTTTCAATAAGCTGTCTTTTAAGAGAATCATTAGCTTCATAGCCCCTTGCCTCTGTCATAGAGATATTATGACTAATAAGGTCGCCGCTTTCAGAAACATCGCTAAGCATACGGTCATACTTCTGCTCAATCTCATCAAGGGCTTTTATGGCAAGCTCTTTGATTTCTTTGATATTGTCAGCCCATTTTTCAGCAAACTCACCCTCGCCGTTTATATTTCCGGCTGCATCATAAATATCACTTATGGTCTGACTTAAAGCTTCATATTTTTCTCTTTTAAGCTTTGCCGCACTGCTTTCATCACCTTCAAGCTTTGCACTTTCCTCATCAAGCCTTTTCTGAATGTCAAGAAGTGTTTCTTCCGACCAATCCTCAAATTTTTGCCCTTTAAGCTCAGGAGCAATCTCGTAAACAATAGGGTAAATCTCAGTCTCAGAAAGCTTTCTCAGCTCCTCTGCGCTGTTATGAAGATAATCCCTGTATTCCTTACTGATATCACTGAAATCTCCCATAAGAGACTGATAAAGCTCCATATCATTGTTTTCAAGAGCAACCTCAATCTTTTCATTCAGCCTTTCAAGCTCTTTTTCAAACTTTTCAACAGCCTTTTGCCTGTCTTTAAGAATTGCCGCAAAATAATTATAGTATTTGTCGGTAGATTCAGAATCCTTCTTTGAAGAATCAGTCGTTGTCTTTGTGGTTGTCTTAGTCTCAGTGGTAGTCGTGGTTTTCGGAGCAGTTGTAGTACCTGGAATACGTATAGAACCACTGCCCGTACTTCCGTAAGCCCTTGCACTACCTGTCTTGCCTCTGCTCGAAATATGACCGTTTTTAAATAGCTCCTCTGTCTGCTTATGATTAAAAACAATATCATCTTTCTTTAAGTCAACAAATTCGGCACCATTATTACCAACTGTGAAATACTTGTTTGACCTCACAATTAGTTCATTCCCTTGTTCCCCGACCAGAACTTTACCATTTTTCTTTTCGCCCAGACTTCCTTTTGCTCTCGCATCTCCGAAATGAGCGTTGCCGTCAGCTAAACCTCTTCCGGGAGTAGCTTGTCTAACATTAATATCAGGTGCATCGGGATTGCCATATACGGCAGAATAATATATAGTTCCTCTTCCTATTCTGGGTATAGCCTCAAAAGCCTTTACCTTTGTATCATCTACATTGTAAACAACTGTACCCTCTTCTTCTCTGTCTTCTGCTTCAAAGGCTTCAACTTTTGATGTATCGACACCTGCATTTACCATTATCTCAGGTGTCAGTTCTTTTATAGTCTCCGCTGCTTTACCTACGGAAGTAGTGTCAATATTAAAGCTACCTGTTATAATGGTATTCTGACTGAGAGCGTCCAAATCAGCTTGTAAGGATTTATCAATTGCTGTAGTATCTGCACCTATCTGAACTTTAATCTGTCGATTATTATAATCAGACTGGAATTTCTGTAATTGAGCAACTGCTTCTTCCGCTTCTGATTCAGGATTGCTTACATCAACCTTCATAATAGTGGGTTTTTCAAGCTCCTGCTTACGCACAAGTAATGCAGTAAGAACAGACTGAGCTTCAGGCGCACCCTCAACAGTAAGGTCTATCTTTCCATCTGCACCTTTAAATGAGTCGAAAATTTCCTGCGCCGCTTCTAAATCATCTTCCAATTCATTAATGTCATTGGTACTGAAATTAAAGGTATGGTCTGTTTCCTCAAGTTCTTTTAACTTATCATTTGCGGCACTGGCATAGTTGACCATTGTATCTATATCATTTAAATAGTCATCTTCGCTCTCGCCATTATAGACAAATTCTAACCTTATCTGTCCATTTTCATTAATTTCTTTGATAGACCCATTAATTTCAGCAGCAAGCTCTTCCAGATGATTCTTGTATTCTTCATAGCCCTTGCTGTCAGCTTTAAGACCCATACTGTTAAAACTCTGTATTTCGCTATAAAGCTCATTATTCTTAACCCGATTAACAGCTTCTCTGTCAGCCTTAATGCCCTCTAAAGTTGTTTCGTTGTCGTTTCCGCCTAAAATAAGATTTTCATATTCTTTGCGAGTTGCAGCCAAATCGTCTTGCACCTGTAGAATTTCTTCATCAAGGGCAGACAACTGTTTCTTTGCATCCTCAGACAAATCCTTATCTTCAATGGTATTCCCATTATCATCTGTTTTTAAGGCTTCTCTCTTGGCATACAAGTCTGCAAGGCTTGAAATCTCCTTGTCAAGAGTATTCTTAGCTTCTTCCTCATTTGAGAAAATCTTTATGTCATAACCAAACTCATCAAGCTTTTGCATAGCCATAACGAATGTTTCAGTAGACATACCCATTTCTCTTGCCGCTTCAGAAGTATTCTTAAAGGTGGTTTCAAGCTTGCCAGTCTGAGAATTATATTCAGCAAGTCCTTTGGCATCAAGGTCTTTCTTAAAGGCTTCAAGTCCCTTATAGTCCTCTGTGAAATACTTGGCTATATTACCTACATACTTTTCATACTCGCTTACAGTGGCAACATCATTGGGCGAAATTAATTTGGCGAATGACAGAAAATCATCAGTACCAACAAGACCGCCCTCATAAAGCCTTTTAACAGATTCGAGAGAAGAAACAATCGTGTCATAATTCTTTCCCGAATTGTCGCTTTCCTGAGCCTGTGTAAACTCATCAAGCTTGGGAGTGGCTTTGATGTCAACCTTTGCCTCAATCTCTAATTGCTTTTCGATATTGGATTTCCAAGTCTGTAAATCCCATTCGGAGGTATCAGTTGATGCCTTTAATGTGACATAAGCTTCAAGCTCTTTTTCCGAAAGATTGTCAACAAATTCCTCTGCTCCGTCATTTACGCTGTCAAGAACTTCTTTAACACTTAAACCTGTTTCTTTTGCGACATTTTCAATCTCTTTAAGAGACATAGCCATAGCTCCGTCCTTGCCCTGAAAGTGCATAAGTTTGGAGGTTTGCTCGGCAGTATCTCCTATATCAGCAATAATATTTTTTATATGTCTGCCATCAACGTCAAGTCCTTCAGCATCAAGTTTGAATAAGTCCTCGCTTGTCCATTCTCTACCACCTGCACCAGCCTTTTTAATAAGAGATTCAATATACTTTTCTACAGTCCCTTTACTAAGAAGCACAGCACCATTTTCTGTTTGAAGCATAGGAGAAAAGGCAATATTCAATGGATGCTCATCATCGCCAAAATCTTCATAAGCACCAAAAACAGTAGAAACATTTCCTGCCAAATCTTCTGGAGTTTCGCCCCAGCTTTTGATAGCCTTTTTATAAGCTTTTAAATTTTCATCTGTCCACTCCAAAACCTGCCTATGGTTAGTGTCAATATTTCCGAATATGGTCTGAGTAAGGTCAGCTCCCTCTTGTTTGAGTTTCTGAATCTCATTAAACACTTGTTCGTATTCTTTAGCAACAGTTCTTTGTTCAGGAGTAAATGTTTTGTCTGTGGCAGAAATAAGCGTTTCCTTAAACTGCTTACGAATATTATCAAAGTTATAAGAATCAGGGTCAGCCAAAGCATTGAAATACTGTACAATGTCGTCAGCACTTACATTTTTACTGGAAATATCCGAAAAGAATTTGTCTATACCATCTTTCGTACTGTAAAGAACTTCAGCAGTCAGTTTGCCTTGCTTTGCCAGATTAACAAGTCTGTCTTTAAGTCCTTCGTATTCGTCCTTTGCCAATAAACCTTCAATCTTGGACTCTTTCGTCTTGCCCGAACTTCCCATCAAATTATCAAATCTTCCCATAGCATTAAGGAAATCATTGTAATCATCAGGGTTAAAGTAGTCTGCATTGAAATTGTCCGTAATATTGGCTATGTCGTCAAAGTCAGTGCTTATTACAGACTTATAATCTTCAATAGTCTTTTCGTACTTGGCTATTTCCTTGTTATAAGTCTCAATTTTTGACGGGTCAGTAACCCCCGTCATTTTTTCTTCGGTTTCAGCAATTTTGCCTTGTAATTCAACAATTCCGTCAAGATAACTGTTTATACTCTCAATAGGAGTAAGAGCAGTATTTTTATCAGCCTCCATTGAACCTAAACCAAGTGCGAACGGAACAATAGTACCACCTGAACCGGGCATTAATAAGGAACTTAAAGCACTTGCAATACCACTTCTACCAAGCCAGTTTAATACAACATTAGAACCAACACCGTCAGCTCTACGTGCTGAATTTTTCCAAGTATAGGGATTGAAGAGCTTAAAATTCTGATTTGCTGTTGACCTGTCACTAAGATAATTCGCAACTTCATTTTTTGCCGCCGCAAACTGTCCTTCTTCAAGCGAGCTGAGTATATTCCTTCTTCTTTCCAACTCATCATTAGAACGTTGCAATTTGTTAAGCTCATCAGATTCTACCAATGACAAATGCCCTTTAGAATTTAGCTCGTCCATTCTTGCGTTAATATTCTGAAGTTCAGATTCAACGCTTTCAAGCTCAGAAACAGTATTCTGATATTCTCCTACAGCCGATGTAGCCTTTTCCAACTTCTCATCAGCATTAAATACAAATGTATCTACTGCTTTTAAAGCAGCGAATGTGGCTGCTAATGAAGTAAGAACAGGGTGGGCTTTTATAAATCCACCAATTCCCTCAGTAATAACCTCAAAAGCTGCCTTTGTATCTCTTAACCTAAAACCTTTAAATACATCAATATCTTTGAGTGCCAAAATATGTTTGTAGAGAGTAAACATTTGACAAATTTAAAAGTTAATGTTAAACTGATTACAGCAAACTGTTACTAAAGTTAAGGAGGTTATAAATATGGCACTTATAAAATGCCCCGAATGTGGCAAGGAAATCTCGGATAAAGCTCCTGCTTGTATACATTGTGGATATCCACTTAATAATCAATCGTTACGTGATAAAAAAATCCCATCAATAACTATTGAAATTTTTGGACAAACATATGACGTAAGCGACATTTATAATTGTTCTGAATCTCAATTAAATACTTTAATGAAGGATAGTAATAAATTTAAAGGTATTGCATTTCTTAGAAGAGAATACAATTTGGGATTGACCGAAGCAAAGAAAATCTACGAAGAAATTTATGACAAAATCTATCTTCCAAACTCTAATAGTAAACAAATTACTCCACGAGTATCACCCCCTTCGGCACTACCTAAATGTCCAACTTGTGGTTCAATTAACATAGAGAAAGTATCAAGTTCGGAGCGTGGTTTGTCTTTCCTATGGGCTGGTCTTGCAAGTAAAAAACTTGGGAAGCAGTTTAAATGCAAAGATTGTGGATATTATTGGTAAATAACCAAAAGAGCAGATATACTTTTTTGTCAACAATTTATATCTGCTCTTTTAGCTATTTATTCTAATATGAATTTTGCATGAATATATGGAACTTTGCTTCCATTTTTTGTGAATGTATTGTACAGACTATATCCCATATATTTTGTTTTACATTCTTTACATAATTTATATGGGATTAATTTTTCTGATAATTTTCCCTCCGATTCAGATACTTTGATTTTACAAAACGATTGTTTCCCTAAATCAGTATTACATTTAAGACAAGAATTTTGTGAATATTTTTTCTGGTCAATAACTTCAAAAATCGGAAAATTATTAATCCGATTATTATAATCATTTTGCCATTTTATCAATTTGTCTCTAAATGTATCAAACCACTGAGAACACATTATGTAGTCATTGTTATAAATGCTTAAAATTGGTTTTACCCAATATCTGCCATACTCATTATTGTAATTTTTTTGTTGTGCTACAGGAATATTTCTATCAATTTTCTTTAGAAATGGATAATTGATACCAAATGTGTCATGACACCAATCCTTATTAAGAAAATTTTCTACCATATACCAATTGAAAGGCTTACTAAAATAGTCTGCAAAGAAATTTTTTGCTATCTGACCAATTTTAATACTTTCTTTTCCATTATCTTTTTTGTTTTCATACTTTGGACATAATATCTCCCTTTTATTTTTTGTGATAATCCTTGCGGAATTTTCAGGTGCTTCAAATTTTTTTAACATTTTATCAATCAAAATCAAAATATCTTTGGCACTAAAATTAATTTCCACAAAGACAGGGCTTTTTTTAATTTTTTCATATCGTCCAGAAATATTTTTTTTATTATAAGTAAAATATGTTCGCTTTTTCCCCTGCATAGATTTGTCATTTACAAAGCTACAAAACAATTCGGAGTTAAGCGAGTATAATATTTCACAGACGGTAAGTAATAGATTTCTCCAACTGTCTGATGGGTAAAAAACCCCATTAAATAAAAAACAACTTGGCTTATCATTCTTCAAGTCATAATAACTTTCAATTTTTGATATGGTTGTTTTTACATTAGGGTTGTTTAAAAAACAACTATTATCTTTATCAATTTCAGAAAAAACTTTTTCATTTTCCTTCTCGGATATTGATAAAGCCGATAAAGATAAAGTTTGCCAACATACAATCGTATTATAAAGCAAACCCAATTTATTTTTCATTATAACCGTATTTCCAACAAAATTGATATCTTTCATATCTGTCGACGTTGTTTTTTCATCAAGTGCTAATAAAATATTATTTACACATGAAGAAATATTAGACAGGTGTTTTACGAAATCCTCGAATAATTCAGGGGTTTCACTTCGTAAATATGTAAATAAGCCTTCCATATTATTTGTACTCATTATGTTCACCACACTTTGTATAATTTTTATATTAATTATAATACAATTTGTATGAAAATTCAAGTCAAAATTATATTTTTTTAATAAATATCAACAAATATGACCATAGCCGCCAACAAAGCGGCTAACATAGCCTGTTGTCCAAAATGTGGCAGCACGTCTATAGCCACAGTAAACCGTGGTTACAGCATTATTACAGGCTTTCTCGGCAGTGGCAAAGCTGTAAATGTCTGTCAGATGTGTGGACATAAGTGGAAACCTGGAAGGTAGTAGGTAGGTAAGTGAGTAGGTGGTAGGGTACATACAGGGTTAAGCCTATATAGGGACATAGGCTTAACCCTTTTGAGTTTTATACCCACAACAAATATAAAACTCCCTTATTCTTAGAATATATGGGGGAGTAGTCATTTTTTTGACCTTGTTTTACATATCTAATTTGTTTCTGTATTTAATTTATGGTTTGCAGCAACGATGCCAGCACCAAAACTTAATAATGCAAATTCTAACGACTGCGAACTACAATTTCTATATTTTAAATAATAATATAAACTATCAATATACCCATTGAAAGCCTTTTTGTTTTCATCAGATAAACCATCAAAAAAATCGTAACCTACAATTTGTGTTAGGTATGACATTATATAGGATAAAAGAAATTTTTCGTTTATATATACAAGTTCTTCGTTGTAATCTTTGATTATCTGAAGAGGTTTTCTTCTAAGCAACCAACTAATTTCATAAGAAATAATTTTAAAAGTGTTTGTCCTTGTTATTTTATGAAAATGTTTTAATCGTGATATATCCGTAAAGTAGTCTAAGATGGCATGCATTAGTGTAAAATCGTTGATTTTCACATTTTCACCTAAATTATTTTCTTTTATAAATTTATCATAGCTTACATATAAATCACTAAATCTTTCTTGTATACGTTCTTTTCCAAATTCACCTAATATATCTGTATAATCATCATAAAGATGAAATATTTTATCCATAATATCGGCCTCCTTTTAAGGCAGAAATTTCTCTGTAAATAGGAGAATTATCCACGAATTTTACGTATTGACTCATGGCTTTATTGCTATTATATATAGGGGCATCATTTTCAATTAGTTGCTTTTTTATTTTTCCAGATTCGATAGCTTGAATAATTTTTTCGCTATGTTCAATCGTTGTGGTCGAATATTGACTTTTATCCCAATTATGCTTATGATTCTTCTTAAAAAGATAAGCATGATAACCTATTATACAGATTTGCACAACTAATAAAATTACCAATGATATTATGCTTAATGTCAAAAGAATCATTTATGTTTCCTCCTTTTCTACAATAGCTCTTATTAAGAAACCAATAATTACAAAAACAGTGCTGATGATAATATATATCAAGTTTATTGCAAACTGATTTGTAAAATAAGGATTACATGGATCATATATATTCCATAGAGAATATGTTAGATACATAATTAATCCTAAAGTTGATAAAATCAGTTCCCCAATTTGAGTAATCTTGTATTTTATTTGTTTTTTATTATTCCAAACTTGTTCTAATGTAGCAGATAAAACTAATGAAAAGAACAAACTTATAGTATCAATTCGAAGAATTGTGTCCTTCCATAAGTCAGTCGATTTATCAGCCATTGTCAGAATTAATAATATAACAAATATAACAAAGCCACTCACAAACCAACTAAGAATCATGCGCCCAAATTCAGACCAATCAATAAAATTGTCTTTATTAGATTTGGTATATGTTTGTGACTGAGGTTTATCTTTTTCTTTATTTGAGACATGCATTACGGCGTGCTGTGAGGTATAAGGGGTCATCCTACTCATAATCTCCTAATTAATATATGTGTTTTGCCATCAAAAAATCCCAACCTTTTTACGAGGTCGGGATAAATTATTTTAGTTTATTGCCTTACCTCGGTAGGATTTTATAGCTAAACAACCTACTGTCTACGGTACCCTTATGTATTTAAGTATTATTTTATCAAAATATTATATATCTGTCAATGACAAAATACACAAAAATAATCTTAAAATTATGTCTATTTTGACATTTTTAACATTAATATTCTCCTATAGGTAATTATTACCATTACATTTAAAACTTATATTTTTATATATAAAGATTACAATTATTATACACAAGAAATACGGGTTTTATCAAGAACTTTTTAACAGTATACTGTTTATGAATGCTTGGCATATGCGTGAATATGACCATGTTAGCCTTTTTAAAACTCTCATTTATGGCTGAGATGCACCTTGTTTTATTTTTGTGGGCTACAAGTCCGAAGAACATTGTAGCCTTAAGACCTCAATCCCGAAGGTTGTTGAAGTACGTTCACTTATATATACTCTTTTTTTGTTTTATTTTTTTTAAAATTTTATTCTTTCACCAAACGGCTGAATTACCGTCTCTACGCACACCGATTGACGATTCGGCTTGACTTTTTATCCTTGCTGTGCTGCAAGTCTCTGAGCATACCTTGATGAATATATTTATCCACCAGTGATTGCTGCTCGATGAGGTTAGTCCATATCATTTTTTTCTGACTTAGGACTGTCACCTGCGGATTGTCTCTATGCCTGTGTTTTTACCTTACCTTGTGCTTTCACACTTGCCACTCTGCCGTTTCCGACAGAGTTTGGTAACAGGCATATTTGTGATATATCTCACGAAGATTTCCCGAAGTGCCGTCAAAAGCACTTATCTTATGAAATTTGTTCATAAAGACCATTTTCTCACACTTTAACTATACCGACCCTTGGCGGCTTATGCCGCCTCGCTCGCCTCACGGCTAAGTCGGTCAGTGGCACACTCTATGTTAAATTCTAAATTAAAGCTATTTGCTCTACCACTGCGAAATAATTTGAATCCTGCAAAACCTATAAGAGCTGTATTTACCGTTCCTATGTGCTTTACAATTTCGTCAAATATGTTTATAACAGTATTTCCCGCGTCTACAAAGCCCTTTGCAAAATCTGAGCCTATAATATCATTTGAAAGCTCCTGAAAGCTCGCTTTTGTTTTATCAATTGAATACTGTATACTTTCCTGATATTTAGCATTTTCTCTTTCTGCGCTGCCCTCGCTGTCTATGGCTGTCTGATAGGCTTCTTTAAGTATATCTATGTTCTGAAGTGTCGCTGCAAGAGCGTTGCCCTGACGTTTTCCTGCTAAGGCTTCGAGGAGACTTGCCTGATTGATGTCACTTAATTCATTCCATTTTTCGCCTATTCCTATGACGATTTCATACAGATTTTTAAAAGTATTTTCATCAACCATTATGTCAAAGCCTGTCATCTGCTTAACCATATCTCTGAGTTCGGACGTAGATTCTACCATTCCTTCAGTGTCTTCACCGGCTTCTTCAAGCTCTGTTTTGGCACCCCTTATCCTCATAGACACAGTTTTCCACATATTACCGACAACATCTGGGTCTTGGATGACGGTATTTGTTGCCGTAATAAGAGCTATAGCCTGTGACAAGTCTGTATTGGCCGTGTTAAATGAAGCAGCACTTTTTTTAAGAGCGTCGCCTATTCCTTTTGAATCAATGGCAAAATTATTTGCAACCTCATTTATCTTGTCTATAATTGCTGTAGCTTGGGAGCTGTCAAGCTGAAAGCCCTGTAAGGTGCTTATAAGGTTTTCATTTACGTCCTCCATAGTCATATTGTCACCGACATTATGATAAAGAAGTGATGCCTCTGTAAGCTCCTGACTCTCCTTTAAATTATAGCCAAGTCTGCTCCAATCGGCAGTTGAATTTATAACATCTGTAAGAGTTGCTCCGTATTTTTGTGTTTGAGCTGTAGCATTTTTAAAGAATCCGCTTATCTGATTGTCCGTTATATCAGATACTTTTTTAAGCTCAGTCATAGCCGAATCTACATCAACTATATTTCTTATTATTTGGTCGGCATATTTAAGGGCTTCAGTCTGAACATTGTAAATACCTGCAAACTGGGCTATTCTGCTAAATGACTGTTTTAACTGGTCATAAGGACTAAGTCCTAAATCGCCATTCTTGGCAATTTCTGTTTGTAAGCCAATAAAATCAGTTTTAAACTGCTTGTGTTGTGCTTCTGTATGAATATTGCCAAGCTGTTCTTCAAGCCTTTCATATTCGGCTCTATACTTTCTTAGAGCTTTTGTATTTCTGTTCCAATATTCTGCAAAGCTTTTTTGTGTTCTTGCGAGAGAAGTTGTCGAAACTGCTTTGTCCTGCACAGAGCTTAAAGAAGACATTTCATTTTCCGCAAGTCTTACAGACCTTGTTAATTCATCGTACGCACGTTTAACAGCTTCAACCTTTTGTACTTCTGAACCTCCGCTTGTTATAGCTTTTTTCAGAGAATCAATATTTGTCCTGACATTTTGTACAGCTTTTGAAGCATTTTCATATTCGGGCGTTCCTGAAATATAATTACCCAATTTTGAATTGAGTTTGTTATATTTAGTATCATATTCTTTAACATCAAGCTTATATTCTACTTCGTTTAAAAGCTTTTTTCTCCGATTAATCTGCGTTTCAATACGCTTATTTTCAGCACCTATCTGCTTTGACGTTGTTTTGGTGGAATCATTCTTTCCGACATTAGGTATTTTACTGACCGTATCTTTTAGTGAGCTTTTAATTTTTTTTATTACAGAATCATCCAAAGAAACATTTTTTAGACTTATTGGTGTATCTGAAATCTGAGTTTTTATATTATTTAAAGCATCAGTATCAAGTGTTGCTCCTATCTGGACATTAAAATCTGACAAATCATCACTTCCTTTTTGGAAAATATGGAATTTTTTTACATTTATGGTTGACAAATGCTATTAATTGATGTAGAATAATATTGGTTTTAAAATATTTAATCTGTTTTTTTTCTTATGTATAATTCAAGGGATATAGTTAAAAGGGAAAAGGTCAAAACTTAACTTATACATAAGAATAAGCCCTTGTTTACCAAAAGTAAGCAAGGGCTTATATTTTTTTCCATTATCACCAAATTAAATAAAATAATTACAAAGACTTGACATTCTTAGAAGAATATGGTAAAATAATAACAGTGGAGTGCGGCTAATGTTTACGGACTTGGCCTAAGTGAGTCGGATGCGTCCGGCTCACTTTTAATTTGTAGCCTTTCAAAGTCCATATTTTTTCATATTACCAATGAGTTTTGCTTTTATTCCATCTATGCCGCCCATACTGTCTATAGCTTCCTGCCAAAACCTTACATTTCCCGCGACAGCGTGGAAACCTACACCCCTTGCACCGTGATATCCGGTGGCGGCCGTCTCTGCTACATTTCGGCCTGTAGGATTATTTCCCGTAGAATAAGTACCTGCAAGATAGCCTTCATCTATTTTAACTTCTGCCGAAATACTGCTGCCATTTATAACTGCATCAAGCTTAACAAGACTTTCGGCAAATTTATGTGTCCTTTCATACATAGTAGGGGAGTAGTCACCATACCAAGCCATTATATAATCGCTTATGGTATTATATATTTCATTTCTTGTTGCTTCAACAGCCTTTTGTGCTTTTTTCAGTATTGCATTATGAAGCTCTGAAATAGATTTGCAAGTTTTTGCCATATTTTATAACCTCTCAGAATTTTTTAAAATCTCTCATAGGGATTATATTTTTATTCTCCTTTTTATATTTCCCGCCGTTATTTTTTTTATTGGCAGAATAATTCTTTGCGCGCCTATCTTTTTCTCTACGTACCTTTTCAAGCTCCTTATCCAATCTCTTTTTCTCGTCACTTTCAAGATAAGCTTTTACAATATATTCTGGTTCTGCCTGTTTTGCAAGCCTGTCCATAAATGACCGGACATCAGCACTCCCCAAACCCTCATTAAAAGCAGATAGAACACCCGAAAGACCTTCCGTGAGTTTACCTACACTTTCATCAAATCTTTCCATAAGCAGATTGACGGGAGCACAGTTTTCAATTATTCTTATCTCATGTCTTAATTCCTCTTTTGCCGCATTTATTATTGATTCAACCTGATTTTCGTCGATACCAAGATTTTTAATATCCTGCTTTTCAAGACTTATATTTGACATACAGAAATCATAAAGACGTTCGGCATTACCTATTTCCTGTGCAAGACCCTCCTCATCATTCTTAAAATAAGGAGCAAGAAAAATCTTCAGTCTGTCGGCGTAGTTACTGTAATGGCGCACAATTGCTGCTTTCATACTATAATCAAAAAGCGCCGGTTTATATTCTTCTTCTTTTGTATCTTTATTGATAACAAAGCAGCCTTTAACAACCTCATCTGTCATTAAAACTGCTTCATATACGTTAAGTCTCTTTTTATAGGTCACGTTCATATCATTTACATTTAAATTATAATCCATTTTTTTCTCCCTTTTTATTTTTAACCTTTCTTAACGACCTTTGCTTTTTTACATAATCATAGTCGCACCAACCCCCATCTGTTTTGGAATAACATATCCATTTGTAATTTATATTAGGATATTTAAACCAGAAAAGTTTTCGCTTTAATAGGGCGGTGCTGTCGGCAAAGCCCTTTGTGTCAATTACTTCCTCATGTCCGTCTGCATATCGAAGCCAAAAGTCAGCAGTATAGACTATGGCTCTTATTGTTTTACCGTTATGGTAAAATTTATCCTGCAAGAGATAAGGCTTTTGAAGTTCATAATCTGTTATTTCTCCGTTTTTAATTTTCGGGCAAACAACATCTCTGTAAAACCTCATTTCAAGCTTAGAATCAAAAACAATTCCCTCATAAGTTCTGTCTGTTTTATTTTTGTCAACATTAAATTTTGTACGCATTTCTTTTTAATAATATAGTTTTACCCTTTGACATAACGACAGTTATCTGTATTGTGGGGCAGGTATTCATCTTTTTCCTTACAATATCTCTGAAAAAGACACAGCCTTTCCATTTCGTCCATTTTGTTATCAAAACGATGGCAGTAATACATTTCTCTTTTTGTCCTGTCATTTGTCTTTCTATACATATATTCACATTTCATTTTTAAAATCATCTCAAAAATAAAAAACGGAATGCCACTATAAAAGCAGCACCCCGTTTTATTAATATCAGAATTATTCTGTTACAGTTACCTGAATATAGTCCTTTATACCGTTGTATTCAACCGTAATAAGAGAAGTTCCTGCCGTAACAGCTTTTATAACTCCACCTTCAGCAGTTACATAATCCTGTTCGGAAGAAGTAAATTCACATAAAGAATTATCAATAAGAATATTGGCATAAGGCGCACCCTTAATTCCATACACTTCAATCTCTACTGTATCATCTTTTTTCAAATTGAGGTCGCTTGGCAGAGCCGCAATACTGTTTACAGCAAGGGCTTCCTGCTTTGTGTCAAATTCATCAACATAACCTAAAATTTCATTACCATCCGAGCATTTGTCGTTAAGAACCGCAAGAGCTGTTCCCGAAAGATTTGAAGAAGCTGTGCCGTCATTTGAAAGTTCAAAATTGAAGTTACCGTCAGCCTGATATCTGGGTATTGTTATCTGTAAGCTGCCTACCTTGCCTATATCATTGTCATATTTGTCAGCTTTAAGAATAAGCTCTACAATGAGTGGCTGTGTCTCCGTATCAATAGTTATACGTCTTGTTGATACATTTTTGAGATATGTAGCTCTTACGACACCTGATGTTACATTCTTGTCTTTAAGGTCAATTGTATTGCCCTTGGCTTTTATAACCACCTTATTGCCGTTTGGAAGTATACAATAAACGTCGGTTCCTTCAACAGGGGGCGTTTCAAGAGTACCGATACCTTCGACAATGTCTACACATACATTGGTTTCATAAACGTCACGGAAAGCCTCTGTAATAAAATTACCTGTCTGTAAAGCGAAAAATTCAAGATTAAAGTCTGCTGCTTCTATTGTAGCATTTAAGGTTCTTGAATTTTTATGTGAATAAACAAGCTTATTTCCTCTACCTGCTCTTATGTCGTTTGCCTCCATAGATACTTCAAGAGAAGTTGTCAGGTTGGTTACGCCTGAAAAAAGTAACTGTCCGTTATAAAATGCAAAAGCATCTGCTACGCCAATAATAAATTCCTTTTTCTGATTTTTCTGCATCGCCATTATTTTTTTCTCCTTTCAATTTATAATTTAAAACAAAAAAAACAGAGTCAGCCGATTTTTTGTTTTACAGCCTCTCTGTCAGTTTTTATATCTTTGTTTTTGTCTTTATCGGGAGCGTTCATCCAATGCTTTATAGGCTCCTTAAATTTCGTTCCGTAAGCTTCGCCTGTTCTGCATATAATGAAATTATCCCTTAAATTTATTCTTGTGATATATCGCCAGAATTTGTTTATAGTCAGATTTCCTATTTCATTTTCACCAAGCTGCATATATATCGCAAGAGAATCAATGTAATCCTCAAATGTTGATTTATCCTTGTTTCTGTTAAGCTTTTCGGCAGCCTTTCTTAGTCCTCTTTCAGTATCAGCATTTATATAATTGTCAATATCATAATCAATATTGTTCTGAATAATTATAATTCTTCTTAAATCGTCAAAACCCTCATCGTCAATTTCACAGCCCTTTATGACAAGTTTTTCTCTTTGATTTATACTTATTTCATTTGTCCGGCAAACCATTTGTATAAGCTTTAAAGCAAAAAGCAGATAAGTACCTGCCATAGGGTCGCCAAATTGCTTTCCCAGCTCAGGTCTTTTGGAAAGCTCTGTCAGAAATTTCCAGTATGACATTTTGATTATTTCCTTTGAGGGGAAACTGCTTTTCTGATTTATGATAATAGAATTTTTATAAAGTGAAAAATCTATATAATTTCTTATTCTGACAGGATATAGAGTTATTTTATCATTATAATTAAAGCCCTCACTGAAAACAGAATTGTTTCTGACCGCCTGTTTAAGCATTTCTTTATTCTGCCATAAGCTCACATAAATCACTTCCCGCATTATAGCCTTTTACCGTATATCTTAACTGTTTTCCGTAATAGCCTACTTTTGGCTTGTATATAGTTGTGAAATTAATGCCTGACGGCATAACTCTCCCGATTCCCAGATTTTCATATCCATTCAGAATTTCATCAATTACGGCACATAGAATATCAATCCTGTTCCCTATATATCCAAGCTTTTTCATTTCATTTTTCGTAGGAACACTTGTGTCTGACAAATCTACAAGTCTGTGACAAGTAAAAACAGTTATATAAAGATTAAAATCAATAAGAGGACTGTTTACATTTACTGTAGGCACCTGCGTCTCCACAAATATAAACGTCCTTTCGGTAATAGTCGTATCATCCGCAAAGTCATGGTCAAAAATATGCCCCTGTTCGTAAACTTTTTTATCTCCCACAACACCTTCAAAGCCTAACAAAACCTCTGCCACATCATCAAGACTTTCATTCTTTTCCGGATTAATAAGCCTTACAAGAAGAGGATTTTTGATAAACAGCTTTATAATCTTATTCTTAAAAACACCTTCAGCCCTGAGTACAGCCATAACCCCACCTCCTGAAAAATGACAATAAAAAAACCGCCTGATTATAAAATCAAGCGGTGTATATCATATGATTGCTTGGCAGCCGCCCCTTTCTGCTGCATCTCTCGGCTAAGCCTGTCATACCTTCGGCGTGTGGACGGGGCGAAATTTTCCACCTCAAACAATCATTAGTATCATATGTTTATGGTATCACAATTATTCTTTTTTGTAAAGAATTATTTTATTATTTAATAGACGTTGCCATTCTTTAATATTTATTCTCATAAAGGTTATAACAGAATTTTTAAAATTTCTGTCATCAAATGATGTCAGTAACCTTACAATTATTTTTAACTTTTCACCATTTATAACACATTCTTTCAAAATAAGTGCAGTATTGGGTCTGTCTGACTGTAATATAAAATCAGGGTTTTCTATTGCTCCCCTTAAAAATTTACCATATTTTTTATAATCACCGGGATGATGACTTTCGATATGATAAATCCGTTCCTCTGTTATTATAACTTCATCAGTCACAATGTCCTCTGTTATGCACCTGTAAATATTCAAGTCAATTTTTCCTATGTAATGAACGTCCATAAGCAGCTGCCTTTTTTATTTTATTATACCATAAATATGGTTAAAAATCAACATTTTATGAGGAATTTCAATCATATATCCGTGACTTCCATTGTAAAGCTGTCGCAGGGCAAGCCATCATATCTCAGATTGACTGTTATTTTTTCACCTATGTATTTTTCATTGTTTATAGTAAGAAGCAAGACGTTATCCAAATATTCTGCCTTTATATCCTCCTGAAAACTACTTATTATTTCCCATTCGGGCGTTATATCTGAGAGAATATTTCCCGATTCATCTTTAAAAATAGCTTTAAGTGTTTTTGCTCTGCCTATAAATATAAAAGCAGACGTGTCGGCTATTTCTGCTGTTATACTGTCAAGGCGTGGGGGTGTTGGCTGTGTATTGTTATTTGGGTCAAAATAGTCACAAATCCAAAAAGATTCTCCTTCATTTATTGAAATAAAACGGTCTGTTACGGCATTGAAACTATCATATGATAAAGTTATATTTATAAGACCGCCACGTCCGAAATATCTATTATCTGAAAGAAATATTTTACGGTTTGTGAGTACATAAACATCGGGAGGCGATAAGCCTTCCAAGTCTATTGCAAAACGACGGTCACGCTTTAAATATTTTGTTTCTTCGTCAACAGGAAGTGTCAGGCCATATTGGTAATCACCTGTTTTTATATTATAATTTCCGGAAACACCTGTTGAATATTTTGTGTAATCCTCTGCATACGCCCATCTTTTCACAATTTCTCCCTTTGTATTCTGCCATACAAGAAGTAATGAACATAAGTACATATAACCTGAATTATATGTTTTATCATCACTGTCAACTAATGCAACAATCCACATCTGAGAATCCCATTCAATATAATCACCCAAATTGAATTTACAATACGGTCGGGATTTAATTTTCTTTTTATAGGTGTTACTATCGGTATCCTTTATTATAAGAAGTTCAAAAGGCTCGCCGTTTTTCAGAACCTTATGATAGTCTATATTTTTATCAAAATATCTGTTTACATGCCTGTTAAGAAGATATAAATCTGTTTCTTGTCTGCTTTCGGAATTATAGGTATTGTTTATTTTTTTAAAATAATCATAAGTCATAATCAACCAACTCCAAAAGAACCATAATTTATCTTTTTAGGCTTTCCTGTCAGTCTATCTTCTGAAATATAATGAGATATCCTGACTTCATTTTCATGCTTTATTGTTTCAAGCATAGACATAAATGTAGAACGCTCGTTAGCAGGTGAAAATTGATTAAGGTCAGTAGGGGTCATAGCTATCTTAAAGGCTTTAAGCATAGATAAATCTCTTTCAAAATAAATCTCTCTCATAAGGTCGGCAAGTAAGCCCTGTTCCCGTCCTGTAAGCTTAAAATTAAAATGAGGATTATCACCTTCCGAATAATCATAAAAATCTACATCAGGACTGCATCTGTCCGTAAGGCGGTTTATTGCTTCTCTGAGATAACCCGTTGCCTGTAAAACGGCAAGTTCATAAGCTTCTTCTTCAGAGACATTATAGTAAGTAAAGAAGTCTCTGTCCTTTTCAATTTTTCTCAAAAACAGATTTATAACCGTATCAAATGGAGTTTCAGCCATAAGCCCCCTCCTTTTTATTCGGCGTTTTCACGCTTCTTGCCTTTTGTCTTAGGTTCAGGGCTTTCGGAAGCTTTATTTATAGCCTCTTTAAGCTTGGCAATCTCTGTCTTCAAAGCCTTATTTTCTTCAAGAATCTTATTCTCATTTTTAATATTCAGACTTTTTCTATTAAGGACAATATTGGTTTTGGTTTTCCTGTTGTTAAGCTCCTTATATCTTTCGTCAATAATTTTTGAAACACGTATTGATATATCATACATATCTGAATTTTTAAGATAATAGAAAATACCTCTTACTCTTTCAAAATATGATATACTGTCAATCTCCACGAGTTTTTTTAAGCCTTCATATGTGGGATTTAGAATTATGTTTTCGATATCCTCATTTTTAAGAATGTCCTGAAAATTTAAAATACGCAGACTCTTATAAATTTCCTCCGCCTTATTCTCTTCAAAAAATAATAAACCTGTACGAAAACAAGGACTTATACTGTTTATTTCTTCTATCTCTGAATATTCAAGAGGCGTAACAGAGGGAAGTTTACGACTTCCTTTAGGACACATATATTCCCTTAAACGGCTCTTTATACACACAGGATTTTCATTATAATTCAGCACATTAATAATTTCATTTTTGTTCATAAAATTCACCTTTCCTGTTCAATGAAATGGGCGGCGTATTCACCGCCCATTCTTTTGTCAGCCTGTAAACACAATTTTTGCAACATTCTCAATGTCAGTAATAGCATAGCCGTATGTAAAATCAGCAACTTTGATATTGACAGCCTCTTTATTGTTGTCAAAATCTTCGTAGACATGAATTTGCCCCTTCATATCCATAGTGCCTATTCTTCCGGCAATTCCAAAAATCTTCTTATCAGGAATAAGTAAATCACCGTTTCCCTGTCTGTGAGCGGAAGAAATTGATGCGATTGCCATTCTGCCGTAGCCCTCCACAAGACCATATCTATTGAAATCGTCCTTCATATTTCCTGACATATAATTGTAAAAGCCTTCCATTCTGCCTATTGCCTGTGCGTACTTTCTGAGACATACAGCAACGCTTTCAGAAGGTTCTCTGTCAGTAAGATAAAGCTCCAAAGCGTCCATAGCCGTAATAGTAGGCAGAGTTCCCGCTACATCTATTTTCTGGTCACCGCCTGTTATGGCTGCGTCAATTGTGCTGAACACATCATAGAACATAGCGTTATGTAAAGCCTCGTTTGCAAATGTAGTAAGATTTGCAATTGACTTAAAACCATTTTTTCTGAGGTCTACATAAGAAATGTCTGTCTCTACCTGTCTGTTTTTCCATGTAGGCTTTACAGCTCTTAAATCTATCCAGCTCTTATCTACATTTCCTCCCTTTGCAGCTTCATAAGCAACAAGTGTGTTTTTGGGAGTTGATACGGCTTCATAGCTGTCAAATTCTCCCACAGAGCCTCTTTCAAATATTCTGTCAAGCAGTTCATCAGGAGCATTATAAACCTTGTCCTGTATTGTTCTTCTGAGATAAGCAGCTATTTCATGGTCTTTATCGTGACCTGTTTCGCCTATTTCCTTCGCCCACGCATCACAGACCTCCGCGACTTCCTTTTCTTCTGACGTAAGAGGCTGTCTGTATTCTACCTTCTGCGCTATATCATAAACAGTATTACTGTCTTTCATAACTTCAGCAACTTCAAACTTTAACATATATTTTCCTCCTTTCCATTATTCAACTGACTTAGCTAAACCGGCAATTTCAATAATATAAAGATTATGTCCTGCATCATTAAATTTGCCGCCGAAAATAAGAGCTGAATCAACTGTCGCTTTTATGAATTTTCCTGACGATACCATAAGAGGGTCACCGATATTCAAGGACTCTGCGTCGCTTCCGAATAAATCTGTGGCATAACGCTCACCAAAAACAGGCGGTATAAGAGTAACGCCTTCGCCCTCTGCAATATTAATAAAATCATCGTCATAATCGGACATATCAACTCTGCTACAATTTACGTCTGTAGGTATTCTTTCTTTTCTGACAAAGAAAAAACCTGATACCGTATTATCAGGTGCTACTTCGACTGTTTTATCTTCGTACTTCTTAACAACGGGGGTTCCGACTTTCATAGCCGCTCCCGCCTTATACATTGAATCAATGTTTTTTCCAAAACGTGTCTGTAATTCTCTTAACATTCTTATCCTCCTTTATTAATACTTAAAATATTCTCTCATGATACTTTTGGCATCACTTTTATTATTGCCGTTCAAATTTGCCTGAGCCGTGACAATGTTTTTCTTTTCAGTCTTGTTTTTTGCTGCTTTTTCGGCGAGGGCGGCAGTATAACGCTGACCTATAAGGCTGTTGAAGAAATCCCTGTCAAGACTTTCTGCGCGTTTTGTAAATTCCTCCGACTGTTCAATTTCCTCCCTTGTTATAAGGCCTGACATTATAACATCATTTATAAGCTTTTCTTTTTCTGCTGCCTCAAAGCTTTTTTTATAAGGCTTCAAGCTTTCAATTTCAGCCATTAAATCCGATGCTTCTTTGCTTGCCTCCGCAAGAGCTTCATTGTTTTCGGAAATTATTTTTTCAAATCCGGCAATCTTTTCTTCAAGCTCTGCCGCAAAAACATTTATATCTCTCGGAGATACTTTAAGTGTGATTTTTTCAGGCTCCGACAGATTAATTTTTTCATTTTCAAGACTGTAAGTAAACTTGGTATAATCAAAAGATTTCTTGTCACTTTCTGTCTTTACCCAGATTTCCTTTTCCTCCGGAAAATAAAACGCCACATAATAACAAGTTCCGATTTTTTCATTTATTGCATTTTCCAAAAGTCTGAATAAATCTTCACTTGTAAGCTGGGCTTCTGCGTTTTCAATTTTATCCATTTCTTTTCCCCCTTCATTAATAATATCCTTTGACAAAACTTCGGCTATAGAAAGAGCCTTTGCCGAGTTTCCATAACTTGGGCTGGCATATTCATAGCCCAGAAGTGTATTTGCCAAAAATTCATAATCTTTAAATATGGTTATTCCATCTTTATATTCATAAACAGAAGGCTTTAACTCCCACGAACAATAAAGCTTTCCTAAAGAAAAAAGTCGCTTAACAGCTTCTATTACATTTTTATATCTTTTCCATATTCTATATTTTGCATATAGACACGGCAAAATTTTTTCTTCTCCCTTATAGGTAGTAATTTTTTCTTCCTTTATGTAAACTTCCGTATTTACTCCTATACTGCTTGTTCCGAAAGTTACAGTACCGTCAAAAGATTTTCTTTTTTCGTGAGAACCAAAGGTAGGCTCACCCTTTGAATTTGTTCTGTATTTAGCCTGAACCGGCATATTTACAAGGGTCTGTGCCCTCTCTTCTGCGCCCTCGTCATAAGGCAGTATTACATCATTTGAATTAACATCATTATAATAACACACTCTGCTTATAAGCTCTAAATAGCTTTTATGCTCACTTGCCTCTATAACCGTATCTGTCAGACATATACTTTTGTCTTTCAAATCAAATCACCTCACTTTCTTTCGGTTTTGTTATACTCCTTGTCATATTCTGTTTTATTTGTTTTTTCATCAGAAGACGGGCGGCCTGTTTCATTTGTGTTGATGTTATTACCTGAAGATGTATAGCTTGTAAGACGTGGGTAAAATACTTCCGAATCAAGATTTTTACTGTTTTCTCTGCGTCTTTTGGCTGTTTCGTCATTTATGTTTATTCCCAGAATATCAAGAGATGTTTCAAGGGAACCATTGAAAATAGTATAAAGAGCAGTAGCAAAATCCTTTCTCAATTCAAAGTCCAGCTCTTCACTGTCAATTATCTTTATATCAGGACAAAAGCTTGTATTCATACCCTTGTCCTTAAAAATCTGCACATACCATTTGTGAAATATTACTTCAAGCTGTTCCGAAATTTTATTTATTGTACGCATAAGTTGAGTAACCGATATGCTTGCCGTAGACACAGATTGTGAAGACGAATCCATAAGAAAGCCTACTCCCAATGCTGCTAACGCTCTTGAACGATAGCTGTTTACTGTATCTGTGTTTGTCAGCTCAATTTTAGGCTCTACATAAGCTATGCTTTCTACAGTGGGCGGAGTGGTAACAACTACAGTAGGGTACTTCCAAGCTTCCATGAAATTTTCGTGAGCAAATTTCATTTCTTCAAAGCCTCTTTTGTCATAGTTTGGTCCCATTACTTCTTTTCTCATTTTCTGATGAATTATCTTTTTTGCTTTTGCTTTACTGTTTATTCTGTCAGAATTATCAAATGTATTAAGCATAAAAACAAGCTTTAAAACTTTAAATATAGGAGATAAGCCATATTTACGGTTTAAATCTCCAATTCTTATTACTCCTGTGTATTTTGGATTAAGAACAGCATATTTCTCCTTATTCTTATAAGCCATAAACACTTCCGGCGGATAATTTGCTTCTATTTCTTTTTCAAGATTTTCAAAAAATAAAGATTTGTCACTTGTAAAACATCTTGTAAATTTTATAAGACGATTTCTGAGTTCATTTATATTAAAAAGAACAATAGGTTCGCCGTTTATATCATAATCTGAAATTTCACATACTCCCAAGGGATAATAATCGACCTTAAAAACATCTCCTTTTTTTCTGAGATACATAATATAATTTCCTTCTGCATAAGCAGTTATTACAGCTTTCCTTATAATATCTTTGATATTAATCTGACTGTTAAAAAGGTCAATCATATTTTTAGCCTTATTTAGCTTTATTGCATTATTTCTACCCGTAGCACCTTCATCATTATAGCTCAGTTTCACTTTTGTATTTATATTTGTGTCTATACACTCAACAGTTTTTCCAATGATATCATTCTTATTTATCTCACACCGTATGATATCATTTATAGTGAGAATCTTTGATAAACTATTTTGAGCATTTTCAGCAAGTTTGTCAAGATATTCAGGGGTTATTCTTTCAAAAACAGGAAAACCGTCTTTGAGATAAGCAGAATAAATTCTGTTTGAAAAGTCAAATTCTTCACCCTTTAAATCATCATAGGAAGTTATAATTTCAGTATTACTGTCAAGGTCGGACTTTATAAAAACTTCAAAATCTTCTTCTTTCATAAAATCCCTCCTTTATATATCAAAACTTAAAGCATTTACGAATGTGGGAATATTTTTATAATCAATTTCCTTTTTCTTTTCTGTAATTAAATCCTTTCGTCGCATAAGAGCAAGGGCATAAGCCCCTTCAGCTATTGTATATGCCATATCATCGTTCTTGCTTTTTTTATCCTTGGCAAGCTCATAAGAAACGCCGCCTCCCGCCGTATCATAACGACACATATAAGACATCTGCATTTTGGCAAGGTGCATATTTGCAAGAGCAATTTCTTCTTCAATGGTCAGCTTTTCAACCTCAAAGCTTCCATCCTCTTTCTGAACCACAATATAATCTTTATTATCATAATTTGTAAATTCAATAAGATTCAGCTTTATCATTTTTTCTGCTGCATCAAACATAATCTTCTTATAGCCTTGCGGGTCAATAAGATGGACTATAGGTGCTGCATTTGTATATTTCTTTCGTGCAGTTTCATACTGTTTGTGATTAGGGTCTATAATTCCCCTATGTTTGCCTCCGAAATTATCTTCCCAGTCCTTCATGAGCTGGTCTGCAACAGCGCTTATTCCGCCGCCTCCTGCTCCGGCATCTATGTAAAACTCGATATTCTCCCATTCTGCTGCCCTTTCGCCGTTATACCTTATCATTAGCTCTTTTATAATTTCAAGCTGTTGGGGCATAGGCAAAGGAGTCTTGTTTTTGGATTTTACATCTACCATTGAAACAACATTTGCAAGTCTTAGCTTAAACCCAACCTTCTCATCATTTACAACCTCAAATATTGTAAGTATACTTCCGTGAAAATTCCTTGCAGGGTCATAGCAGAATATAAATTTTCTCTTTCCGGTATCATTATACAAAATAGGTTTTCGAGTAACGGAATTTCTTATTAAATCATCCATTGAAGCAACGGCGTTCTGTCCGCCGCCACTTCTGAATTTGTTGAAAAGCTCCATATCAGCGGCATCAGGGTCTTCCTCAATAGCTTTTTCAATCTGCTCTCTTGAAAGATGAGACTTTATAGGTTTTCCGTCAATTGTTGAATGGTCAAGTATATCATAGGCGTTCAGGTCAAAACAAAAATAATTACTGTCACCAACAAGCATTTTTTTATAAAAAGTTTTGTATTTTTCAAAAAATGGATAAGTTACATCACCTACGCTTGAAGTATATAATATCTGCAAAGGCATTTGTTTAGGGTAATGTAATATTATTTTCTCTGTTGTTGTTGAAAAGTTTGTATCAACATTTATAAAATTTTCAACAACTGCTATTTCTTCGGCAGTTTTCCATGCAGTTTCATTAAACCATACGGCCCCTCGCTTTCCTCTTATACCCTCCAGATTTGATGATAAAGCCTCCATTCTTGAATTATTATATAAACGAAATCTGAATGTAGGAGCCTGTAAAAAGCCTGTTTCACTGTTTGTACCTGTCTTATCGACTTCTCTTGCAAATATATCTGTTGCGCTTTTGAAAGACGGTATTCTTTTCAGAGCAATATCTCTGAGTTTGTTGCAGGAATCCACCGACTGATTGTAAGTATTTGAGCTTACATAAACAGCATAGTTTGGAATAAGCATAAGCCTTGTCATATTATAAACTCCTGCAAGGGTGTCTTTTCCCGCTCCACGACATTCAGCCCATAGTGCAAACCTTACCGGCCAAGTTTTCATAAAGCAGTAAGCCTGATAATCAATAAGCTTCGTTCCAAAAAATATCTCGGCAAATTTTACGGGATTTTTTCTGCCCCAATTTGTTATTTTTGCCATTTTTTCATATTCTTCAAGAGTTTTCCTACTTAGTTCCTTTTCTGTGGGAGGTGAATAATATTCTATAATTTTCATCTCCTATTCTGTAGTTCCAATTATTTCAATCAGTCTGTTTTTCAGTTTTCTGTTTTCTTCTTCCAAAAAATCTGTTTTTTCTTCATACTTCTTTATAAGTTCTCTCTGGTCTTTTATAATTTCGTTATAATCGCCGCTGTCGAGAGATAGCTGCTTTGAAATATTTGAATTACTTATCTCATCAATCTGCTTAAACGCCTCACTTGTCTTTATATCAAACAAATTGACCTGAATATCCCTGAATCCATTTTCTTCCATTTCTTTCATTTTAGAAGTCAGACTGTCCTTGCCCTGCTTGGAATTTTTATTATAATTTGAAGCGATGTTGTTATCTTTGGCTATGGTGGCTATGGCAGACAAAAGAGATGTTTTAGACGAAACAAGCTTGGAAATTTCCGTACCGTTCAATATGTTATGAGATAGCTCCTTATTTATGGATTCTGTAATTTTTCGGCACTGAATATACAGTATACTTATTTCAATGACTCCCTGTATTTTGTGGCCGTCTTCCCTAATTCCCTCAGTGTCACAATAGCCTGCAAGAATATTAAAGCCATACCTTCTGTCTTCCTCTGACAAATACACATCTTCAAAAGGGTCATATCCTAAAACCGATATAACATATTTTTTATTCTGAGTATCTGACTTGCTCCATTTTCTCTTTTTTTTATCTTTTGCTTTATTGGTAAGCTCCTTTATAAACTGCTCTTCTGTAATTGCAAGCTTGGGATTTAAAGAAAAACCACTTTCTTCGGAATCGGAATAAGTTTTGTCATTAACCTGTCGCAAGGACTGTACGTTTTTCATATATCGCTTTATTATTTTTTCACCATAGTTCTTTATTTCCTTGCCGCTTTCACCGAGCCTTTTTTTACATTCATTTTCGGCAGCCCGAAGATAATCCATATAAAAGGGCTTATCAATCTGTCTTAAAACATTTTTGAATTTTTTAACATCAATATTGCCATTTTCATCAAGACTGTTTTTAACAATACAATTTTTACACCATGGCACAAAACCATCACTGTGCATAGGGGAATTGCTCTTGTAAAACTCACGCAAGGGTCGTTTATTTCGAGAAGGAGGACAGGCCAGACAAACCTTTTTTTCAACAGCATTTTTTCTTACCATAAACACTGTCCTCCCTTCATATTAACCTATACAGTTTTCAAGCACTGATTTATCAATTATATTTTCTTTGATAACTCTATCAATTTTGTTTAAAACAGCTTTATCATCGGCATATATTGAAATACTTATGTATTTGCCATTTTTTTGAATATTATAATTGTTGCCGTAAACTGTTCCTTCCTGAAAATCACAAACATTTATACAGCCAGTTTCCTTTTCCACAATTGCAGTCATAATGCCTATATCCTTGTCCATATATATTCCCCCCCAATTTATTTCAAGGCATCTTTTATATCTTTTGATATTTTTACTTTCACAGCCTTGTGAGCCGGCACAACCATTTCCTTTCCTGTAAATCCGTTCACTTTTTTCCTTTCAGGAATATCAATAACATCAAAATTTGCAAATCCGGAAATATGCAGACTTTCACCGCTTAAAATAATTTCTTTTATTCCTGTAATAACACCGTCAACATAATTTTTTGCCAATTTCTTTGTGATTCCGCATTTTGCCGCAATCATTTCTACAAGTTCGGTTTTCTTGTTTGCCATATTTTGTCCTCCTTAAGCTCCTTTGTAAACACTAATTTTTTCTTCTCTCCCCAATTACATTTTAAAAGGTACTGATTTTTCGGTCAAAATCAAGCATAAATCCGTGAATCACCCCCTAAAATTGTATATTTTTGAAAAAATTTTATACTATTTCAGCCTTTAGTCCAAACATATCTATGATATCTTTTTTGTCAAAACTTTCATCATCTGTCAGTATGTGAATCCTATTTAGCTTTTCTTTTGATTCAGTCAAAATAGCATCAAAATTTTTACTTTCAAATAAAAATAAAATACTTAGCAAAATCTTATTTATGTTCCGGCGTTCCTCCTTTTCTTCATACTCCAAAAGCTCATACATAGTTGAATAGCCAATGGTTGTATGATTAATTTTATAAGCAACCTCGAAAAAAATATGGTTAAGCTTATGTATTTTTTCAGAATAGCTCAAATCAGACAAATTTACAGAAGCACACTCATTATTATAATTTTTTATTAACTCTGTTATATAATTGATTTGTCTTTTATTGACATTACGCTTATCATACTTTCTTTTGTCAAGCATAACCCCAAAGGGCAAATATTTCTTATCAAGTCTGCCTTTACAGCTTGTCCGATAAGACAAAACCTTGCTGAAAATATAATCCATAGCCGTATTATATTTTACGTATTTTCGCCTTTCCGGATTGTAATAGCCTTTCTGCCTTGCGATATGAGAAAAGAATTTAGGCGTTAGTTTTTTATTATCCTCCGAAAAATCAGATTTATATTTTTCTCTTAAAAGCCTTAACTCCTTCGCATTGTCAACGCTGAACTCCTTTTTAGCTTTGTCAATTTCAATTCCCGACATAACGTCAAGCTGACAGATATCATAATATAAATCCTTTACATCTTCATAGTTTGCGCCCTTGTAAATCCTATCCCACAAAAGAGAATTTAATTCCTGCGACAGATTTACTATTTCCCCAATCTTGTTTACGGAGGTTTTAATATCCAGGTCGGCTTGTTCGTCAGCAGTATAATACCTCTTTACTTTTCTTGCCGTAACAAAGGAGGTAGGCGTTTTGAAAATATTATAATTCCGTTTTGCCGCTCTGATAAGAATTTCATTATCTGTAAGAAGCAGACTGTCAGCGTCGAAATCCGAACCGCTGAGTCTTTGAAGTATGTTTTCGCCTATAGAATTGATACAGACAATTTCCTCCGTTAAATTTAAATATCTGTCAATCATATCATTTTCAGTATTCCTGACGAGAAGTATATTTCCCATTGTAACGTGAGGGGAGCGAGAGCCTAAAATTATTTTGCCATATTCAAACCTCTTACTGTAAATATTTCCAACGCCTATCTGACTTTTACCGTCAAAACAACCGATAGACTGTAAAAGCATTTCTATAGGATTTCCCAGAAGTGTAGAATAATTTCCGTTTACGAAGATATGCCCGTTTTTCATATTTTTGTAATAGGCTTTCAGCAGGTCATCCAAAAAATCCTTATAAAATTTTGTTTCCACAAATCTGTCATTTATTCCCATAAGATGATGAATAACGTCAAATTTTGTTTCCATAGCTTTATTTATAGGTCTGTAAGAATTTTCATATTGATATCTTATATAGTACCTTACAACGGCAGGTTCCTTTCTCAATAGATTTGCAAAATCAAAGGACTCCTGTAAAAACTCCTCAATTTCTGTTTCTGTAAGCTGTAATGTGTTTAAAAGCTGATAATGGGTCTGCACAAGCTTTCCCTCGAAAGCTCTGTCCTTTTTGTCGTGCTTAACCACTCCAAAATCTACATACATATTGTCAAACCACTTATCAAGACTTTCAAATTTCAGATATTTAATGCTGCTTGGCGTGGTTATAAGCTTTATATCCTCAATTCTTTTTGCTTTTGTTATGCCATTTAGCTGAGAAATTTCCCTTATGCCATTGTCACTGAACCATTTCTGTATGTTTGTATTAAAGCAGCAGGATTTAAACATAAGATTTCGCAAAAGTACCATTCCATACTTGCCGTACTCGCCCATAGCAGATTTGTCTATAAGGGATTGTCCGTCCCAAATGTTATTTTTGATTTCACAGTTTTTCTCAGTGGTTACAAGCCGTCCCTTTTCACTTGAAGTTGCAACAACATCTTCTCTGAAAATGCTTTCATAATCCTCAATCACAAGTATGTTTTCTGGCTTAATTTTCAGGGTTCCTATAATGCTGCTTGAAGTAAGGGCTATGTAGGATTCATAGGCTGCAAGGTCAATCTCCTGCCCGTTTCTGACATTTATTCCCTTTGAGCAGAATTTCATAAGGGGCTTATACAATTTTTCATTTACAAAAAGGCATTTTCCAACCCTTGCCGAGCCGCTTGACCGCTTCATTCTGCAATACTTCACGCCATCGCAGTAAAAGCCCTCCTTGTAAAGCCTTTTGCGAAGCTGTGCCCTTGACATAACGGTTTTCGGCTCACCGGATTTCATGTAAACATTTTCTTCTTTGTGGCAGCCGGATTTAAAATATTCAGGCAAATCATCAGCAACGCTCTTAACAGGTCTGTCAAGAATAATTCCCACAATCTCGCCCTTGTCATTTCTTGCAATATTGTCTGAAAACTCAAGGTTTTTGCAGTCATAGCCAAGCTTAACATAAACATTCCTGTAAGACTGATTCCACTCCTTAACAGAATATTTAAATGTCAGATTTATAACATTAACAGAATATTTATAACCGCTCTTAGTAAAATAAAAATAATTATTCCTGAATTTCCTGCGATATATCCTTTTAAGCTCCCGCAAGTCAAGACAATCGTCAAGAGCAGCCGTAAATCGCTTTACATTGTACCCGCCGTTTTTGTCTCTGAGCCTGAACCCCTCACCGCCAAACACCCCATCAGCCAAGAGAATATCCTTAGCATCAACGCCGGGAATATAAATCCCCCTGAATTTTTCCAAAAAACCAACCCCTTATGTAAAAGCCAATCATTCCACAAATGTAACAGGCACCATACTTTCGCCTTTTTCACGCAGGATAAGATAGTCAATATACCCGTCAACAAGCACAAAATCCCGATTTATCCTTATGGGTTTTTTAATACTTCCAAACAATTCAAACTGCTTTAATTTAGCAATATATTTAGATTTTCTCGGCGTAGTTTCACTAAAGCAGTCTTTAACAATTATTCTGTCAATGTCAAAATAATAAACAACACCGGTTCTATAACGAAATTTACGCCAAATTCTCTTTAAACTAAGTTTTTCTTTGCTCATTTTTAAACCTCCCAAAACATCATAATTTCTCCCAGCCTTTACTATCAATTTCTTTAAGCATATTTTCCTCAATCGACAGATTTTCGTCATTTAAATCAAGCCACCACCGGAAAACTTCTTCACCATTTGACCAATTATTATAAGGCTTTCCTGCTTCTTTCCTTGCTAAAACCATTCTGTCAAAGGCTCTTATGTAATTAAGTCTGTAAATAGGGTATCTTATTAATTCAAGAATCTGCGTCCGTCTATTCATTGGACAACCTATACAGCCTATTCTCTTATATCCACATTTGTACAAGGGATTACTTTCGCAGCCGTAATAGTTGAGAAAATCCCAGACATCATTGTCAGTCCAATCCACAATAGGATTTATCATTGTTGATGTTGTTCTGTAGCAATGCTCCACAAAACGTCTGTTTTCATCATTGTCGTTGTTAAGTACCATTCCACCGGATTTGGTTACATTGTAGTCAAGCCCTCTTTTTTCGGCTTCTTTCTGTGTAGTCTTTGGTTTGCCAATAATTTTAACAATGTCATTGTTGACCTTTCTGTTATAGCTTTCAGCCCATCTGACACCGATTATTTTAAGTCTGCCTTTACCCCCCCCCTCTTTGAGGGTAGTGCAGCAATATCTCATAAGTCTCGTAGGCGGCATTCCTGTTTTGACAATCAACTGCCACATAGAAAGCTTTGGCTTGTTAATAATTATGTCAGGTATGCTTTTTACATATCTGACCGTTTCGGGCGCATCAACTGTAGTGAGATTGTGATATACTTCGTGTTTAACTCCTGCAAGCTCAGCCAGAATCCTTATGCAGTCACTGTCCTTTCCGCCGCTGTAACACAAATAATAAGGTTCATCTTCCGGCTCAAAGGATTTTAAATACTTAATTGCTCTTTTTTCTTTTTCTTTGTCCATAACTGTCCTTTCTTTTGATTCCCATATAACTTACAAATCCCTTTCGGGAAGTGTGGCGATTTGCTTTGCAAGCTTAGCAGCGTTACGCCAATTCACTGTACTATTCCATTTTGCCAAAAGTCCCTTATGGTCATTTCTTTCAAATTTGTCGACGCATTTCTTTGTTTCTGCATAAGAACCCCAATTTAAAGGACAAGCACGACAAGCGGAACAGTCCGTTCCAAAGGCAAATTCACAACAATAGCAGTTATTGAACACTTTTTCTTCAATTTTGTTTTTAGAAAAATATTCTTCTCTTGTAACTTTCCTCTTGCGTTTTAGGGTTTGTCTGTAAATCCATCTCCACATACGGCGATGCTGCCTGATTGCCTTTCTTTTGGCTAAAAACTTTTTATAATCCACTAACAACCCTCCTTAATTTCCCGAATCAATATCCAATTCGGAAGTGGGCAAAATCCCCCGTCTCTTCAGAAATCTATACAGAAACAATCTGCCTTTCTGTGTCCACTTTGTAAGTAGCACAATCTCATTACTCCCTGTACATTTCTTAGCTTTTACAGTAACAGAAGCCGTATAGCCCTTATTCTGAAATTTGCTGTACAAAACCCACTGACCATTGCGTCTGTACTGAACCTTTTCCTGATGAAGCAGCATATTCAAAGCAACTGCCGACATTCCATAATCCTTGGCAATCTGCGTTATACTTATAAGTCTTTCGCTTTCAAGAACCTTATCTGTATAGTCAGCCTTTGGTTTAAGCTTATCGATAAGCCGTGATTTATCAGCAATTTCCCTATCCTTAAGCCTAACCTTTTCCCTCTCGTTCTTAATTTCCGTCAAAAGCCGAATGGCAAAGTCGGGATTTCCCAAAAGGCTTTCGAGAGTATCAGCCGTAAGATATGCCCCGTGTTTCCGTATAGACGGAAGCACTTCCGATGTGACCCAATGCTTGAACCTCTTGGCAGTAGGCAGCTTGCTTGAAAGAATAAGACTATATAAGCCACTTTCGTTGATAAGAATGGTCTCTTGTGTTCTTCCAAGCTCATCGGTGAGGCCCTGTTTCAGGGCGTCATCTTCGTCAACATGAGTAGCTATAGCATTCCTTGCCTTGACATACCCCAAGATATCCGCCACATCTTTCCCCACAAACCAGACTTCATCATCGACAAGAGCAGTCCGCATTGCACCAAACTCATTATTTTCGAAAACCTGAATTTGATTATTCTTAAAATTTTCAGACATAAACTTCCTCCTTTGAAAAAATAAAAATATTTAAGTTGCTCTAATCATATATACCCAATTTAAAAATTATTTTTTATTAAAAATTCACTTCACGCAAAAATCAAAAAAATAAAAAAAGACAGACCGTATAAGTCTGCCTGAAAATCAACTTCAAAAAAAATATATAGTTTAATTCGTAGTTTTAAACAATCAACAAAACGTACTAAAAGAATTAAACAATTCTGAGATGAAATTAAAACAAAATCTATTTAGCTATTTTATTTACAAAATCAAAGGAGTTAATATCATCTTCATAGAGAAGATATTATTTCTCTTCGCTTTTCTAAATATTCATCTTCAGTGATAATTTGTTTTTTCTTTAATTCTTCTAGCCTGTTTAATCTGTCCTGAATATTAGTTTCATAATGAGTAATTGATTGGTTATTACAATTATTCTTACTTTTTGTTTTATTTTTATTAATTAACACTCCAACAACTAAAAGAATAATTCCAAAAACAAGTATAATTGCTCCAATAGCAAGTATAAGTTTACAATTATTGCTTGTTTCTGTCCACCTGTCAATACTTATAGCTGACGAACTACTTTGCCCAAATAAGTTATTACCTTGAGTAATAGCCCGAATCATTCCTTGAGCCTCATTATAACTATAAAATCCATATCCCAAAACAATTGTTCCAACAATAGATATTATAATTCCAATATTTTTTACGATTTTAATATTCATAATTATCTCCTTTAGGATATAAACAAAACGGTCATGATTTCAGATTAAGGTGTTAGCCCACCTGAAGAAGCACGCTTCTCTCTGTTATTATTATATAATTTATTTTATTTTATGTCAATAATTAATCTTCTGTTTCATAGAAAAATTATATTTCCCAAAACTTCATTTTCTTCATAAACAGGTCTGCCATAAAAATCAGCCATAGCATTTTTTACATTTTGAGGAACGAGATATTTTTTATCAAGAGCATATGTGCAGCGTGTAGGGACATAATAATTCTTTTTGCTTTTTTCCTCTATGTAGAAATTTTCCAAACAGAATAACAGCCCTATATCCACAAGCTCCTTTAAAGCGTATCTGCAAGTCTTAACAGAAATACCCAAATCAGCCGACATATCAGACAGCGAAGGAAAAACAAAATAATTCCCGTAAGATAAATCAGGCTTCAAAGTTATAAATTGTTTGACATAAAGATAAACACCGACAAGAGCAGCCTTGCTTATACTGCCATCTGCAAAGCCTATTATTTTATCAAACTCATACACGTTGAACACAACAAAATTATTTTTCTTTTCAAAAAGCTCCTTTGTGCAGATAATGTCAAAATATGTGGAGGGCTTAACTTTGTCTATGTCTGCTTGGATATTTACAAGCTTATTTTCTGAAAGCTCTTTGATAATATTTCGGTAATCTTTGTATTTAGACACTGCTCTATACGTAAGAGAACCTCCACAACCTAAAATAAGCTCATTAAGACTCAGTTTAACATTTCCAATAGATTGAAGATGTTTTCTTAAATATCCTATTACCAAAAAATATTTTAAACCTTTGACTCCCATATGCTCTGAAAGTTTTTTTCTGTCTATGGTTACAGTTGCTTTTTTTGTATTATAAAAACTTGAATATAATGTGTTCATATTTCCTCCTTATTCAGCTATTACCATATATTGACATTTAGGTTTACTTGCTCTGTGTTTTTTAAATAGTTTGTGTGTTTTCTACCGCCAATTTTATATATATATATATAATATATAATAATAAATAAATATAATAATATAATATAATAATATAGATTATATATTAATTATATATTATAATATTTATCAACTACTCTACTTTATATATTTATAATACGAACGTAGTGAGTATTGTAAATATATAAAGTAGAGTAGTTGAGGCTTCGCCAGTCACTAACGCGACTGTCGAAGTCCGAATAGGGGGTCTAAATATATATACTCTGTTATAAAAAAAAATTTTTTAAAATATCAAAAGATAAATAAGGTTTTCTGAATTTATTTTAAGGAATTGTTATATTATTTGAGTCTGAGATTAATATAAAAATGTTTTTTTTTAGAAAATTTTCTTACAAACTTAAAAAGCTTTATTAGGAATACAAGATATCCTTCTGTAATTTTATTTTCTGAATCAGATATAGCTCAATTTATTAATTTATTTTTATTAAATAAAAAAATAAAGCTAATTACATAAAAAATATTTATGCTGATATAAAAACGTCTGATATATTTATGTTTAATATTTTTATTAAATTTTTTTTACATCAGCCCTTTTGATATTTTTGTATCTGCTTTTATTATGTTTTACCATAAAAATTTTTATCGTTAGATTTCGACAAAATTTTGTTATTTCGGCATTTTTTACATTTTTGCTATAATGTAATTTTGAAAGATTTTGGAGTTAAAATTTATTTTTTACAAATTTATCGAAAAAATAACTATTATGCAGAATTATTTCATATCTTTATGAAGTAGTGCTTTGCGAAATTTAGTTGTTTCTTGAAGTAAAAAACTTCTATTATAAAGTGCTTTTGACGATGAAGAAAATTATAAAATTTAAATGATTGATTGGTAATTATTGGTAAAAATATGGTTGGGAAGCGAAAAATGGGTAGTGTAAAATTTAGTGTAAATCTGAAATGATAATTCAGGTGGAAATGGAACACATAACCCTGTTCTGGAGTGGTGGCATAAGGTTTAAAATGTAAAATAGCCCCCTCTTTGAAATATTAAAAATGGTTGAAAAAATGGGAGTTTTTCAACTGTTTTTATTTTTGGCTTTATTTGGAAGGGCAGGAAGCTCTATTATATGGCAAATTATTCCATTAAAGGGATAGATAGGATATCAAACTTATTTTTATACAAAAATCTACACGGTATAATTTATTTATGAAAATATTGTTATTTGCATTTAATTTTGATCGTGAAAAATCATTCTTGACGATAAAAAAATTATTTGACAATTATCACAATTTAAGTTAATTTAAGTTGATAATTATCACAAATTTAAGCAGATTTTACTTAAATCAACTTAAATTATTCCCTTTGCCGTTTTTATCTCCATTCCTCTCCTGTATGTCCTGTTTAAAGTCTGATAAACCTACCCTCTCACCGGGCACACCTGCCTATAAATAATATAAAACCCTCTCACGATTTACCATAACCAATATAAGACGACTTTGATATTAAGGCCTTATAAATTTATACTTCAAAATTAAAACGTCTTATAGGGGGCTTGGGCGCGTTATAAAGCGTTTTGACTTTTCGGTTATATTCTGTCCGGCTGTCATTTTATTTCTTCTCATAACGTCCCTGAGGTCTCCCGAAGTCCTCCGATATTCTCCACCGACAGACCTACACCGAAAGCATTAAAAGGCTTATACTTCCTTACAGTACAATTTACAAGGCAGGTAAACGGCGGCTTGACTTTTCAATCTCAGAGCCGTAATAAAAAGAGTTGTAATAAAAAGCCTTACATCAGACAGCAAAACGCCTTGACATAAGGCTATTATGTTTTATTCAGCTTTGCCGTCTGCCCTGTTGTCCTTGCTGCCTTTGCCGTCTGATACATCAGGTATATATTCTAAGATATCGCCTGGCTGACATTCAAGAAAAGCACAAAGAGAATTAATACTTCTTGTATCTATGTTTCCTCTTTCGTGAATTTTTTTCCAAGTAGCTTGCCCTATAACCTTATTTTTTTTTGTAAGAGTGTAGCAAGTATAATTGTTATTTTTCAAGATTTGTAATAATTTGTCATATATTATCATAAAAACACCTTCATTTGGCAGCTACTCTATTTTGGTTATGTCAATGTCTTTATCTATAAAATAGCGTGTCGCACGACCTACAAACTGCACCTTGCTAATATTATATTTTTTGCAATAGTCATCAATTGCATAATATACATCTGCCTTTACGGTCAAATCTAATCTTTTATTTGTGCCATCATTATATTTTTTTTGCCTATATTTATGATTTGCTTTTATTTGTGCCGCAGAGGCTTTCTTTTTTTCGACAATTTCACCCATTTAAATCGCTCCTTTTGTGAAAAACTAACAATATAGATATAATACCGTGGTATATATTTGTTGAACATTACGCCTTGAAATATAACCCACGGGGTGATATAATAGTATCAACATCAAGAGAGAGCAACCCCGAAGCCCTCAAAGCTACCCACCGGGCAGCGCCAAGGCTGAAGGGCTTACACTCTCACCACTCATAATACCACATAGCCGCCGAAAAGTCAAGACAGCGGCATAACTTCAAAGGAGGTTACTACTATGACAAAAATTAAAACAACTTTCAAAGCAATAAGAAGCACCTATAATAATATACTTTCGGTCGGCTATTGTGGACTTCAGAGCTTATTAACTTACGAGACCCCGTTTGCTTATTCTGCCGGTATATATGGTTGGTCTTGTGACTATTACGATGTAAACGGCTTGATAATTTCAACCGGGTATTCACCTATCGGCAAAAAAGTAAATTACGACATCGTAAATGAGTATGAATTGAAGGCCGAAAAAATCAGAGGCAATTATGATTTGAAGTATGATGAAAGACGGCAAGCAATAGAAAATCTTTTAACTGAGTTTGCCGAGAAGGTATTAGACAATTTTAATAATTAATCAGACTTTATAGTCGGCAGACTTCCACGGTCTGCCATATGGTACCATTTGCAAGCCTTCACGTTGGCGGTACTGTTAAGGCGTAAGCCGAACCAATTGCAAGCGTAACCCGTAGTAACCCGTTGTTATATTTGTTCCTGATAAAGGAAATACAGTAAAAGCCCTTGTATTTCGTAGTGGGTTGCATTAAAAGGCACATCAAAGCCCTTGATGCGGCGTATATCTTGAAATTTTCAAGCCCTATAAAAGAGAAGGAGCGTTTAAAACCCTTTACACCTGTAATTCTTTTACAAGTATAAAACTTTTTTCAAACACTGTATATTATGAACCTTGATAACTGAATATAGACTTTTGCGGTCCGTCTGCCATCCGTCAGACGTTGAAAAAATAACAGAGCCGGCACATAACCAAGGCAGCCGGGGCGGTGACTATGATACACGTAACAAGCTTATTGATACAGCTTGTTGATATTATGGAAGCAGTCGCAAAATGCACGCGACCGGGTCGGTGACATTATACCACCACGAGGGAGCATTAAACGCCGTTATGACAAGAAAAAAATAGCCTTTACAGGTGAAATTAATTGCTTATAACGTAAAGCATAAAGCCCTAAAATGAGAATATTTTTTATCAACAATTCTGTAATAATCCTTGTTTTTTCAAACAGAGTAAACGGACGACTTGAAATAATTAAAGCCGTCCATTTAATGCACTTCGGCAAATCCTATTTTGCTGAAATGGTTACAAGTCCATAAAAAGTCAAATTTGAAAAATCAAAGGAAGGAAGTTAAAAGAATGATAATAATCAAGCTTTTAGAAATTATTATAACTATTGTTATTGGCTTAATACCTATATTTTTGGTTGATGTAAGCTATGACAATTATAAGAAAAATCAGAAAGGAGCTGTTGAAAATGGCAATAACTAACACTGAAATTATATCAAGTGAAATGATTTTGCACGGAATAACCGAAAATGTACAGACCTATGCAGGATGGCAACGTTTAGGGCGGCAAGTTAAAAAAGGCAGCAAGGCACTTTTTAAGACCCAAATATGGAAGCCCTGTAAGGTTAAAATACCCGATACGTCCGAAACCAAATCAAAATTAATTATGGTAAAGGCTGCATTTTTCGGCTTTTCTCAGACGGAGCCGGCAACAAGTCAATAACAGATTATAAAAGTCCCTCTGAAGAGTCTTGGAAGATTAAGACGAAACCCCGCAAGGGGTCAGGGATAACCCAAAAACAAAAAATGAACTTCAAAGGAGGACATCACTATGACAAATACAATAAATACTATTACTTTAACAATAACAGAAGAAATAAAAAATGAATTATTCAGCAGAATAGTTAAAGTATATATTGACAGTGAAAAATACAGGCTTGCAAGTCTTAATACAACGCTAAGCAAATATAAGAGAGATAAATTTCTTATAAAGTATAATTGTTTATTTGGGCAATACATTGAAATGGTTAGAATGCTTAGTAAGATAAATAGGAATTTTAGAGCTGAATATGAAACTTATGAAGAAGCTTGTCAAACTTATATAAACTATTGTTTAACTGAATGTAACACTGCAACGCTTACATTATAAGGACAAAAATTATCAATGCAGAGTGGAGCAGGAAATTATAAAGAATTAAAGTAACAAGCAACCTTATATTTCCTGCTTTAATGCAGCCGGTGGAAGTCTGCCGAAGGTCACAAGCCCTGAAGCTGTAAACATCAGATAGGAAATTATTTAAATTTCAAAGGAGGAAACAAAAATGACAGATAAAATTACAGATAAAATTATTGTTGAAACATTTACACTTACTGAGTTACTGGAAAAAGCTATGGAGCTTGGTTTTCATACCATACACATATATGGTAGACAGCAGTATATTGAAGACGCACTCAAAGCACCAGGAATTGAAGAAGACTATTCTCCCGACTGGCTTATGGTCGGAGATATGATTTTTAAAGCTACGGATATAATGAATAGCGATATTGATATATACTTCCTCGACTACTGATTAACAGTAGAAGTCGACAAGAAGTCTCCCGAAGGTCACAAGCCCTGAAGCTGTAAAACATCAGATATATAATTTTTTAAATTTCAAAGGAGGAAACAAAAATGAAAATAGAAGATGTAAAAAACAGGATAGTTAAATTATCTCCACGTTCTATAACTTGTAAAAATGAATATGGAAAAACCTGCGGTGTAGTGAGAGGAATAGAAAAATTTAAAAGTTTACAGCCTAACTTACAATTTGAATATTTTAAAATAGTTAAAAAATCAGGAGTATGGGGCTGTAAATTAGACGGTGAAATGGACAGAATTTATTGCTGTAACAAGAAGCTTTACTATTTATTTAATCTTTACCCTTTGGAAAACTATGAAAATTTTGAAAAGAAATATGGTGCAGATGAATCTTCAAAAGCACATTATGAAGAGAGGAAAAAATTGGCAGCAACGGCATCTGAAGTTATGACAGTCATTCCTTGCTATATATTGGAATGATATAAAAGTATAATATTTTTATATTAACGTGAAAGGTATAATAGTGGATAATTTGCCGAAGGTTACAAGCCCTTGAAATTGCAGAATAAGAATATATTTTACAGGAGGGAAAAATATGGTTATGACAATTATAGGCGTTATATGGATTATTTACGCTTTAATAAAAGGATAAATCAATGCAGAGTGGAGCAGGAAATAAAATCCTGCTTTAATGCAGCCGGTGAAAGTCCGCCGAAGGTCACAAGCCCTTGAAGCTACATAGGAAAATTTCAAAATTTTAAAGGAGGAATAACCAATGCGCAAAAAGATTTTACATAAAGCTAAATTTATAGTAAAAGTGGAAAGTATAAAACCGTCATCCGACAAACTATGGGTATCAGATAGTCCTCGTTTGAAAATAAAAACAATATCTGTTCTTGATAACAGGACAAATATGTTTTGGACGGAAAATCAGATTAAAGAAAGAGGAATTGAATTTTTCCTTGATACATCTGATTTAAAGGAGTCTTTAAATTGGAATTTAAACGGTGATAGTAGTAAATATCAGTTTAAGTGGCTTCAGTCAGGGAAAGAAATAACTGAAGGAGTAGCTTATATATTTGACTAAGAATAGTTAACAAAAGGAGGTAACAACATGAAATATATGAAGCTTACAGAAAAAGAGAAATCAAGACACCCCTCAATCCATTACACAGGGAGTGTTCGTGGAATGAAGAAACTTGGATATTGGGGTCCACACGATAAATGCGTGAGATGTGGCTCTTACATCTATAATCTTTCAATTTAAAATTTTTTTAAAATTTAAAGGAGGAAATGCTATGGAAAAATTTTTTAACAGTGACAGATTTGTAAGTTATTTATCAAAGAAAAACTTTGTTAATAATTTTAACAGAGTAGAAGAAAGTTATTTACATGACTTAATTGAAAATATTGTTAATTACGCTTATGAAAATGAAAATACCAGTAAAGACCAGTTTTGTTATTTTTTATCTGATTTACTTCCTGATGTTGAGTTCGGAGATGTAGCTATGTTTACAAATAACAAATACTTAACCGGATATGGGAAAAATCTTAAAGAAATAGCTATAGATAATTTTTTGAAAAAGACATTTACAAAAGATGAAAGAGAAAGGCTTAATAAAATTAAAGATAGAATAGATTACGCATATGAAACCGGAAGATTAAGGGGTTTAACACTTGCTGAATTTGAGGAAGTAGAAGATTGTTATAGTCAAATTATGGAATTAGAAAATCGTACAGCGTATACTTTAGACAGCAAGGTGAAAGATGTATTTCAAAATGCGGGTTTCAAAATATCTTTATGTAATAATATCAATTATGAAATAAGTCTGAATTAATTATGAAAGGAGCTTTACTATGAAAAAGAATAAAGATTTTATGTTGTGGAGGTCTTATGATTTAGCACAATATATCAAAAATTTATGTCTTCTTAATACTTGCAAGGAAGATTTGCCTCAATGTAAATTTGCTGTTGCAAAAATAGATGGTCATGCAGATGATTCTTTGGAAAATATTTTGAAAAGGTCTGAAGGCTGGTACGGAATAAGAGCTATAGATGTAGGATTTGATAGTACAGATTCACTTGTTGTATGTGATTATTATACGGGCGGCTGCCCCCAAGTGATGACAATTCATGAAGGGCAAAAAGGAATTGATATTATTGAAGGAATAGACTCTCTTATAAAGAATGTTGTAAAAACTCAGAAAAGCTTTTCGGACAAAATTGAACTTATAGTGAAACTTTTCTGAAATTGTTCTTATGTCTTTACATAGTTGAAAAAACTTGTTATAATAAAGACAAGGACATAAAATAATTAGGGACATTATATAAAAGGAGGTATGCTTATGCCGTCTAATGAAAAGGAATATAATGGCTATCTTTTTGACCAATTAAGTCTGTTAGAGGATATTCAGGAAATTGCAGAAAAAGAAAATTCTGTAGAAACTTTAAAACTTATAGCAAAAAAGCGTCGTCAGATAGAGCGCAAGCTTTATCAGCAGCCACCTTTAATAAGGGAACAAGAATAATTTATAATAATTAATATATTGTATACAGGAGTAGAGATAATATCAATACTCCTGTTTTTTTATTGTCACAATTTTTTTACAAGGGAGGAAAAATATTGTCAGATACAATTAATACGATTTTGAAAAGCAGTAAGGAAAACGATAAGGATTATATGAGAAACTATTATGCTTTGGCTTTATCTATAGTCAAGCGTTATTCTGTGTCAAAATCTTTACACGCTCTTGGACTTTCAACCGGGTACAAAAGAAAAGAGTTGTAAAAAGCAGTATTACATTAAGGAGGGAATACATGTCGGTAAATACTTATATAGTGGAATACAACAAAATAGAAAATAATTCAGAGGTCAAGGTTATAAGCGGTACTTCAAGTGTAAAGGCTGCCAAAACTCATTTTAATAAAGATTTTGTTAAAATACCTCTCATAAATGAGAAGGAGGCGGATATTGTACTTGTTAGAGGAGATATACGCCCAAATGGGAAAATGCGTTTTATAGGCAAGGGGACACGTATTTGCCTTAAAATTAATGAATGATGAAAGATTCAGTTTTTGAAAGGAGAGATATTTATGAAAGAAATAAATTTAGAAAATTCCCATAAAATACCAAATGTAATGATTGATTTGTCAAAATTTATGGATGGACAAACCGCAAGGCGTGAAAAGGTGGAAGGCAGCGGGAAAAAGAAGGGTGGACATAATGGAGTTCATCCCATAAGAAATCCTGAACACCTTCGTCTTTTAAGGCGTTACTTTCACGATAAATACGAAAGAACAACAAATATCAATATGAAGAAAAAGCATTTAAGAAATCACCTTATTTTTATGGTCGGAATAAACACGTTACTCAGAATAAGTGATATACTTCGTCTTACGTGGAATGATTTGTTGTCAGAAAAATTTTATATAAAGGAAAAAAAGACAGACAAGTGGAATTATAAATTTGTAAATGATGACCTTAAAACCCACGTAGATGAATACTTTAAGTTTTGTGAAAAATATGGCTTTAATACAGACGGTGATTATGCTCCGTTTGTAGGAAAATATAAGTCAGAGATTTCTCTTGGCAACGATTCTGTCTGTATAAGCGCAGCTAAGACCTACATAAAGGTTTTAAAAGAAGCTGCACGGAAAATAGGAATAACTGATAACATAGGTACTCATACTATGCGGAAGACGTATTGCTATTGGTTTTTGATGAATAACAAAAATAACTATTCTGCTATAGACTATTTGCAGCAGGAGCTTAACCACGATAAAAGAAAAACAACTCTTGGATATGCCGGAATATCGGAAGATACAAGGCACGAAAACACCGATGATATAGGCAACTTTTACAAAAGTGTAGATAAAGGAGAATTTTCCGTCTGTCCTGATAAAATTTCATTGTCAGAAACAAAAATAAAAGACCTTATAAAGCAAGCCTATATTTTAGGAACAGAAAATGCCGACTCCCCAAGTAAAACCCTTGAAGATATGGACTTCCTTATGGAACGTTTTGAGAAAATCAAGTTGTAAATAAATATGAAAATCATTTTGAGTATATAAGAGTGTGGAAGATATTCTGCACTCTTATTTATTTTACCTAAAAAATTATTGATAAAACCAAAAAGGAGGAAAAATTATGTTTATTTTAAAGAAGGAATTAATATCAAAGTACAACCTTGTAAAAGCCTATTTACTTAAAGGCTTTTCATTAGAGCAAAAAATTTACGAAAATATTCTTATAAAGGACGGATATATGTATGCCGGGAATGGAACAACCTACATTAAGCAAAAACTTGACTACTATGACGAGAGTAATCCGTTTATACTTTCACCCGCAAATATAAAGGTTATAAACGGACTTCCGTCTGGTGCGGTTTTGGAATTTAAAGCAGATATTGAGAATAATATGGTTATTTTGGAAAGCTCATCACGTAATGAAAAAAGAATAATTAAAAATACTTTTAAGGCTATGGATGTCGGCTTGTTTGATACTGATAAGTTTATGCCTTCTGAAAAAATAAAGGCAGAATTTACAATAGATGCAAAAGAGCTTGTAAAGGCTTTAGAAAAAACGTCTGCTGTAAGAGCAAAAGAATCTGTAAAAGAAGTTTTTGAAGGAATCCACATTAACAAGAACAGTTTGGATAATCATATAGAATTTGTTGGCAGTGATACATTCAGAATTTTAGTTTATGATGTGCCTTGCAGTAATGTGGATTTCGATATAAGAGAAACGTTCAACTATGAAGCCGCCGAGTATATTTGTAAGGTTTGTCTGAAGGGAGAAATAAAAATATCTCTTTCGGAGAATAAAATATACTTTAAAACAGAAAATTTTGAAATCATTACGAATTTATATGATACAGCTTTTTTTGATTACAAGAATTTTTTTGACAGAACAATAGGCAGTTGCAGATATTCCGATGTGATTTCTGTAAAAATCGAAAAAGAGCTTATGGAAGAAGCTCTCGCTTTTATTGCAAAAAATGTAACGAAGGACAATAAAACGTATAAGCCGGCTGTTATATTTAACTTTGATAAAGATGCATTAAAACTTGATGCAAGACTCGTTGACGGCAGTGATTATTCGGAAGAAATAGAAATTGAGCAATTAGGCGAAAAAACAGACTTGAAAGTAGGCTACAATCCCAAGCTTTTTTCGGAGCTTATAAAAACCTTTGACGAAGAAAAAGTTTTATTTAATGTCTTAGGTTCTCGTTCACCTTTAATTATAAAGCCTGATGAAATGTTTGGAAAGCAGAGAGCTTTAATATTACCTGTTATATTAAAAGAATAAAGGAGTGATAATATGAAAACTATTACGAATTATACAGAAACAGACAGACAATTCTATCCTACACCGAAAGAGATTGCCAAGAAGATGTTGTCAGGCATAAAGTGGGAATGTATAAAAAATATTTTAGAACCGTCGGCAGGTAAGGGAAATCTGATAGAAGCCATTGAAGAAGAGGTTGTTGATTATTTTCAAAATAAATGGGTGACTTGGGGTTATTCAAATAATGATATCAAAAAGGAATTTAGTATAGACTGCATTGAAATTGACCCATATCTGAGAGCAATAATAAAAGGCACAATAGAAAAAAATTATGAAAATGTAAAAGTTGTATATGATGATTTTTTGCAATTCATAACTTACAAGAAGTATGATTTGATAGTTATGAACCCACCCTTCAGAGATGGTTACAAACACCTTTTAAAAGCCTTGGAAATGCAGAAAAACGGAGGTTCTGTTATATGTCTTCTTAATGCAGAAACTTTGAAAAATCCTAATAATGCTTTACAGAAAGAGCTTAAAGCCATACTTGATAAGTATGATGCAGATATAGAATATATTGAAAACGGATTTTCTGCTGCCGAGAGAAAAACAGATGTTGAAATTGCTATTATAAAAGTCTTTATAGAAGAAGTAGAGCGGGAAAGCGATATTTATAATGGTATGAAAAAAGCCGTAAATATAGAAGTTATGCCGAACGAGGATATAACAGACCTTGATGTTACTGATTTTATAAAAATGATAGTGACTCATTACCGAATCGAGACAGGAGCAGGAATAAAATTAATAAATGAATATAATGCCCTAAGTCCTTATATAAAGAAAAGTTTTGAAAAGGCCTGTTATAATTATCCTATGTTAGAGCTTCGTATGTGTGATAAAAGCTCTTTTTCTATAAATGATTATGTGGAAAAAGTACGGCTAAAATATTGGAGAGAGCTTCTTTCAAATAAAAAAATTATGAGTAAGCTTACATCCGCACTTCAGGAAAAATATCAGGAAGAGGTTGAAACTCTTGCAGACTATGATTTTAACGAGTTTAATATAAACAATCTAATAATAGAAATGAATGCAAGTCTCAACAAGGGTATAGCTGATGAAATAGAAGTTATGTATGACAGATTAACTGAAGGGTACACATATTATCCCGAATGTAAAAACAATCGCCATTATTACAATGGTTGGAAAACAAATATTGCTCATAAAATAGGCAAAAAGGTAATACTTCCTACTTACGGGGTTTATAGCAGTTGGAGCAGCAAGCTGAATATAAGAGCTGCTTATGAAGTGCTTTCCGATATAGAAAGAATACTCAATTTCCTTGACGGAAATATGACGGCTGATGTAGACCTGCAAAGTACAATAGAAAAAGCCTTTAATGACAGCATAACTAAAAACATAGAATGTAAATTTTTCAAGGCTACATTTTATAAAAAAGGCACTGTTCATATAGTTTTTACCAATCCTGACCTTATAGATAAGTACAATATCTACATAGGAGGACGCCGAAACTGGCTGCCTCCTCACTATGGCAGCAAAAAATATACAGATATGTCAGAAGAAGAGAAGTCTGTAATAGACAGTTTTCAGGGCAAAGAAGCCTATAATAAAATTCTGGCAAACAAAGGCTTCTACCTTTCAGGTGCTGATGTGGCTATGCTTACCGACAGCTTTGGTCATTAAAAATATTGATGATTTATCATTTATAATTTAGATTTTCTATAAAAATGCAGTACAGGAGGATATATGAGTACAAGAGGACTTTATGGATTTAGAAAAAATGGACAGGACAAGACAACATACAACCATCAAGACAGTTATCCCGACTGGCTTGGACGGAAAATTGCGACATTTTGCTCCACAACCTCAATAGAGGAAATGAGTCAAATTTATAACAACATTGAAATGATAGACGAGGAAACGCCCCCTACAAAAGAACAGATAAAGTGGTGCATAGAAGCGGGATATTACTATCAGTCCGTCAGCAGCCAAAAGCAAGAGGATTGGTATTGCCTCTTGCGTGGGCTACAAGGGGATTTGGATGAGCTAAAGAAGAGTGCGCTCGTCAAAAAGAAAGCCTTTATGGAGGACAATCAGGACTTTATAAGAGACTCCTTATTTTGCGAATTCGCTTATATTATCAATCTCGATACTGAAATGTTGGAATTTTGGATGGGATTCCAGCGTGAAGCGCAGAAAGGAAATAGGTACGGGGAAGTAGCAAATAAGGATGGTTTTTATCCCTGTATGCTTGCGGCAGAATTTCCACTCTCAAGAATCAACTCGCCTGATAATATTGCAGAGCAGATGAACACAATTTCTCAAAAGATATGGCATTTACAGAAGCTGAATATAATGATTGAAATTATTAAGGATAAATCATTTGATTGTATATCGAAATGGGCTAAAGATGAGGGAACACAAAAATTCTAAAGTAAAAAAAGGAGCCGGTGAAAATCGGCTCCTTTGTAATGATTAATTATCTTTACCGAAACAATCGGAGCAAGGTTGGTATGAAAGCTCAACAGCCTTTTCGGTTGATATTTCAATAACATCTTTGTTTTTTATATGGAAACAGTCTGACTTATGATATTTTATGCCGGATTTGGTGATAAATACGGTGCCCGAATCATTTTGCAGTACGTATTCGGAAACGACTTCAGTTGTTGTTTCAGAATACTTCATTGAAGGCTGTACGTCCAAACGGTTTGAATTATTTGCCCTTTCCGCATAACTGCCTGAAAGTATTATTATTGTTAATACTGCAAAGAATATTGGCACAGTCCAAAGAAAAGCCTTATATGATTTTTTTGCTTTTCTATAATATTTCATTCGCAGTTTTGCATTTTCCTTTGTGAAAATACCACGTTCTACAAGTCCGCTGCTGCTTGAAATATCTAAAATTTTTAGCATATATGTAGGTGCCTGTATAACAAGGGCAAAAACGTCGGCTTCTGTTTCCTGTATGTTTTTGTTTTGTAGGGGATTATCGGAAATATCAGAAATGGATTTCTGCTTAGAGCCGACATAAATATGCTTCAATACTACATGGCCAAGCTCGTGGCAAATTACATTTATTTTGTCGAGATATTCAAGTTCATCTTTTATAAATATAATTGTATTATCATCGGAAAAATATGTAAATCCTTTACTTGTTGTTAAATAATCATCAAATCCCATAGCTTTTAAAAATTTATAGGCTTTGGAATAATAGATTATTTTACAGTTTTCATCTGCTACAATTTGTTCCAGTTTTTCATAACTGAGCGGCAAAGAGTCAATATTAGCTTTTTTGGCAAATTCATCAGCAATTTTAATTATACGGTTCATAACAAAAACTCCTTTATAATGTATTATATATACAAGATAAAGGAATTTTCTGTTTTAAGCAATATGAAATTGTAGGGAAAGGGGTTATTTGCATTTTTTTAATAAGTCAAGACAGCCCATTACGAAGTCATATTCTTGGTCTGAAATTGGTGTTTTTGTTCCGTCATTGTGTATTATATAATTTGTATTTTTGACTGTTATGCCTAATTCAGATAAAAGCTGCTTTTGATTTATAACGTTGTTGTTTTCAAATATATGTTTTCTTATTCCGTTTTCACCTATAGAAGATATGTTGTCTGAAATCAATAACTCAGACAGAGGGTTTCTTATATTGCTTGCGCCTATAAGAAAATCTACTGTCACATTATAAAACTTTGCAACTTCAATCATAAACGTAAAGCTTGGTTCTCTTGTGCCGGATTCATAATTTACGTATGTTGTGTATGGTAAATTGAATATTTTAGCAGTATCTTTTTTTGTAAGACCGATTTCTTCACGTAAAAGTTTTAATCTTTCACATATTGTCTGCATAATTTATCTCCTTATTATTTTCGTATTGAGTAATATTGCCAAAATATCGTGTAGACATTTCTCGATATGAAAATTATAATCAAACTATAAAACCCGTTATGAGTAAAATATATATTAGCTTACTCAATAAGTGTATTCGGGGGTGATTAAGGCTATTAATTTATAACTTTGCCGTAAATCCTGAGACTGTCATTTTTGATTTCAATATCGACGTATTTGCTGTTTAGGGAGCGGAATTTATACGTTCCGTCCTCGTAGACAAGTTTTTTTATATATTGATTATCATCATATATGAAGGCTGCTATTTCGCCCGGTTCCACTATAGGTTGCTTATGTACGAATACTATATCGCCATTATGATATCTTGGCTCCATACTGTCTCCCTTTACTTTAAAGGCGATGTCAGCTTTGGGATATTTATCGGCATCTATATCTATCATTTCATAAGTATCTTCAGGAAACGGATTCCCTGTTCCGGCAGATATTGAAAAGTCAGCAAGAGGAATTGACTTTTTGTGAATTTCAGGTTTATATAATTTATCATCATACATATTATCCTCTGACTTTACGTCCAAAATGGTTTTTATTATTCTTTTGCCGTAATCATTGAGCTTTCTGTATTTGGTTACAAGTTCAATTTCTTCAGAGCTTAATATAATTTTGTTTTTTTCAACTGATTTATTTATATAATCCTGAAAAAGAAAATTAGGCGTTACATTCAGAACTGCGAAAAGTCTTATAAGAGCTTCCTTTTTAGGAAAGACAATTCCATTTTCATAGTGTGAAACAGTTTTACTTGAAACAATATCAAGTTTAATGGCAAGTTCGTTTTGTGTAAGTCCAGAACGCTCTCTTGCTTGTTTTAATCTGTCTTTAAAAGCCATATAATCACATCCTTTTCATTATTATAATCTATTTTTTTATTATAGTCAATAGAATATCAGTCTCATAACGCAAGAATTTTTACGTGGTGTCTGATATAATGAGAATATAAAGCAACAATGTCTAAGTTTATGAGACAATAATTCTAAAAAACTTAGAGAAAGAACAAGTTAATTGGTTTATGGATATATTTTTATAACTACCTTTAAAAGAAATGGGAATATAGAAATATATACATAACTTAAAAAAGGAGGTTTGAATGTGAATTTATTAAAATATGAAATGGAAACCATAATTAATTATAATGCTGAGCAAAGACAAGCGGAGCTTTACACAAGGGATAAGTCAGTTATGCGTAAGCTTGATAGGCTTGTTGAGGAATGTCCGGAAGTGTACAGTCTTAAAGTACAAGAGACAAATAGGGGTGAGACGTGGGGGAAGACATACATAATAAGTGACAAAAAATATATATCTTTCCGTAAGCCTAAACAATTTACAGAGTCACAAAGAAAAGCGATAGCTGAAAGATTGGCAGCCAAAAGAAATAGAACGTGACGTGTTAAGATAAGTGATTTTAACTTTTATTTTTATTTAGTTAAAGGAGAAAAAGCAGATGACTGATTTAAGACGAATAAATATACTCCTTAATATAATAAGGCTGAAAAATCATTATACACAGTTAAGTAAAATAGCAAAAAAGGAGGATAAGATGAGCAGAGAAGAATGTGGATTACATTTCCTTTATAAACAGGGGTTTTATGGTTTGGCGGCTGCAATAGTCGTACAAGCGGCAAAGGATTATGTAAGGCTCATACGTGCCATTGATAAGGGAAAGACAGAAATTGCTTTAAATCGCACAGGAAGAAAATGTCAAAAAATTCCTATAAATAAGGAAATCGAGCTTATAAAGAAATGGTACAAGTATGATAGCAATACTTATATAAAAAACGGCACATATATTTTTGATGAATTTGTAAAAAACAGATTGGGAAAAAAGAGATATAAGGCTCTTATGAAATCTGATTATTTTTACAAGTAATATTTTTGCGGGTAAAAGATAATACAATGTCACAAAATTGGAGGTAGTTTTATGGACAAGTATTTCAGCAAAGAAGCGGTTTTAGATGAATATTATAAGGATAACGCCGTCAAGCTTAAACAGCTTTCAGACATAATTCTGAAAAAATGCTGTAAAGGATTTCTTCCTGACGATTGTGATGATTTCTATAGTGTGGCAAATGAGGTTTTTGCTAATATTGTAAATTCTTATACTGCCGGAAGAAAATGCAGTTTTGAAACCTATCTTTCTTCCTGTCTGCACAATAGATTCTGCTCTGAATTAGGCAGAAGGAACAGGCAGAAAAGAGGAGGCAACAGAATTACAGTATCTTTGGACGAAGAAATAAACGGAGAGATGAGTTTGTTGGAGACTATTCAGTCGGGAAAGGAGGATGTGTATTTCTGGGAGAAGGAGCTTAACGACAAAACCCGGCTCTTGCTTAAAGGCTTGTCAAAAATGCAGCGTAATATAATTATTCTACATTCACAAGGCTATAGTGACAATGAGATTATGCAGAAATTAAAAATAAATGAAAAAAATTACAGAAATGCTTTAAATCAGATAAAGGATATAAGAATTAAAGCTAACTCTGTAAATAAAAAATATACAAACATTAGTAAAACAGTAAAATCACAAAAGGAGGAAAATAAAATGATTATTTCATCAAATATTACATCTACAAATCAGAAAAATGCTGTAATTCCACGTACTTTAAGCGGCTATATAGAAGAAATAGAAGCGGGAGAAATAAGAACCGACCACCCTACGCAGAGAGCGCAAGGCAATTGGAATAATAAATTAAAGCACGACCTTATTTCTACTGTTGCGCAGAATTATCCTATTCCAAGCATTATTATAGCAGAAGAAGTTTTTTCGGACGGCACTTATATTATGTGGCTTTTGGACGGTTTACAGAGGACAACAACTCTTATAGATTATATGAATGATGGTTTTAAGTGCGGCAAAAACACAGAAAATCCTATTGTGAAATATCAGGTTGCAAGACATTATGACAATGGTGATGTTATAACAGAGTCTGTAGAGTTTGATATAAGAGGCAAATATTTCAGTCAGCTTCCGGAAGAATTGCAGAGAAGATTTCGTAATTATGATTTGTCTATATGCAAATTTCTTGCTTGCACAAAAGACGAAGTGGACTTTCATATAAGAAGATATAACAACCAGAAGGCTATGACGGCAGCTCAGAGAGGTATAACCTTTCTTGGCAGCAACTATGCAAAAGCCGCTAAAAAGTTATCTGCACATTCATTCTTCAAGGATAAATGCGGACTTTCAGCGGCCACATTCAGAAACGGTACTGCCGAAAGGCGTGTTATTGAGTCTGTTATGCTCTGTAATTTCCCCGATGACTGGAAAAAGCAGTATAACGATATGTGTCAGTTCCTTATAAGAAATGCTAAAATATCTCATTTTGACGAGATAGAAAGCTTTGCGGAAAGACTTGACGAAGTGACAGACAGTGACGAAACTTTATTTGCTGATAAGGACATTTTTATAATATTGGCTGCTTTTAAGAAATTTGTAAAATTAGAGCTTCCCGATGAGAGGTTTGTTGAATTTTTAAGAGCCTTGAATAATAATTTGGGAGATAAAGAGGTTGACGGTTTTACATATAACGATTTACTTGACAAAAACAGTAAAGATAAGAGTATTGTTTCAATGAAGCTCAATATTATTACTGCTCTTATGAATGAATTTTTTGGAGTTTCAGAAGAAGAAACCGCTGATGAAAGAGTAAGTCTTGATGATGATTTTATAAGATTCAGAGATGAATTTTGCGTGGATATAATAAATGGCTGTGCAGACAGTGAAAATGACAAAAATGTTATGGCTGTAAAATCTCTTATGGCTATAGATGAAGAAAATACGGAAAGCAATTTGCAGAAATATGCAGACAGTCTAAGCCCCTATTCAAAGAGGTATCAAGACCTTACGGAAAGAGCTTGTATTCTTGCTTCTTCCTTACAGGACTATACAGTGAGTATTCCTGTCAATTCTAAGCTTTTCAGAAGGGATAATATTCCTGCACTTATAAAAATCGTTAATCATTTCTTTGTTCTTGAAAATATAGATGATGAGGATATCAGGGAATGGTTTTCAGTTTATGCAGACAATTATAAGGGAGAGAAAATTGTATTTGAAGATGTCAAGGAAAATATAAATAAATTTATCTCATACAGAGATGAGGACGGGGCCGCCCTTGAAAATGATAAAAATGAAAATTCATTTGTGGAATATACAGGTGAGGATATTTTTTCATAAAGGTGGTGAGATAAAGAGGATATGAGAAGGATTGAGGATGACTGTGTGGGCTGTTCGCCTCCTCTTGATTGTTTAGGAAGATTTTGTCCCTACAGAAATGCAGAGCATATATACTGCGATTTATGTGGGGAGGAAGAAAGTAATCTGTATGAATACAAGGGGGAGGAATTGTGTGAAGGCTGTGTAAATTCAATTCTTGATGCGATAATTGACGGTCTTGAAGAAACAGAGGGAGTCTGCTGCTCTTGGTGCGAAGATGATGAATGTCAGCTTTACATATATGAAAATGAAAAGGTATGCAGAGAATGTATTTTTGAAGATATGAAAGACAAGCTTCGCCCCGTTAGGTGGTAGGATGTAAGTAAAGGAGGAAAGAAAAATGCTTTTAAGCGAAAATATATCGGATTTTTTGGAATTTATAAACGCAGCCAAGACGGACCATAGAATTTCCTGTGACTTAGTAAAGGAAAATGAAGAAGCTTTGGCGGACTTGGCTCATAGGTTTGAACTTTATGACGATATTTATAATGACACCGCTAAACTTGCTAAAGCATACAGAAAAGTCAGGCGTGAAAGACGCAGAGCAAAGGATAAAATGATTATAACAAAGCCTATAACAGATTGGGCTGAGAAAAATTCCAATTGTCTGAAAAGCCTCAATCAGCTTTTGGGAGAAGTCCGCAAAACAGAAAGAAGTCTTTTAAACAGACATTATAACTATAAAACGGATATTGTAAGCAAAACTATAGGGAAGAATTAAGGAGGGATTTTATGATATTTGTAATAAGTATGCCGGAACAAGTTTTAAAGAAAAATACCGCAATTTCTTTGTCTGAGCCGGAGGTTTTAGTAAAGGAATTACAGAATATGAAAATAAAAGAAGTAAATGTATATAAAGACAAGAATGGGAAAGATAAAACGGTAAAGGTTACTTTTGCAGATGATGTTTCAACAGTGGCCACTCTTAAAGAGCCTGATGTTTTTGACCTGTATACAGGCATAAGAATATGTCTTGAAAAATATTTTCTGGGAAATACAGTCAGAAATAAGCTGGACAATTTATCAAAAAATGCAGTCAAGGCATATTATAATGACTTGAAAAATAAGGAAAAGGAAAAATCTCTTATTGAAGCAAGAAAAGCCAAGGCTGAAAAGAAAAAAGCCAAAAGAGCGGCAAGGCTTGCGGCAAAGAGAGCAACGGCTATAAGTGATAAAAAAATTATATCTATCTGACTGAGAAAGGAGATTTTTTATGGCAAAGGAAAGACCTATAAGTCTGAGCGAAACAAAAGGAGTATTTCAGGTCAAAGGAATAGTGACAGGCTGTGAAAGCGACAGTTTTTACAAAGAAAGCAAAACAAAAACCAACAGAGCTATGAGAACATTAAGCTTTGGCGTAGAATATCAGGAAGGCAAGGTTATTTATGTAAGGCTTCAGGGAATGGAGCTTGACAATGTATACTTTTCTGCTTTTGACCCCAAAGCAAATAAGAGCGTAACTCAAAGGGTAGATTGGGCTGACAGATTTTCATTCAGACGTGAAGGCTACCGCATTATAGGCTGTAATGTGGGGCTTAGAAAGAAAATTGACGAAAACGGAAGAACAGTAAATGACAAGAAGTATCTTACGGATTTTGATGCCTGTAAGGAATGTGCCGACAATCTCAAAGACGGTATCAGCGTGTTTGTAAAGGGGAACATTGAATACAGCAGCTTTACAGATAATGAGGGAGATAAAAGAACCTATATACGTCTTGTTCCAAATCAGATTTCCTTATGCGGAACAGTTGACTTTGCAGATGAAAATTATACAATTCAGAATGATTTTGGTCAGCATATTGTTTTTATGGGGATTGACAAAGAGAAGTCCGAAAAAGGCACAGATACAGGGCGTTATCTGGTTACGGCAAAGGTGGTAAATTACAATTCTATTGAAAATGCCGAGTTTATTTTAAGCAATTCAGGACTTGCCAAAAAAATTAAATCTCATATTCACCCTTATACTCACGTAAAGGTACACGGACATATTGAGACTGTAATTCAGGCTGAACCTGTTGATATTGAAGATTGTTGGGGAGAAAGTGATGCTATGATGAGAGTAATAGCCCCAAGCAGGAGAGAATTTATAATTACGGGCGTAACTCCCTCTACTATAGACAGGGAAAGCCATTCAAGAGATAAAATGGAAGAAGCCGAAAGCCGTCTTGCAAAGGAAAATAAGGCAAAGGCTGACTTTGGCGGCTATGATGATTGGGGCGAAATTTCGGATTTAGACGATGATGACGAGTCGCCGTGGGATTAATTAAAAAGGAGTGATATTTTATGGCAGTAGGAAGAAAAGCGTCTGTTACACAGAGTAAGCTCGGATTTTTGATTTACGGTGAACAGTTTACAGGAAAATCAACCCTTGCAAGTCAGTTTGTGTATTTTAAAAGACCTGACGGCAAGCCTTTCAGGGTGCTTTATATAGATGCAGAGTCCGGTTCAATTGATGATTACATAGAAGATTTTGAAAAGAACGGTATAAATCCCGATAATCTCTATATCGTGTATACCCAGTCTTTGGGCGAAGTAAGAGAGCTCCTTGATAAAATTAAAAATAACGAAGATTTCCATACCTATGATGAGTACGGAGAAGAAACAGACGAGATTGTTCTTGACAGTGAAGGCAAGCCCTTCAGAGCGGACGCAGTGGTAGTGGACGGCGCAACTGTTCTTAATCTTACGGTAAAACAGGGACTTGTTGAATTTTCAAGAAAGAGAAACAGTGTGAAAGCGGCAAGAAACGAAATTGTCGGAGATGCAAGGATTGTAATGGTAGAGGGGGCAGGTCTTGAACTCAAAGATTATCAGACAATAAATTTTAAGGGTCAGGACTTGGTACTTGCCTTACAGGCCTTGGGAATACATTTTGCAATTACAGCAAGAGAAGCTGATGAAAAGCAGCAGGTTACTGTTGAGGAAAATGGGAAGAAGAAAGTTACTTCCGTTCCCACAGGGAGAAAAATTCCCGATGGGTTTAAGGGAATGGAATATAATGTCAAGACTGTTATATGGACGTATACAGATGAAGACGGACAGATTTGTGCCGAAATAAAAAAGGACAGAACAGGCGTACATAAAATGCAGGAAATTGTGGAAGACCCGACTATTTTGGACTGGCAGTCCGTAATTGACAGAACATCAAAAAGAAAAAGCTTTGTTGTAAGCAACAATCTTCAGAATGCCGTGAATAAGGAAAGCGATATTTATGAAAAAGAAATCGCAAAAAGTTCTTTGCTGAACACACCGGAAAATGAGCCTGAAAAAACTGCTAAGTCGAATACAAAAAGCCCAGCTCCCAAAAACAACGCTGACTCAGTAAGAAAAGAAATTATTTCAATTATAAAATCCTTATCCCCTGTTGATAAGCAGGAGCTTAAAAAGGATTTTATAAGTAAAGGTTTGCCTGATACATTCAGTAAGGTGACTGATATGGAAATACTTAATAAAGTTCTTGAAGCGGCAAAGCAGTTTGTAAATAAGGTATGAATATAAGAGAAATTGAAATTACTTACAAATGTTGTGTGTGCGGTGAGGATATTTCCGTAAATCTTGAAACCATAGGTGAAGCGGTTTACTGTGATAAAAAGATATATCATAGTGACTGCTTTGCCGAAATGGCAGAAAAAAGAGCAAAATCAAAAAATAAAAAAATATCCGATAAGTGGAAGTTTATTCTTGCTGATATTGGGAAGGTCAGAAAAGAATCCTATATATATTTCAAAAATCGACTTTATAAGGCGGCTGTATGTCAGTTTATAGAGGACAACTATTATATAAAAGTTATTCCGAGAAGTATACATATTAGGCTTGGAGATATTTACAACGGCTCTTATATAAGGCTGCCAAGGGGTATTCCTCCTTCGCATATTCTTGATATGTGGGAAAGAAAAAGAGATTTTTTAAACAGAGTTTATGAAAATAATATTTCAAAGGGTAAATGTATGGACGTTTATGAAAGAATACTTTACGATTTGGGCGTTCTTGCAAACAGCTATGACAGCTATCTTAAATGGCGTGAAAAGCAAAAGAAAATATCTGCCGAAATGAAAAATAATCCCCAAAAGCAAAATACAGAAATTTATAAATTTATGGAAAGTCTCTCTCCCGAAAGCACTGACATTTCTCAGAAGCATTTTGATATGTCGGCTCTTGCGGACGAAATATTTGACGGCTAAAAGGTGGTTTATTTATGGAAGAAAAGGATTTTAACACTTCAAATGTTCAGTCGGAGATATGCTTTGTGGGAGCTCTTTACAAAAAGCCTGATTTATATGTAAGCTTTGGAAATCTAATGCGAAGTAAATACGATTTTTCTGACCCTGTTACACGGTTTTTGTATGACTGCCTTGAAAATTATTATCTGACCTTTTCCCAGACTGTTGACGAAAAAAAGCTTAATGTATTTATGAGCCAGAATAGTGAGCGACTTTCGGAATATAAAAAATATAATGGCTATAAAACCATAAAACGCTTTATGGATTTGGCAGACACAGAGGATATACAGAATTATTATAATACTGTAAAAAAGTTTTCTCTCCTGCGTGAGTATGAAAGATATGGTTTTCCTGTCAAAAAAATAATGGCTAGCAGATACTTCGATAAAATGACTGCAAGCGATGTTTATCGTACCATACGTACAAAGGCTGATAAGATACACACTGTCATAAATGCCGCAAAGGAGGCAGTAAGTCTTACTGACAGTATGGAGGAGACTGTAAATTCATACATAGACGTGCCTATGATGGGACTTAAAACACCTTGGGCTTTATACAATGAGCTTTTTATGGGACTTACAAAAGAGGATATTATTCTTGAAGGTTTTTTATCAAATGAGGGGAAGACAAGAAAGCTTATGATGCTTGCGGCTTATGTCGTACTTGTACAGAACCGGAATTTTCTATTTATCAGTAATGAAATGAGCGAGAAAAAGCTAAGAAGCTGTCTTATAACAACTGTTCTTAACAACAGAGAATTTAAAGAACTGCACAATATAGACCTTATAAAACCCGAAAAAGAAATCGTACTTGGTATGTATCGTGACAGGCAAGGGAAAATAATTTACAGAAAAAAAGACGGCGAAGGCAGATTTACAGAAACAAAGCAGGAATATTTAAGCAGAATACAAAATACATCAGATGAATATTGGGACGTTGTAAATGTGGCAAAGTGGATTGACAAGCATAGCAAGGGTAAGCTTCTTTTCTGCGATGTGGGAGACGATTACAGCAATACAAGAATTGAGTTTGAACTGCGCAAATATAAGGCTGTTTCAAACGTAACCTATTATTGCTATGATACTCTTAAAGGCTATAAGTCAGAAGACTGGGCGGCTATAAAACAGGCTGCTACTCGGCTAAAAGAGCTTACAAAAGAGCTTGAAATGTCGGGCTTCATAACATTTCAGCTTACCGATGATACTGTTTTTACGGATATTTTCAGTTTAAGCTCCAATAATATAGCAGGTGCAAAGGGAATAAAACACGTTACAGATGCTTTGACCCTTGGCAAAAGAATACCAAAAGAAATCTACAGCAAGTACAGTATTGTCACCGAAAACAAAACTTGGGGCGAGCCTGTAACAGAAAATCTGGACTATAAAAAGCAGTATTTTGCTATAAAAGCTGATAAAAACCGTTCCGGCAGTAAAGATAAACTAATGGCTTTTGAGATAGACCTTGACTTAAATATTTGGCGTAATGTGGGATATTTTATAAAGAAGCAGAAGTCTGATGAGGATTAAGGAGAGCGGCAGATGGATATACGGGGGCTTAAACGCTGTATTTACGAAAATGGCTATATAGAGCAGCTTCTGACCGCTCTTGGCACTCATCATATAAGATATCATACGTCAAAGGGCTATTTCACCTGTGGGAATCCCGACGGAGACAATAAAGGAGCAATTTTAGTCTATAATGATGAAAATCTGGGTTGTATTAATTTCACAAGAAATATGATATCTGCAAAGCGCAGTACAGACTTAATCGACCTTGTTATGTTTATAAAGCAAGTTGATTTTATTGCTGCTTTAAAATTCTTGTGTGCGGAAACAGGTATTTCATATTATTCCGACTTTAATGAAAACAGACCACAAAGCCTTAAACTTCTTGATATGCTTGATGATATGAAAACAGGTAGTGCAGAAACCGATAACACTCCTCTATCTCCCATAAGTGAAAGTATACTTACATATTATAAGTCCTATGTAAACGACATTTTCTTAGGTGACAATATTTCCTATGAAACACAAGCAGAATTTGAAATAGGCTTTGACCCCAAATCCAACCGCATAACAATTCCTATAAGAACAGAGTTAGGAGACTTGGCAGGTGTAAAGGGCAGGTATTTTTACAAGGACGTTCCCAAAAATAAAAGCAAGTATATATATGTAGAGCCTTGCTCCAAAACTAAAATAATTTACGGTCTTTACAAAACCTTACCTTTTATAAAGAAAAAGGGAGTAATTTATATAGGTGAAGCCGAAAAATTTGTGCTTCAATTATGGAGCTATGGTTTTTACAACTCAGGTGCTTTGGGCGGCAAGACACTATCGGATTACCAGGCTGATATGCTTGTAAGACTTGGGGCAAGGCTTGTATTCTGCTTTGACAAGGACGTTTCAAGAGAAGAAATACAGTTTATAGCAGAAAGCCTTCCCCAGGGCGTACCTGTTTATACAATGCTTGATACAGAGAATATACTTGTTGACAAAGAAAGTCCTTCAGACAATCCTCAAAAATGGCAGTATTTGGCAGAGAATAACATCTATAAAATAAGATAAAGGAGAGTGGCAGATTGGAATACAAACTATATGAAAATAATTCAGATGAAGAAAATATTGTATTCAGAGTTTTAAAAAACAGAGGAATAGAAAATCCTGAAAAATACTTAAACCTTGATGAAAGCGTTATGCAGGATAAATATGATTTGGAAAACATAGGTCAGGCAGCCGGAATTTTGACAAAGCATATTATAAGAGAAAGTCCTATAGGGATTACGGTTGATACTGACCCCGACGGCTATATTTCGGCAGCTATGCTTTATGATTATATATATAAGTTTACAGATAGTCGTTCTGAGTTTAATCACCCTTATCCACTGAAATATTTTATGCACAAAATCGCGAAGTCTCACGACCTTTCCGATTTGGAAATATCAGATGATATAAAGCTTCTGATAATTCCCGATGCGGGGACAAACGATTCTGAAGCCTGTAAAAGGCTGAAAGAAAAAGGAATTGACATAATTATACTTGACCACCACGAAAAGGAATGTGAAAATCCTTATGCAATTATAGTAAACAATCAGACAAGCCCAGAATACAAAAATAAAAGTCTTTGCGGTGCCGGCATAGTTTATCGTTTTTTACAGGTACTGGACGAGATTTTTAAAAGCTATGGTAATGTTGTTTTAGCAGATGATTATCTGGATATATGTGCCCTTGCAAACATAAGCGATGTTATGGATATGCGAAGCCTCGAAACAAAATATATCGTAGAAAGAGGACTTTCGGAAATAACAAACAAATGCTTCAAGGCTTTTATAGAAAAGCAGTCCTATTATATGAATGACCATATAAATATACATAATATACAGTGGTGCATTACACCGCTTTTAAACGGTATGATTCGTTTTGGTTCATATGAGGATAAAGAGCTTTTGTTCAGGGCATTTGCTGAAATTTATGAAGAATACAACTATAAAAAACGCGACGGAACAGTTGTCAGAGAAGATATTTACCAAAGAGCAGCAAGGCTTTCACAAAATGCAAAATCAAAGCAGGACAGAGCAAGAGTAAAATCCTTTGACAAAATCTTTGAAGTTTGCAGAGACACACAGGATAAGGTTATTATGGCAGATGTAACAGATTTGGCCGACGGCTCACTTACAGGCCTTGAAGCGGCTATGATTGCGAGCAGTCTACAAAAGCCCTGCATACTTTTGAGGAGGTATGAAAATGAAGATGAGAAGATTATTTACAAGGGTTCTGCAAGAAATACAAACAACAGTAACATTCACAGCTTTAAAGATGTAGTAGCTCAGACAAAAGAATTTAGTTTTGCAAAAGGTCACTCAAATGCTTTTGGTGTGGAGATAACCGCTGAAAACCTCAACAAGGCAATAGTGAAATTTAATAAAATTCTGAAGGATATGCCTGATGAGAAAATTCATATAGTAGATTTTATACTTGATGCAGAAAGCCTTGACACAGCCTTTGTAATGGATTTAAGAGCATTTGACGATTTGTCAGGTCAGGGCATAGAAAAGCCTACAGCGGCAGTTGAAAATATAGAAATAAATCTTTCTGACGTTTCCATAATAGGCAAAAATGACAATACGCTGAAATTTATATATAACGACATAACCTACATAATGTTTAATTGTACAGAGGGAAATCCTCTCTACGACTACGCAAACGATATTTTTGCAGATGAAGCTCTTATCTGTCTGAACGCAGTAGGCACGCCTGAAATAAACAATTATAACGGCATACTGACCCCACAATTTGTAATAAAGGACTTGGAAATAACGGATTATATAACTTCTTGGCAATAAAAACAGGAATATATATTCGAAAACATTTCACAAAAGGAGAAATAAGATGTATAAATACACAAAAATCAACACATTTATAGGCACAGCAGATATGGAAGGCTTAGTTTGTAAACCGTTCGTTGATATGCTTGACCGTAAGGCAATAGAATAATAGTAAAAATCAAAGCACGAGATTTTATTTGACCTATTGTATTAGTGTCCGATGATGACTGAGTAACAATGATATATGACGTTGTATCAGAACTTATGTGCGAGGAGGTTTGTGATATGGAACTTACAAGGGAAGAAGCTGTCAGATTACACCGCCAAATGTGGCTATGGATAGCCAAGGAAACAGAGAGGCAGAAGCAAATTGTATTTAAAACTGATTATTTTAAAGCGATGAAGACCAAAAGGGAAGATATGCCGCTTAATACGTGTTACTGTTGTGAATATACAAGGGGAGAGGGGACAAAAAATACCAGGTGTGAATTATGTCCTATGCTTTGGGGCGGAGCAGATAACCATTGTCTTAATAAAAATAGTCCTTTTAGAGCTTGGTCAAATACTTATAACTGGCGAGTGGCAGCGAAGGCAGCGAGGGCGATTGCAGAGCTGCCGGAGAGGAAGGTTGATTAAATGACACTTTATGATGTGCTTGAACGCACTGACAAAGAGGTTACGGTGTGGGACAAGGATTATGATATAGAGGTTTACTTTTATGGCATAAAAGACCAACAGGTGCCTATGGACGAATGGGATAAAGCGAAGCTGGAGCTTGCTAAATTACTCGATGTAGTTGAAATTTCCTGGGGTAGTGTAGAGGTAAACCTTGCCGAAGTCATAGAGAGGAAAATGTCCGAGATAAAAGAAGCAGACTCCTTTTTAACAGAGTGTGATGTTGGTGACATAATATCAATTCTTGCAAATATTCTGACAGGATGCGTTTCAGACAAATGGCATGCAAAGTTTGCCGAGGTTTTAAAGGGAGGAAATTAAGATAATATGCAGATGTATGATAGGACAATAAATGAGGATTGATAATGGATAAATGTGAATTTTGTACAGGACAACAAAAAGAGCTTAATTTTGATACGCAATATTATAGTGGTATACAAGCAACACTATTTCCAAAGGAAAGGTTATTAAGAGTTCGTTCTGATTTTGATGAACAAAGTTTATCTGCAAAACAAGACATAGTATATATAAATTATTGTCCGATGTGTGGAAGAAAGTTTTAGGCTAAATAAATATGAAATTTTAAAGAAGGTGATAAAAATGTTAGTATCGGCTTTGGCTTATAAGGCGGAAATAGAAGAACTTTTTGCCAAAAATATGTATTCTGATAGTTTAGGTTTATATTATGGAGACTTTTATAACAATTACATTCCTGAAATATGTAGAGAATATGTAGAAGGACACTTTGAATATGCTATTATCAATAGTAAGGAAGAAATCATTGGTTATTTTAATTATGATATAGATTTTTGTAATGACTGTGTCTATAATTTTGGGCTTTATTCTTTCCATAAAGGCAGTTATACCGTTGGAAAAGATATATATACAGAAATGATGAAATTATTTAAACGCCACCACAGAATAGAGTGGCGAATGATAGATTGTAATCCTGCTCAGCGCAGCTACGATAAGTTTTGTCAGAAGCATGGTGGTAGAAAGATAGAACTGCGTGACACCGTAATAGACAAGAACGGAAATTATCATAATAGTTATATATATGAAATTATAAGAAAGTAAAATAGGTGGTCTAAAATGAGAGAGATTTTATTCAGAGGAAAGACTTTGGACGATAATGTCTGGGTCTACGGCTATTATGTACACCAATATGGCGCAAATATGATATATGTCGATGATGCAACGGACTATGAACATATTAACACCGAGACTGTAGGACAGTACACGGGCTTTAGCGACAAAAACGGAATTAAGATTTTTGAGGGCGATATTGTAGTTATTAAAACAAACGGTACGGAATATAAAGCCATTGTTAAATTTGGAAAATATAGCATAACGCAGGGTTTACAATGTGGAATCTATACTGAATGGATAGAAAATAACTATTTAAGGGAAGACTTTATCTTTTGGGTAGATAGAGGAATAGAGGTAGTAGGAAATATACACGACAATTCCGAGCTTTTGAGTAGTTGAAATTTAGAATTATCTATAACAACATAATAGAAATGGAGTGAAATTATGAGCGAAAAAGGAATTAAGGGTTATAAGGTATTTAATCCTGATTGGACATGTAATCCAGACGGTGTTCCATTTCAATATGAAGTGGGTAAGACTTACGAAGAAAATGTAAAGCCAAGGATTTGTGAACGTGGTTTTCACTTTTGTCAAATGGCTGCTGATTGCTTTAATTTTTACACATTTGACCCTAAAAATAAGGTTGCAGAAGTTCTCGCACTTGGTGAAGTTGTTTCTAATGGCGAAAAATCCTGTACCAACAAAATTCGGATTGTACGTGAGATTCCATGGGCTGAATTGCTTGAAATAGTGAATGTTGGAAAAAATTGTACTGGACTTCTTAATACAGGGAATTATAACACTGGTGATTACAATACAGGTCATTATAACACGGGTGCCCGCAACACTGGTGACGGCAACGCAGGTAATTGGAATACAGGTCATTATAACACGGGTATCTGGAACACCGGTGACGGCAACGCAGGTGACAATAACACAGGAAGTTATAATACTGGTGATTACAATGCTGGCAATCATAATAAAGGTAATTATAATATCGGCAGTTGGAATAATTGTAGTTTTTCTAATGGGTTCTTTAATACTAAAAATCCAAAAATCTATATGTTTAATAAACCAACTTCTTGGACATATCAGGATTGGTTCTCTAGCGATGCTCGTTCCCTTTTGGATGGAATGCCAAAAAGTAAATTTGAATATTGCGATTTTGAGGATATGACAGACGAAGAAAAAGCAGAATACCCCGAAGCAGAAATAACAGGTGGGTATTTAAAAGAAATAGATAATTCTGAATGTAGGGTCGCTTGGTGGAAGGAGTTAAGCAACAAACAGAAAAATATTATTATGTCACTTCCAAATTTTGATAAAGAAATATTCAAAGAAATTACGGAAATTGATGTTGATGAAAAGTAGAGGGAGGAAAATATGTATTCTTCACTTCATAATCATACTATGTATTCACTTCTTGACGGCTATTCTACACCTGACGAGTGTATGGAGAGAGCTAAAAATGTAGGTTTAAAGGCTTTTGCGGTTACGGAGCATGGAAATATTTATAGTCATTTTTATTTTGAAAAATTGAAAAAGGATTATCCTGAAATAAAAATAATATACGGCGTTGAATTTTATGAATGTTTTGATAAGTCTGTTAAAGATAAAGGTAATAAATACTTTCACCTGATTGCTCTTGCAAGAAATGAAAAAGGCAGGATTGCTCTTAATAAGCTTGTTACAAAATCCAATTTTGAGGGGTTTTATTATAAGCCAAGAGTTGACCTTAATGATTTCAGAGAGCTTGATTGCGGTAAGGATTTAGTTGTATGCTCTGCCTGTCTTGCTTCAAAGCTTGCGAGAGAAGCGGATATTGACAAGTGTGTTGCTTACATAAAGGAATACAAAGAGGTTTTTCCTTATTTTTATCTTGAGATGCAGTCTCATTCTCACAATGAACAGGCTTTATACAATAAGAAAATTCTGGAGCTTTCACGTCTTACAGATACTCCTTATGTAATAACAACCGATTCCCACGCTGCAAAAAAAGAAGATTTATATTATCAGAGTAAACACGTTCAGATTGCCCATGATAGTGAAACGGGAAGTGAGATATATGAGGGCTGCTATATACAGAGTGATGAAGAAATTCACGGTATAATGGATTCTCAGATAGGTTATGAGGCTGTGTGTGAGGGGCTTGAAAATACAAATAAAATAGCCGATATGACAGAAGAAATTAAAATGCCTTTTCAGTCTCCCAGACTTCCTACTTATCCTTTGCCTGACGGTTTTTCCGATAATCTTTCTTTCCTGCAAAGTCTCATAAAGCGTGGTTGGTATGAGAGAGGCTTTAATAAGCTTGATAATAGTGAAAAAGAAAAGTATATAAGCCGTACCAAGTATGAGCTCGAAACAATTCACAATATGGGTTTTGACGGCTATTTTCTTATAGTTTGGGATTTTATAAACTATGCTAAATCAAAGAATATTGCTGTTGCGCCGGGACGAGGAAGTTGTGCAGGAAGTCTTGTTTGTTATCTTCTTCATATTACAGAAATTGACCCTATGAAATACGGTCTTATTTTTGAGAGATTTTTAAATCCTGAAAGAGTGTCACTACCAGACGTGGATTCTGACCTATCAGATAGAAGTGCTGTTATAGCTTATCTTTCAGATAAATATGGCAGTGATAAGGTTTGTCAGATACTTAATTTCAGTTTTATAACGCCTGTTGTTGCTATAAAAGATGTAGGAAAAATTTTAGGCTTTTCATATGCCGAGATGGACAGCCTGAGTAAAAAATTTACTTATCCCACATTTGAGGAATGTCTTAAAAACAACAGACAACTTGTAGAAAACAATCCTAAATATACCCTGTTTTTTGATATAGCTTCAAAGCTCAGTGGTCGTGTTAAAACTGTTTCCACACACGCAGGTGGAGTTGGCATTGTTGACGGTGAAATAAGTGATTATGCAGCTATGAAAAAAGGCGAAAAGGGCGAGGGTGTTATACAGACAGACAAACGCATAACAGAGGAAATAGGCATAGTTAAGTTTGATATTTTAGGAGTCAAAACACTTTCACTTATTAAAGAAATTCAGCTTGATGCTGGTATTGATGATTATGAAATCTCCATAAATAATCCTGCTTTTGAAAATGACAAGGCTTCTTATGAGCTTTTGGATAAGGCTCTTACAAATGGTGTTTTTCAGGTAGAAAGTGCAGGAATGAAAGATTTACTTTTACGCTTAAAACCCGACTGTTTGGAGGATTTGTCGGCTGTTTTGGCTCTTTACCGCCCTGATTCTATGGGAGCTTTAGAGGAATACATAGAATGTAAACATAATCCTCAAAAGGTTAGCTTTATACATGAGGATATGGAAACAATTCTTAAAAACACCTACGGCTGTATGCTTTATCAGGAACAGCTTCTTGATATTGTAAGAACCTTTGGTGGCAGAAGTTATGGCGGGGCTGACCTTTTCAGAAAGGCTATAGGCAAGAAAAATGTTGAGCTTGTGAAAACTGAATCTGCAAAGCTTTACAATGAAATCATAGAAAATGGATACAGTGAGGAGCTTGCAAAACATATAAGTGATGAATTATCGGAGAAAGGCGGTTATCTTTTTAATAAAAGTCATTCATACTGTTATGCTGTGATATGTCTGCAAACAGCATATTTGAAGGCTCATTATCCACTGTATTTTTTCAAAGCTCTTTTTAATCTTAATAAAGATAAAACAGGAATGCTTAATAAATACATACTTGACGCAAAGGATTTTGGCATTGAGGTTTTGCCGCCTGATATAAATAAATCCGAAATGAATTTTTCTGTAAAAAACGGCAAAATACTTTTTGGGCTTTCGGCTATAAGAGGTATCGGTGAAACATTTGCTGAACAGATTATTTCAGAAAGAAAAGACGGCTTTAAATCTATGACTGATTTTTGTAGCCGTGTAAATCCTAATACGGCTCAGATGGTTTATCTTATAAAATCCGGAGCAATACCTACAAAAAATAAGAAAGCCACACTTATTAAGTATCTTAAATCCTTATATATTCCCACAAGGTTTACAGAAACAAGGACACTTCCTTCTTATAAAATTTTACAGGAAAAGTGGAATATAAATATAGAAGCATACAGAAACGGGGCAAAAAAATATGACTATGACAAGGCTGCACTTCTGACAGAGTTTAACCGCCGTAAGAAAATAAGCTTTGACGCTGAACAGAATAAGAAATATCAGAAGTACATAGAAGATAATCAGAAATATTTACAAAACGAGGATTTTTGGGAGTTTGAAGCTCTACAGATTTTTGTAAACAATAATCCCTTCGATAAGGCTTATAAAATTCTTGAAAGCTTTGAAGATGTTGCTATAGGTGATAAATGTACCATTGTTGGCATAGTTTCCAAAGTGCAAAAAAAGAAGGACAAAAACAACAAGTCTTTCGCTTTTGTAAACATCTATTCTTCTTTTGGCCTGATAGAATGTATTGTCTGGCACAGTCAGCTTAAAGAATATGAAGATATTCTCAAAAACGGCAGTCAGCTTGCTTTGTTTGTAAAAAAGGAAGGTGAAGATAAAGCGGTTGCTGAAGCAATAAAGCCTTATGAGACTTGGCTGTCACATATTCAGCAAAGGAGTAGTTATTTAAATTAAGAAGAAGTGTTTGGCTATGTTTAGTTAGTCAAAATTTTGCAAAAAGAAAGAAGGGATATTATGTCAAAGTTCAATCCCTGCATTGATTATTGCTATATCAGATTTGGAAGACAATTCAGTCATGATGAATGTTATGGAAAATGTGAATTTGCGGATGCTTGCAGAGAAAAAGATTACTATGAAAAGATTATATTTGAAGGTATTTATAAAAAAGATTTCTCAAAAATACCTGATGAATTACGTGATTATTTTGCGAAACAACAAGAACTTAGCAAAGAGTAAATAATTTCACGAGGAGGATAAATTATGACTAAAGCGTTTGAAGAATTATGCAGAATTATTTTTAAAAGACGTAAAGGGTATAAGTACAGTATATCATTAGACGGCGATATTATTACTATTGCTTGTTTTGATAGTAAGGGCGTAAATCAGTTTGACAAGTTGATAGATTTGAGTAAAAAGAGCGGGGCAAAGAAATTAAAAGAAATTACTGAAGCTATAGGGACGCTTCCCGAAAAATATTTAAAAATCGGAGCGTAGCATATGAATACAAATGACAAAAACGATGTAAGACAGTTTGAAGCTCTTATACTCAGTGAAAAATATTATAATGAAGATTCTGCTTGGGGCTGTTTTATGTTTTCTACAAAAGATGATGTGTACTGCCCGAATACTCAGAAGGACGGCACAAAAATATGTTGCCTTGTCGGTAAAATGCAGCATTTACAGGTAGGAGCCACATACAATGTGAAAGCCACCTATCAAGTACATAAGCTCTATGGCGGTCAGTATAATCCTGTTTCTGTATATGCTGTTGCTCCTAAAGACAGAAATACGCAGCTTTTATTTCTTGAATCTCTTATTGCTCCTAAAATAGCTGAAAATTTATTAAATGCTTATCCAAATATCGTAAATGATGTAATAGACGGAAACATAAGTGAAATAGATTATTCTACCGTTAAAGGCGTTGGTAAGGCTACGTGGAAAAAGATAAAGAACAAAATTACAGATAATTATCTCGTTTCGGATATTATTGTTATGTTAATTCCTTTGGGTGTTACATATACAATGATAAAGAAGCTTTTGGAGAATGAGCCTAATCCTGTACTTTTAAAACAGAATCTTGAAAACAATCCTTATATATTAACAAAAATTAAAGGTTTCGGTTTTAAGAAGGTTGACGGTCTTTCCCTTAAATTAAAGCCTGAATTGCGTACATCAATCGAAAGGCTTGCGGCTTTCATAGTTTTTTATCTTAAAGAGCTTGGCGAAAATGAAGGCCATACCTATGTTACAATAGATAATCTTCAAGAAGCTGTAAGTAAAAATGTGCCTGAATGTACACCTTATTTTAATGAACTTATTGAAAACAATATTTTTCTTTACAAAGAAAAGAACAAAATAGGTCTTAAATCTTACTATGAAACTGAGATGTCAATATTTGAAGAAATCAAGAGTCGTTTCAAAGAAGAATGTAAGCAGCTTTTTACAGATGAGCAAATAGAAAATGCCATTAAATCAGCCGAGACAGAACAGGGTTTTGAATATACAGATGAACAAAGGGAAGTTATAAAAACATCTCTTAAAAGAAATGTAAGTATTATATCGGGGATAGCCGGCAGCGGGAAGTCGTCTATAATGAGGGCAATAATAAAGGCTTATTCACAGAATAATTATGTTCTTTTAGCTTCTGCTCTTTCTGCTATGGCGGCTCAGAGAATATCTGAAGCAAGCAGTTATGAAGCTATGACTATACATCGTACGTTAGGGGCACAAGGTTTTGATATTTTTAAATATAATAAGAATAATAAGCTTATAGCCCAAGCTGTTTTTATAGATGAGGGCAGTATGGTAAGCGCGATACTTTTCAGAAAATGGCTCGATGCGGTTGGAAATGATACAAGAATTATAATATCCGGTGACCATAAGCAACTCCCACCTATAGGCTATGGCAATATTTTCTCAGACCTTATAGAAAGGCTTGGCCAAGACAGTAAAAGTGTGCTTACAAAGCCTATGAGACAAGCTCAAATGTCGGGTATTCTGTCAGATGCAAATATGATAAGGGAAAATAGAAATCCCATAAAAGCTCCTGCATCAAAGCTTGTGACAGGTCAGCTTCAGGATATGCACTATATGTTCAGAAATGACAGACAGTCTCTTTTTAATATTGCTGTAAAAACTTATTTGTTAACTGCTTCAAAGGACGGCACTGATAATGTAGTTATTGTTGTACCAAGAAAACAGAATTGTTTAAACAGTACCGAAAGACTAAATGCCTATATACAGGACAAACTTTTTGATGAAGATGTGCCCTCTATCTCCAATTCCTTAATTACATTCAGATTAGGGGCAAGAGTTATGCAGACTGTAAACGATTATGAAAGGAATATTTTTAACGGGGAGATAGGTTATATAACAGAAATAGGCAAAAAAATATTTGACCGTAATCCGGAGGAATATTGTCTGGTTACATTTAAAAATGTTGCAAACAGTTCAAAAAACAAAATTGTTACTTACAGAAAAAAGGATTTGGCGGCCCTCGACTTGGCATATGCCATAACCACTCACAAAATACAGGGCGGCGGTATTGATACGGTTATAGGAATAATTGACAATACTCATTATCAGCTTTTGGACAACTGTATGCTTTACACAATGCTTACAAGAGCAAAAAAACGCTGTCTGCTTTTGGCCGAACCAAACGCATTTTTAAAATGTATAAGGACAAGCCATAATAAACGAAATACCTGGATAAGAAATTTGAAAAAATAATTTACAAAAACATTAATTCATATTCAGTTTTTTATTTTTTAGTAAAATTACATCAATCCCAAATATAAAACAGAGAATATATAAGTAAAGATAAAAGAAAGGAGATTTAAAAAATATGAAAATAAAAAAAATAATTTTAGGAATAGCGGCTTCTGCCCTTATAAGTGTTTCTGCATTAAATGTTCAGGCAGAAGAATATAACGATGATGTTATGCTTTTGGCGAGAGTTATAAATGCCGAAGCAGGGACAGAATGTGAAATTGAGCATAATCAGCTTGTGGGATGTGTGGTTATGAACCGTGTAGCTGATGAGCGTTTTCCTGATACCATAGAGGGGGTGGTTTATCAAAAAGGGCAGTATGGTTGTATATATAGTAAAAAATTCTACGAATATCCATCACAGATTGCTATAGATGCGGCCGAATATGTTCTGTCGGGAAAGGCTTATTGTCCTGAAAATGTAATTTTCCAGTCACAGTCCATACAGGGGAAAATATATAAATCTTTCTATGCAGACTTTGGCAGCTACGGCACAACTACATATTTTTGTTATAGTTGATTATGATATATATTTCTAAAAGACATAGATGATTCAAAGGAGGAATAAAGGGAAGGAATGATTGTAACAAGAAACATCAAAAAGAGGAACGGTGAAATTGTATCTTTTGACAGAAATAAAATCTATTTGGCTGTAATAAAGGCTTTCATTGATGTTGACAGTAATGAAACTGAAGAAGCCCGAAAAACAGCAAACCAGATTGCTGATGAAATTGAATTTTATTCAAATGCTTCAGATGTTGAAAGGATTCAGGACGAGGTTGTAAGGGAACTTATGAACTCGGAGAGAAAAGATGTTGCTGAAAGGTATATTAAATATCGTTGTAAAAGGCAGATTATAAGAGAGTGTAATACTACAGATGAATCCTTAAAGGAACTTTTGAATGGTACAAATGATTATTGGAACAATGAAAACAGTAATAAAAATGCTAAGTCCGTAACGGTTTTGAGAGATTATATGGCAGGAATTGTAAGTACAGACTTTACAAAACGTTTTCTGCTTTCTCCCGATGTTCTGGAGGCTCACGAATCAGGGGCGATACATTTCCACGATGCAGATTATTTTGCGCAGCCTATAAGCAATTGCTGTCTTATAAATCTTGAAGATATGCTTCAGAACGGAACAGTCATAAACGGAGTTATGATTGAAAAGCCTCACCGTCTTATAACGGCTATGACGATTGCTACTCAGATTATAACGGCTGTTACATCTTCACAATACGGAGGAGCAACTATTTCACTTACGCATCTGGCACCTTTTGTAAGGTCAAGCAAGGAGCGTATAGAAACAAATGTTCGTGAGGAGTTAAGCCTTCAGGAAGGCTTCTGTAATATGCCAAGGGAAGAACAGTTACAGCTTATAAATATCATTACGGAAAAACGCTTGAAAAAAGAGATTGAGGACGGTGTTCAGACATTTAACTATCAGGTAAATTCTATGTCAACCACAAACGGACAAGCTCCTTTTCTGTCTGTATTTATGTATCTTGGTGAAACTGAGGAATACAAGAAAGAGCTTGCTATGCTCATAGAAGAATTTCTGAATCAGCGTATTCTTGGCCTTAAAAATGAAGTAGGCGTGTATGTAACACCTGCTTTCCCAAAACTTTTGTATGTTCTCGAAGAAGATAACATAAACGAAACAAGTCCTTATTGGTATCTGACTAAGCTTGCTGCAAAATGTACGGCAAAAAGACTTGTTCCCGATTATATATCCGAAAAAATAATGAAACAGGAAAAGGTTGATAAAAACGGAAATGGACAATGCTACAGTTGTATGGGCTGCCGTTCATTTTTAACAACATTTATCGACAATAATGGCAAGCCGAAATATTACGGAAGGTTCAACGGCGGAGTAGTTACAATAAATCTGCCATATATAGCTATGTTGTCTGAGGGGAATGTGGCTAAATTCTGGAAGGCATTTGATAAGTACACTGAGATTTGCCACAAAGCACTTAAAATAAGGCACAAACGTCTTGAAGGTGTAAAATCAGATGTTGCTCCTATTATGTGGCAGTACGGCGCATTGGCAAGGCTCGAAAAGGGAGAAACGATAGATAAGCTTTTGCATAATGGCTATTCAACCTTATCCCTTGGCTATGCAGGTTTATATGAATGTGTAAAATATATGACGGGAAACAGCCACACAGACGGAGATATAGGCGAAAAATTTGCATTTGAGGTTATGAACGCCTTGAATGATAAATGTAAGAAATGGAAAGAAGAAGAAAATATAGATTATTCTCTTTACGGCACACCTATAGAATCTGTCACTTATAAATTTGCAAAAAGCAACAGAGAAAAGTTTGGTATTATAAAGGGCATAACCGACAGAAATTACGTAACAAACAGTTACCACGTACCTGTTTTTGAAAAGATAAATCCTTTTGAAAAGCTTGCTCTCGAAGCAAAATTTCAAAGACTTTCTCCCGGCGGAGCAATTTCTTACATAGAATGTGCCGATATGCAGAATAACATTTCCGCTGTGTTGGAAGTTATAAGATTTATATATGACAACATAATGTATGCCGAGCTTAACACAAAATCCGATTATTGTCAGGTATGCGGTTATGACGGTGAAATAAAAATAATAGACGAAAATGGCGAGCTTATATGGGAATGTCCCAACTGCGGAAACAGGGATAAAGACAAAATGAATGTAGCACGCCGAACCTGTGGTAAAAAATCGTTATTGCTACAGTAAAACAATAGAAATTCAAGGGAACCCCGTCTTTTATAGCAGGTAATCTTGAGCCAAGTCTGTCAACACAAAAGAATCAAACAGGAGGTTTTAATTATATACACTTGCGAAATTTGCGGCAGAAAAATGACAAAAAAGATAACTTCATACGGTCATATTTATTGTAACAAGCACTATAAGCAAATCAAAAAATATGGCAGAGCACTTGATAAGAATCCAAGAACAGTTCTTGATAAAAATGAGTTCCATATATGTGGTGATGTTACATATATAGACTTGTATAACAAAAATTGTGAGGTTATTGCTCAAGCGATGATTGATACGGAAGATTTAAGCAAAGTGAGATATACAAAATGGAATCTTTCAAAGAGCGGATATGCTATGAACAGACCTAAGTTTTCAGGGTCAAATAAGCATATGTCAAGAGAGATACTGAATACAGACCAGTTTGTAGACCATATCAATCATAATACATTGGACAACAGAAAGGCTAACTTAAAGATAGTCACAAAATCTCAGAATCAGATGAATGTAAATTATAAGGGAGTTACAAAAACCAAAAGTGGAACGTTCTATGCGCACATTAAAATAAATCAAAAAATGATAAATTTAGGCGTTTATGTTTTTGAAGAAGAAGCCTTATTTGCAAGGTGGTATGCCGAAACAATTCTTTTCAAAGAATACAGATATCCCAAAGAAAAGCCCATTATATTGCCGCAAAGAGAAAAACAGATTATGGATTATGTTGACAGAAAGGTGCAGAGACTATAATTATTGGTGACGCTCAACCAAAGTAAATGGAGAGGTCATAAGGAATAGTCCATTCCCCTAATAAATATCGGGAAACCGAGGGTAGAAAAGTATATCGGAAATAATTTTTGGAATCAGGGAAGGACGCAGGAAATAAAAGAGCGTTATGTCCATCTTGACGACCACAATATGGAGGAATAAATAATAAATGAGATATAACACAATGAGAAGTCTTGATATATCAAATGGTGAGAATATAGGCGTAGCTCTTTTTGTACAAGGCTGCCACTTCCACTGTGAGGATTGTTTCAATAAAGAAACGTGGGATTTTAGCGGAGGTAAAGAATGGGACAATATAGCGACAGGAAAATTTTTAAACCTTGTCGACCGTCCTTATATAAAAAGAATTTCAATCTTAGGCGGTGAGCCTTTCGCTGATATAGATAACTGTGTAAATGTTTTTTGTCTTGTATATACGCTCAAAACAAGATTTCCTTGTAAAAAAATCTGGCTTTATACAGGTTATACTTGGGAAGAAATCTTTGATGCCATAACCAAAACAGAAAACGAGGAAAAACAGATGTTCAATAAATGCAGGAAACAAGCTGTCACTATGTGTGATGTGATTGTAGACGGAAGATATAAAAAAGACTTATCTGATTTATCTTATCCATACGCAGGTTCCATAAATCAGCGTGTTATAGATGTAGAAAAATCATTAAACAGCGGTAAGGTTGTTTTGTGGGGCAAGTAATAAAAGTAAAAAGTGTAGCGTGGTATTAAAGTACAGAGAATAAATTACAGGTTTCGGGGGTGATATTTTGAACCCTGTACTTATATTTTTAATTATTTTACTTGCGGTTATTGTTTGGTTTACGCTGTCCTTTATGTTTATACCTATAGGACGGTTTATAGTCAGAATAATAACAAATATTTACAAAAAGATTGTTTACAAAGAAAGGACGAATGAAGAAGATGAAAACAGGTAAAATCGGAGCAATTTTTTTAGCAGTAGTTGTAATTTGTATTCTTGTAGGTGGGTTTATTTGCTGTGAGAGAGTTCCTACCGGATATGTAGGCGTTGTATATAATATAAGCGGCGGTGTAACGGGAGATGTCTATACACAGGGCTTTCATATTGTTCCTCCCACAAAGAACATAACCCTTTATTCAATAGGCATAGAGCAGTCCTATTTGACGTCAGAAGACAAAGGCGACTCTCCCAAGGACGAGAGCTTTACCACTCCGACTGCTGACGGCAAATCTCTTAAAGTAGACCTTGAATTTTCATATAGATTTGACTCTGAAACAGTAGCAGATACATTTACAAGATTTAAAGGGCAGTCGGGCAAGGATATAAAAGATACATTTATAAAGCCTAAAATGATAGCGTGGACACAGGAGGTTACAGCTAAATATCCCGTAACAGATGTATTCGGTGATAAAAGACAGGAGCTTAATAATTCTCTTGATACATATTTAAAAGCAAAATTCAAGCCCTATGGTATTGTGATTGATACAGTAAATTTTACAAATATAAGCACTGATGAAGAAACACAAGCGGCTATTCAGAAAAAGGTTAATGCACAGCAGGAATTGGAGCTTGCCAGAATTGAAAAAGAAACAGCTTTGGTGCAAGCTCAGAAAGAAAAGGAAGTAGCACAAGTCAATGCGGAATCAGTGAAAATTCAAACAGAAGCAGAGGCGGCACGCTATAAGGCTCTTTCAGAACAGATAACCCCACAGCTTATTCAGAAGTGGGAAATGGAAGCAAGAAAAGCCCACGGCTGGGTGACTGTTCAGGGAGCAAATACAGTAATCAAATAACAAAATTGTCTATGTGTTCGGGCGGTTATAAGCTGACCGTCCGAACATTTATTTAAAAACGCAACAAGGACGTGGTATAAATTGGAATTATATAATGATAACTGTCTGAATGTGCTTAAGATAATTGCAGATAACAGTGTTGATTTAATAGTCACAGACCCACCGTATAAGATTATTGCGGGTGGCGTTACTATAGAAGTCAAGAAAAATGAATGTGGAGGTATTCTTCAGAAAAGGGCAATTTCGCACGGTTCAAGATTGGGTAACAAATGGATAAAAAAGAATATCGGTGATGTACCTGCGGCAGTAAGGCAAGGAAAAATGTTCCCCAATAATGACATAGCTTTTTCTGAATGGTTGCCGGAAGTTTATCGTGTTCTTAAAGAGGGCTGCCACTGTTATATTATGATAAATGGCAGAAATCTTAAAGAATTACAAATTGAAGCTGAAAGGGCAGGTTTTAAATACGTTAATCTTCTTATATGGAAGAAGAATAATAAAACGCCAAATTGCTTTTATATGCAACAATGCGAATTTATTCTGCTTCTCAGGAAAGGAAAGGCAAGACACATAAACAATCGTGGAACAAGCAACTGTTTTGAAATTTCTAATATTATTGGCAAGAAATTGCACCCTACCGAAAAGCCTGTAGAGCTTATGAAAATATTTATTGAAAACTCATCAATCGTAGGAGATACCGTGCTTGACCCATTTATGGGTGTAGGTTCAACAGGTGTTGCTTGTATGACCTTAAAAAGAAATTTTATAGGTATAGAAATTGACAAGGAATATTTTAATATAGCAAGGAAAAGAATTTTTTCAAAGAAAGCTTGTTAGTTATATTTGTGATTTATAGGAGGTAGTACATAATGCAGAAGTTTTATTTTATATACTATGGTATTATCTACGCTTATCCATATAATGATGGTTGGGTTGAAGTTATAGCTGAAAAAATGATGGAAGTTTTAAAATAATCAAAAAAGGAGTTGCATACTTATGAATAAAACTGATTTTGAAAATGCATTAAAGGAAGAAGATAGAATGTATAAGACAGAACCCTATAACAAATTTACACGTCCAAGTCATTATTGCTTTAGTAACATAGAGCCTAAAGATGCTATACGTGACTGGGGGCTTAATTTTAATTTGGGGAATGTAGTAAAGTACGTAGTAAGAGCGGGTAAGAAAGAGAACATCTTAGACGATTTAAGAAAAGCTATGACTTATCTTAACTTTGAAATTGAAGCAATCGAGGAGGAACGGACTGAAGCAAATGACAATTGTAAAATAATATAAAAAAGGGAGAAAGTGACATCTGATGATTAAATTTGAAAATACAGAAGTATGGGGATTTAAGCACGCTTTTCGTGGTATGAGAAATCCTATGAACAGTTGGAACAGAAGTGACAGTATATTCGAGGACAACAAAATTATTATAGGAAAAAATGATATGTTTTTGGCTCAGAATCTCATAGAGGGAGGCGGTGAACACAGAAAATTTTTAAGACAGATTTTCGTTTCGGTTGATATTACTGCACCGCTATATTGGTGGAAAGAGTTTGATACATATAAGGTGGGTACAGTAGCTAATTCCTGCTCTACTATGCATAAAATTCACACAAAAGAATTTAAGTTGTGTGATTTCAGCTATGAGAATTTAGTTATTGATGATAAATATGACGAAGGAATAGATTTCGTAGCATCACATTGTATGAATTACATACTTCAGGCTCTTAATTATTATAGAGAAAAATATCTTGAAACCAAGGATAAAAAGTATTGGCTGCAAATGATTCAGCTTTTGCCTTCTTCCTATAATCAGAAAAGGACTGTTACAATGAACTATGAAAATCTGCTCAGTATTTACAGACAGCGCAGAAATCATAAGCTTAATGAATGGAGCGGCAAGGATGACAGTACAAAAGAAAACTTTATAGGTTGGATTTCTTCTTTGCCTTATACCGAAAATTTAATTAAGTACGGGCAGGAAAAATAAACAGTAATGATGTTTAAAATGCAACAGGTTGGGGATAATTAAGTTAAATAATCAGATAAAACGGGGTGAATTAAAAATGGCAAATAAGTATGACAGTATCTTAGACGGTTTAACATATTATGAACTTATAATAATGAAAATAATAAATGACAATATTAAAATAGATGAGGATGTAAAAGAAAAGATAGATGATGTGCTTGTCAGAAAAATAGACAAAATGAGATATTCTATGACATAAGTACAATTTTCTTCTTTTGGTAATAGTTGTAAATAGTTGTAAAAAAAAGAGCGGAACGGTCGCTTTATAGGCCGCTGTTCCGCTCTTTTTTATGTTTAAATATAGATTTTTAAAGTGTATGTTAGAGTTTTCATATGCCCCATACTGCATCGATGGGGATATGTAATTTTTCTGTTCACTTTGGTATATATGTTGTTGAACATACAATCCAAAGTGCGCAAATTATAATTCCTATTCTTTTTTGTGAGTTGATACTCTTTTTCGGCTTTTCCTATCAGTATTACAGATATTGTAGCCGTATATTCATCAATAGGATTTATTATTATTTTTTCTATTAATGAATCTATAATCTTTGACGTTATTTCACAATCTGAGTTCTGAGCAAATTTTTTTACATAATTTCTGACATAGGCTATTTCATCAAGCTTGCTTTTGTTTGACTTTGATTGTATTGTAAGTTTTTTTATTTCATCTCTTACTATAGCTATTTTTTCAGAAATTGATTTTTCCTTTGCAATATAGTTGGTTTTGCTTATAGTTTTTTCAAGCAAAAAGTCTAAAAGTTCAGATTGCTGCTGCTCCAATTTTTTGAGCTTTTCTTCTGCCTTGTTTATCTTTTTCAAGTTTTCATCTTTGGCAATAGAAGTTTCGTAAAGTGTAAGATATCTCTCAGTTATCTTATCGTAGTTGGCTGTGAATGTAGATATTACATCACGCATTACTTCTATTAAGACTTCTTCTTTTATGCCAAATGACGGGCAAGTATGGCTGCCATTATCAAGCTTATGAGCACAACCCCAGACAGGAGAGCATTTTTTGCCATGTAAGGTACGGTATTTGACCTTATAGTTTTTGCCGTCGATTGCACATTGTATTTTACTTGTAAAAAGGTTCCTGTTGTTAGGTCTGCCGGAGTGAACCTTGACTTCATTACTTCTTTTGGAAAAAATCAGGTTAGCTCTTTCCCATAATTCTTCATCTACAATAGCAGGAACTCTTTCACCTGTTTCGTCCTTCCACATAAGCCATTCTGATTCATCTAAAAACTTTTGCTTTTTAGTGAACATATCAACGATTTTAACCTTGCCTCCACAAACATAACCCTTATATTTGGGATTCTTTATTATATTACCTATAACTGTTCGGCTTATTGTTGCTCCGTTTTTATTCCTATATCCCTTTTCAAAAAGAATTTGCTCAATCTGACGTGTACCATATTCACCGGAAGCATATAAACTGAAAATCAGCCTTATCATTTCCGCTTCTTTTTCTACAATTGTCAGTTTTGCTCCAGACTTATGATAACCGTACATATTGTCAGTGCCAAGAATATGACCGTTTTTTTGAGCTATGCTATGACCTACCCTTACTCTTTGAGAAATTCTGCGGCTTTCGTCCTGAGCGAGACTTGCCATAATAGTTAATCTGAGTTCTGAATCAGGGTCTAAGGTATTTATATTATCTTCTTTGAAAAATACAGCAACCCCATTTTTAAGCAGCTCTCTTGTATACTTAATGCTGTCAAGAGTATTTCGTGCAAATCTGGATATTTCTTTTGTTATAACTAAGTCAAATTTGCCTTCAGACGCATCTTTAAGCATAAGATTAAATTGCTCTCTGTTTTTGGTTGAAGTTCCGGTTATTCCTTCATCGACATAACCCTTATACAACGTCCAGTTTTCACAAGATTTTATATAATCTTCATAATATGAAAGCTGATTGTCAAGAGCATTTAGTTGTTCTTCCTTTTCAGTAGAAACCCTTGCATAATAAGCTATAGTTAAAGGTATATCGGTTAATTTCCTATCCTGATATTTAGTTCGTATTTCATAAATATCCATAGTAAACCTCCTTTCAGCTTTATTATACATTGGTATACGCGAAATTACAACTTCATTATCATAAACTTTTGTTCAACTAATATCTACATAAATCAACAATCAAGGAAGTCTTTTTCACAAACAATAGAGAAGAACTTCCTTGATGTATATTTGGTTTGTTATTAAAGCAATTATTCTTTGAAATATTCCCTTATGTAAGTTTTTTCTTCCTCCGTCAGCTTTACGTAACCTTCAAGAATAGTCTCCAAGTCCTCACCCCGTGAGAGCTTAACCTTTATGCCGTTTATAAGAACCTTCATTTTTGTTTCGTTTATCATTCGTATACACCCCCTATAATATCAGCCACAACCTCATTCAGAGCGTCTATCTCGCCCTGCTGAACGTCCGCCAGCTCCTCGATATAGGTTTTCTGTGCCATGGTCACCTTTATGAGACTTTCGCTCTTTTCGGGCTCTTTGTCAGTCTCCCGGACCGTAACCTCATCTTCGATTATAAGCCTGTGAAAAAGGGAATAGCCCGTGTAGGTATACTCCTCTCCCTCCTTATCGGGATTTGACAGAATCATAAGCTTTGTTTTTTCCCTGTCGGTAAAGACATTTAAAAGTTCATCTGTTGTTTTTTCCTTGGGGTCAAAAACAAATGTTATTGTGTCTCTGTATACATTCCTTACATATTGCCTTTCGCCTACAGGCGTTCTGCTTTCAAAAATTGTTCCGTCGGCAAATTTAATCTGCATAAAATTTTTTCCTCCTTTATTAAAATAGCTGAATATTGTTTACATAAAATTCACAATAGGCAGGGCATCTGTCAATAGCCACATCTATTGTACGGGGCAGATCGCGGTCGGCCGTAAGAGTGAAGGAGGCCTGACCTTCCACATCACAGCCGCTTTTATAGCTTTCGTTTACCAGATAATTATTTGTAATTGTATTCTGAATAAAGCAAAAGTGATATTCCTCATCATCGTAATGGCTTGTTCCCCATAAATGCACCAAATCAGGACTTTGGAAATCAAATGAACAGTCACAGTCATAGCTTGGATAATTTCCTGTTCCGGAAAAATATACTTTGATTACATCTCCCGCCAGAAGCCTTATACCTTCGGGATTATGAAGGGTTAAGGTTGCGTTTGAGCTAAAATCCCGACTTGTCTCATACTTGGGGCCGCACATTATGCTTCCGCTCTGCCAGTATACACTGTTCCAATTGCGTTCGTCTCCTCCGAAAACCTTCCTTGCCAGGCCGTTTACCCCTGCATACTGAGCCTTGATATTTCTCGCCATACCGCCTACGCCCGCATACTTTTTCTTTACCTTCCTTGCCGTACCGTTTACTCCTACGTAAATAGCCATTCAATCACCCCCTTATTCATATACCATAACAATATTGCCGGTTGTAAGAGAAGTTGAATTTGCCGTAATATTTGTACTCTGAATCTTTACACTGTCGGCATCATAGAGCTTTTTTGTATAGGATGTTCCGTTAAGTGTGAGCTTAGGCGCTTTGATTTCAGTGTCAAGGGTCATACTTTTACCATAATAACCGGTTACATATGCCTGACAAAGATAACAATTCGAGGCTCCCAATATCCCATAATTATTGGCGTTCCCCTTTATGTGCTTGTCTCCTTGGAGAATTATATCTCCCGTCACTGTTCCTCCCGCAAGAGGAAGATATTTGGCCAGAGCATTATATATCGCCTTGTTCTGTAACGGATTTGACGATGAAGAGCTAAGCCCACTGTCAACAACCGTACAATTTGCCGAGCTTGATATACCGTCAAGCTTAGACTTGTCATTTGCCGACATAAAGCCTGCCGCCGAAGAAGTGGCCTGTGAATGACTATGCCCTGACGCCGCATACTCTGTGTGGCTGTGAGTGGTGTTAGCCTTTCCTGCCAGAGCGCTATATATCGCCTTGTTCTGTAACGGATTTGACGATGAAGAGCTGAGCCCACTGTCAACAACCGTATAATTTGCCGAGTTTGATATGCCGTCAAGCTTTGACTTATCTGTCGCTGACATAAAGCCTGCCGCCAAAGAAGTGGCCTGTGAATGACTATGCCCCGACGCCGCATACTCGGTATGACTGTGAGTGGTGTTAGCCTTTCCTGCCAGAGCGCTATATATCGCCTTGTTCTGTAACGGATTTGACGATGAAGAGCT
>CANQLH010000001.1 GCA_947624655.1 uncultured Clostridia bacterium | reverse complement strand
TTTTTATCAAAAAAACTGATAGAATTCTATCAATTTTATTTTAGAATTTTCTATCAGTTTTATTTTATCATTTACAACATCTGTTTATCGGATCCAGAATACCATTTAGCAGTCGGTAGTAGTTTGAAGCTTCGACCGGTGGTTACTTTAAAACTTGACGGTTTGAAGGTGGGAACATCGGGTAAAGGAACCAAAAGTTCTCCCTACAGCTTGGAACTTACTGGTTAACCAGGGATTATCATCCGGGATTGTGTCAAGTCTATTATCGTTTGAGTGTGTAGGTTGCGTAGTGTGAAAGGTGGGAATCCTACTTGAAAGTACCTTAGCCAGGTATAAATGAAGACAAGTGACCAAACAAGACGCGTTATTGTGGTGATAGGTCAAAGAAAACGCGGCTAGATACCTTCCCGAGGGATAAAATAGCCACGAACTAGAGTTGGCTTCTCTGTTTCGTGACTATTTTTGGTATTATCTTTATATCTATTGCTATCCCTAGCTTAGCTGGGGATATTTATTATGTTACTAGATAATGGTTTTATATTAAAGAATAGCTGAAATGATTTATTTGAAAGAGCTGCGTAAGCGATCAACCGGAGCGGAGCGTAGGGCGAATGGAGCAGTCTACATATATATCTTTAATTTGTAGACTGCGACACCAAAGCTCTAAAAATAAATCATTTCAGCTATTCTATTGAAACAACCCATTATCTTGTAACCTTATTATACCTAAAATAACAGATTTCCCTTGTAATTTCAAAAAAAATAATATATAATATTGGCAAAATAAAGATATACAAGGAGCAAATGTATGGATAAAGCAAAAGTTACGCCAAAAACATTACCAGGTTTTATGGAATTATTACCAAATGAACAAATAAAGTTTAATGAAATAAGAGAAAAAATTCAAAAATCGTATGAAAAGTTTGGATTTTTGCCACTTGATACTCCTATAATAGAAGCATCAGAAGTATTACTTGCAAAAGCAGGAGGAGAAACAGAAAAACAAGTATATAGATTTAACAAAGGAGACAGTGATTTATCACTTAGGTTTGACTTAACTGTTCCTCTTGCAAAATATGTAGCCGAATATTATGGAGAACTTAGCTTTCCATTTAAAAGGTATCAAATAGGAAAAGTATATAGAGGAGAAAAGGCACAGGCAGGAAGATACCGCGAATTTTATCAATGTGATATAGATATAATAGGCGATAGCTCTTTAAGTATCATGTATGATGCGGAGCTTGCACATGTAATATATAACACCTTTAAGAGTTTAGGATTTGAGGATTTTACAATTTGCATAAATAATAGAAAAATATTAAACGGAATGTTTGAACATTTAAGCTTAAGTGATAAATCACAAGACATATTAAGAATAATAGATAAAATAGACAAAATCGGAAAAGAAAGTATGATAAATGAGCTAAAAAGTTTAGGCATTTCTGAAAAGCAAATAAATCTGATAATTAAATTTATAGATATTGAGGGGACATCTGACGAGAAAATTAACGAATTAAAAAAACTAGGAATAGATACAGAAAGTTTTAATACAGGAATTACTGAACTTGAGACTGTAATTAAACAAATAAGAAAGTTTAGAGTGCCAGAAAAGAATTTTAAGATAGATTTAAGTATAGCAAGAGGCCTTGATTATTATACAGGAACTGTGTATGAGACATTTTTAGATGATTATAAAAAGCTTGGTAGTGTATGCTCGGGTGGAAGATATGAGAACTTAGCAGAATATTACACAGATAAGAAACTTCCAGGAGTTCGGAATATCTATTGGACTTTCGAGATTTTTCTATCAAATGAATAAAGAGAATATTTTAGATAAAGAAAATAAATCAATATCAAAAGTATTAGTTGCAACAATGGATGAAGAAGGCCAGCAATATGGAATAGATGTAGCAAATACTTTAAGAAATAATAATATAAATACAGAATTGTTTTTAGAAGATAAAAAATTAAAAGCAAAATTCAAATATGCAGATAAGCTAAATATTCCATACATAATAGTAATCGGAGATGAAGAAATACAAAATAATAAAGTTACTTTAAAATCTATGATAACGGGTGAACAAAAAATGCTTTCTTTAGAAGAAGCAATTAATGAAATTGGTTAAAGGAAAGGAAGAAATAAAGTGAAAGAGAAAATCGAGAAGATTGGAAATAGTGCAAATGAGGAGATAGCAAATGCAAGCAGTATGCAGGCTCTAAATGAGATAAAAGTAAAATACTTAGGAAAGAAGAGTGAGCTTTCTAATGTATTAAAAGATATGGCAAGTCTTTCGAAGGAAGAAAGACCAGTAGTTGGAGGAATAGCAAATAAAGTTAGAAAAGAGATTGAAGAGAAAATTCAAGAAAAGGAAGTAGAACTTTCAAAAAAGGAACTTGCAGAAAAACTTGAAAAAGAAAGAATTGATGTAACATTACCAAGTACTAAAATGAAGAGAGGTTCTAAGCATCCAGTAAATAGAGTAATTGAGGAGATTGAAGATTTATTTGTTTCAATGGGATACACAGTCGAAAGTGGCCCAGAGCTTGAGACAGATAGGTTTTGCTTTGAACTTTTAAATTTGCCACAGGGGCATCCTGCAAGAGATATGCAAGATAGTTTCTATATAACAGATGAATATTTACTAAGAACGCAAACATCTGCTGTTCAAGCAAGAACAATGCTTGCTAATGAAGAAAAAACACCAATAAGAATGATATGCCCAGGAAAAACATATAGAAGAGAAGATGATGCAACACATTCTCATCAATTTACACAGGCAGAAGGGTTAGTAATAGATAAAAATATTTCTTTAGCAGATTTAAAAGGAACTCTTGAAATATTTGCAAAAAAGATAATAGGAGAAAATTCAAAGTTAAGATTTAGACCAAGTTATTTCCCATTCACAGAGCCATCTTATGAAGTAGATGTATCGTGCTTTAAATGTGGTGGAAAAGGATGCAACATTTGTAAACAAACAGGCTGGATAGAGGTTTTAGGCTCAGGAATGGTACATCCAAATGTACTTAGAATGTGCGGATATGACCCAGATAAATATTCAGGATTTGCATTTGGACTTCGGCTTAGAAAGAATTGCAATGTTTAAATATGGAATACCAGATATGCGTTATCTTTATGCTAATGATGTAAGATTTTTAAATCAGTTTGATAGATAAAATCTAAAATATATTATAAAAATTAAATTTAGAGAGGAAAGTTTTAAATGAAATTAAGTAAAAACTTTGTTAAAGACTATGTTGATATAGACGTAGATGTAAAAACACTTGCGGAAGATATGACAAGAGTTGGAAATGAATATGATGAAGCAGGAAAATTAATAAATGCTACAAATTTAGTAATTGGAGAAGTGTTAACATGTGAAGCTCATCCGGACTCAGACCATTTACACGTTTGCACAGTAGATGTAGGAAAAGAAACTTTAAACATTGTATGTGGTGCTCCAAATGTAAAGAAAGGCCAAAAAGTAATTGTAGCTTTAGATGGAGCTGAACTTCCAGGGGGAGTAAAAATAAAGAAGGGTATAATCAGAGGGCAAGAATCAAATGGAATGATATGTTCTCTATCTGAAATTGGAATAGAAAGCAAGTACCAAACAGAAGAAGATAAAACTGGTATACATGTACTTGGGGATGATGCAAAGCCAGGAGAAGACCCAATTAAATATATGGGACTTGATGATGAAGTTATAGATTTTGACTTAACAGCAAATAGAGGTGATTTGCTTAGTATATTGGGAATGGCCTATGAGATAGGTGCAATTTATGATAAAAAGGTAAAAGATATAGATTTATCACACAAAGAAAATAAAGAAGATATAAATAATGATTTTAGTTTAAATATAAAAACAGATAATTGCAAAGTATTCTTAGCAAAGAGAGCTTTAAATGTGGAGATAAAAGAAAGCCCTGAATTTATAAAAAATAGGCTTATTGCATCAGGAATAAGACCAATAAATAATGTAGTAGATATAAGTAACTATGTTATGCTAGAAACTGGTCAACCTTTACACTTCTATGATGCTGACAGGTTAAAACGGAAAATTAGAAGTAAGAATGGCAGAAAATAACGAAAAGCTTACGACTTTAGATGGAATAGAAAGAAATTTAACAGAAAATGATATAGTAATCTCAGATGGAGAAAGAGCAATAGGTCTTGCAGGAGTAATGGGAGGACTAGATACAGAAATTGAAAATAATACTAAAAATGTAATAATTGAATCTGCTATTTTTGATGGAGTAAAGGTAAGACTAACATCTAAAAAGATAGTAAGAAGTGAAGCAAGCAATCGCTTCGAAAAAGGACTTGATTCAAATAGAACATATATGGCAATAGAAAGAGCATGTGCTTTACTTGAAAAATACGCAAATGCAGAAATCTCAAAAGGAACATGTGTATTTGATAAGACAAATAAGGAAGATAAAAAAATAGATATTACATTAGACAAGATAAATAGTCTGCTTGGCTCAAATATAAAAGTAGATGAGACAACTGAAATATTTAGAAGATTAGGTTTTACATCAAAAGTAAATGGGAATAATATAACTGTATCAGTACCTAGAAGAAGAATAGATATAGATATTGAAGAAGACTTAGTTGAAGAAGTTCGGTCGTATATATGGAGTTAACAATATAGAAAGCAGACTTCCAGTAGTTCCAACAGTACCACGGAAATTTTGATAGAAAATTAAGAAATTTAAGAAATAAAATGATTTCTTTAGGATTAAATGAAACTCTATCATATATTTTGATAAATGATAAAGAAGTAAATATGTTTACAACTGATACTTTTGAACCAGTAAAATTACTAGACCCAATGAGTGAGGATAGAAATACATTAAGATATACTATGATTACTTCGCTATTTAAAATATATGAGTATAACTATGCACGTGAAAATAAAGATGTATCAATATTCGAGATAGGAAAAGGCTTCTATAAAAGAAATGAAGAGTATGGAGAAGAATTAAAGCTATGTGCTTTAATGTCAGGAGAATTTTATACTGGAATAAATGCTAAAAAACAAGTTGATTTCTATATAATAAAGGGAATTGTAGAAGAAACATTAGATAGTCTTGGATTTGAGAATAGATATAGCTTTGTTAAGGCACAAAATGTACCTAGTGAGTTCCATCCAGGTCAAACGGCAGATATAATTGTAAATGGTAAAAAACTTGGAATAATCGGATTACTACATCCAAATGTTGCATCTGAAAAGGTTTATGTATTTGAAATAAACTTAAGTGCATTATTAGATATAAAAACTGGAAAGATGAAATATAAAGAAATATCAAAATTCCCAAGTATTAAGAAAGATATTGCTTTAGTAGTAGACAAAGATGTAGAGTCATTGAGTATTGTAAAAGCTATAAAAAAAGCTTGTGGAAGTAATTTAAGCTATGTAGAAGCATTTGATGTATATGAAGGAAAAGGAATAGAAGATGGAAAAAGAAGTATAGCATATTCTCTAACATTTTCATCACAAGATAAGACTTTGACAGATGAAGAAATAAATCCATTACTTGAAAAGATAGTAGAAGTTTGCGAAAAAGAATTTAAAGCAGAACTTAGAAAATAAATATAGTTTAGAAAGGAATAAAAATGACAAAAGCAAAGTCAGTATTTGTTTGCAATAATTGTGGGTATGAGTCAAGCAAATGGCTTCGGCAAATGCCCCGCTTGCAATGAATGGAATACCTTTTTTGAACAAAAACTAGATAAAGCTATTGCATCGAAAAAAGAAGGAAAAGAAGCTTCAACATCTATTGCATTAAAAAATGTAGAATACAAAGAAATATCAAGAATTTCAACAGGCTTTGGAGAATTAGACAGAGTTTTAGGAGGGGGCTTAGTTGACGGCTCTTTGATTCTTCTCGGAGGAGAACCAGGAATTGGAAAATCTACTTTAATACTTCAAATATGTGACAAGATAAAAACAGAAAAAACAGTTCTTTATGTGTCTGGAGAGGAATCAGCAGAACAAATAAAACTTAGAGCAGACAGACTTAAAATAAACAAAAATAATATTATGTTTTATGGAGAAACTGATATTGATTTAATAGAAAGTGAAATAGATAAAAAAGACCCAGAGCTTGTAATCATAGACTCAATACAGACTATATTTTCAGATAAAGTAGATTCAATCCCTCGGTAGTACAAGCCAACTAAGAAAAATAACCTCAAGAATTATGAGAATTTGCAAAGATAAAAAGGTAACGACTATAATTATTGGACATGTAACAAAAGACCGGTAATATTGCAGGGCCAAGAGTTCTAGAACATATGGTAGATGTTGTTTTGTACCTAGAAGGAGAAAGATATTTTACATATAGAATACTAAGAGGAGTAAAAAATAGATTTGGGTCAACAAACGAGATAGGAATGTTTGAGATGGAAGGCGAAGGAATGACTGAAATTATTAATCCATCAGAAATACTGATTTCAGAAAGAGACGAAGAACCAGCAGGTTCAGTGATAGTCTCAACTATGGAAGGAACAAGACCGATTTTAGTAGAACTTCAAGCACTAACTACTCAAACTTTATTTGGTTTTCCAAGAAGGACAACAAACGGTATAGACTTTAATAGACTTACTCTTCTTATGGCAGTAATTGAAAAAAGAGTAGGACTTTCTCTATCTAATCAAGATGCATATCTTAATGTAGTTGGGGGAATAAAAATAAATGAGCCAGGGATTGACCTTGGAATAATACTTAGCATTTGTTCAAGCTTCAAAAATAAACCTGTTTCAAAAGATATTGTAGTTATTGGAGAGGTACGGCTTAACAGGAGAAGTAAGAAGAGTTAGCATGATAGAAAAGCAACTTAAAGAAGCAGAAAAATTAGGTTTTAAAAAATGTATTATTCCAGAAAATAATAAAAAACTATTGAAAGAAAAATTTAAATTAGATATAATAGGAGTGAAAAATATCAAGGATGCTATGAAAGGGGTACGGACTATTATAAAAACAAAAGAGGTGGAAGTAATGAGAAATGATAAAGGAATTACTATGGTTGCATTGGTTATAACTATACTATTAATGATTATATTAGCAGGAATAACAGTAGCTACTGGTAAAAATACAATGCGAACAGCTCAATTCCAAAGTTTTGAATATGAACTTGAACAAATTCAGGGAAAAGTTGATGTAATTTACCAAAAAATGCAAGATAATGATGAGCAGTATCAAACTTGGGGGAAAAACGTAACTGAATCAGAGGAAGCTGCTGATACATTAAAACTTATGACAGGAATAAATTATTCTAATATTGATAATACTTCAGAAGAATACTATTATACACCAACACTTACTAAGTATAGACTTTTTACACAAAGTGAATTAGATGAAAGATTCGGAATTAGCAGTAATCCAGGAAATGTAATAATTAATTTTGAAACAAGAGAGGTAATTAGTGTAAGTGGATTTGCTTATGAAGGTGAAATGTATTATACGTTAAAAGATATAAATGGCAAATAAAAATATAATTAATTTTAACGCAAAGAAAAAAATATTATAGATAAAGAAAAAATTTGGCATATAAAATGACCAAAAAGAAAGGTATGGTAAAAAATGAACAAAAAAACAATGTTGCTTATAATTTTTATAGCATTAGTATTAATACTAATTGGAGTAGTAGCTATGGGAGTGATTGACCACTATACATATAAGGTGGATAGACCAATTGCAACAATGACAATAGAAGGATATGATGAACCAATGGTGTTTGAACTTTATCCAGAATATGCACCAAATACAGTAAAAAACTTTATTGCACTTGCAAATAATGGATTTTATGATGGATTAAAAATCCATAGGATTGAAGAATATGTAATTCAAGGAGGAGACCCAAAGGGAGATGGAACAGGTAGTCCAACCTTAAGTGCAATAAATCCAAGTATAGAAAAAGATTCAGAGGCAGATAAAGAATATTCAATATATGGAGAATTTTTAGCAAATGGATTTAAAAAGAATAAATTAGTACATGAGGTAGGAACTTTATCAATGGCAAGATCAAGTTACACTATGCTTTCTCAATCATTAGCAGAAGAGGGCAATAACTCAGGAGGAAGCCAATTCTTTATATGTACACAATATATGCAAGGATTTAATGGAGAATATGCCGCATTTGGCAATATAATAAGTGGAATGGATACATTAATGGCTATACGTAATGTGGAACTAAAAACAGAAGTAAATGAAGAAACTAAGGAAGAAACAAAAACAACAGAGCCAAAGGAAGATATAATAATAAAAAGTGTGACAGTTGATACTAAGGGAATAGATTATGGTATGCCAGAAACTCAAGATGTATTTGATTATTCTGATTGGTTTACGAGCCAAATTTCAGGTTAAAGTAAAAAAATTTATTGGCGACGGCAAGATACGTCGCCTTTAATTAGAGGAGAAAAACCTATGATGGAAAAAATTAATGTAAAATTAATAGTAATAATAGTCTTAGTAATAGCTATAATAGGAATTGCAATTTTTGCTGTGGTAAATGTTGTAGGCATTAAAAATAAAGATTATGTTTTAGAGACAATATCAGAAAATGATTACAAATATTTTTTGGTATATACGAATGAAAAATATGGAGTAATAGATGAAAAAGGAAATTCTATTGTAGAAAGTAAATATGATAATATTATAATACCAAATCCAACTAAGCCAGTTTTTATAGTTTATGATGAAAACGGAAAGAACGTTGTTTTAAATGAGAAGTCTGAACAAATATTTACAGAATTTAATAATGTACAAGCCATAGAAATAGATGGTGCTGTAACTAATTTACCTTATGAGAAAAGTGTGCTTAAATACGAAGAAAATGGTAAATATGGTCTAATCGATTTTTCAGGTAACACAATAACAAAGGCAATCTACGATGAAATTTCTTCAGTAAAATATAAAGAAGGAGAAATTCTTGTAAAAAAGGATGACAAATATGGAGTCATAAACAACAAAGGTATTGAATTAATAGAGATAAAATATGACCAAATTGAAGCGGACAAATATTATAGTAAAGGTACATATCAGAAGTCAGGTTATATAGTTAGAATTACAACAGAAGATGGATATAATTATGGATATATTGATAGTAATTGGAAAGAGTTACTTGACACAAAATATACGAGTATAAGTAGAATATTAGACATAGAAAGTGATGATACATACTTAATAGTTTCGAATAATGGAAGATATGGAGTTATAAAAAATAAGAACGAGGAAATAGGTTTTGAATATCAGTCAATTAAGTATAATAAAGACATAAATTCATATCTTGTGGAGAAAAATGGACAATATGGAGTTATAAATATAAATGGAGATAAAATAATTGATGTAAAATATAAAAATATAAAAGTAAATGGAATTTATATTTTTGCTGAAACTTACACAGAAAGCAAATATTTTAATCAAAAGGGAGAAGAAATAGAAAATGGATATACTACCATTACAGATGTACCAGATACGAAATATTATATAACAATAGATAATGAGAACATGTATGGTATAATAGATGAGAATGGTAATGTAGTTATAAACAATGATTATTTATATATAGAATATGCTTTTGACAAATATTTTATTGCATATAAAGAAGGATATGGCTTAGGAGTAATTGATACAAAAGGTAATACTACTATAGAATTTCAATATGATGTTTTAAGCAAAATTGGAGAATATAACATTTTAAAAGGCGTAGACATGGAAAATGATATAACAGATATTTTTTCAAACAATATGGAAAAAACATTATCACTTGAAGGTGCAAATATAGAAATCCATGATAACTATGTAGAGCTATATAATGAGAAAGAAACTAAATTTATAACAACAACAGGAGAATTGAGAAAGGCAACAGAAATATTAAATAATAATAAATTATTTGCTTCATGTAAAGATAATAAATGGGGATATGTAGATGCAGATGGAAATGAAAAAGTCCCATATGAATATGACTATGCAACTGAATTTAACAAATATGGCTTTGCAGGAATAAATAAAGATGACAAATGGGGCGTAATTGATGAAAATCGGAAATATAGTTTGTGAATGTAAATTCGATTTTGGAGATGAAATAGTTAAGCCAGAATTTATAAGCAAATATTATAAAACTTATAACGACTATGGAGAAATATTTTATTCTGATGAAATGTAAGGTTAATTTACCTATACTCGTGCAATAATTGCAAAGCAATTTTGCACATGTGGGCGTCGAAATCTTTGATTTCGTTAACGCCCAATTTTCTTATTTATGCAAAAATGTTTTTTCTACATAAAATTTATTCGCAAAAGATTGAGCTACGCTTTTTAAGAGAGATTGCTCAAATGTCATATCCTTTGGGTCTTCATATTCTACGCCATTGAAGGTATGAGCAATTGCTTTTTCTAGTGCATCACAAAATTGATCATAAGCTGAATTAAACTTAGCAGTCCTTACAGCAAGCTTAATAAGCTCCAAAATATCGTTTATACTATATATTTGTTTTAGCACGCATATTACAAAAAGAGTTGCAATATGTGTTCTATTGTATTTTTTCTTTTTAGGAGGCTTTATAAGCCCTTGTTTAACATAGTTATTTATCATAGTTTTAGTAATAATTGTTTCATCTTTGTTACCAATATAGTCTTTTAAATATTTTTCTAAGATTGTAACTGTTTGGTCCAAGTATAAATCTAAATTAGGTATTTCAGACCATCTAGGAATATGAAAATTTGGTACTGTTTGTGAAGCCATAGTTTAATCCTCCATTTAAAATTTAAAATACTATTAAATTATAGCATATATTTACATAAAATGCAAATCGTTACAAGATAATGGATCGTTTCAATAGAATAGCTGAAATGATTTATTTTTAGAGCTTTGGTGTCGCAGTCTACAAAATAAAGATATATATGTAGACTGCTCCATTCGCCCTACGCTACGCTCCGGTTAATCGCTTACGCAGCTCTTTCAAATAAATCATTTCAGCTATTCTTTAATATAAAAACATTATACTGTAATGCAAATCACAAAATATCTTGCAAAACTATTTGCAAAAATATAATTAAATGATATAATCTAAAATGATAAAATATAAGAAATGTTTTATTCAAAAATTTAGGAGGCCAATGTAATGGGAAATATTGTTGTTTTGGATGAATTAACAATAAACAAAATTGCAGCAGGTGAAGTTATTGAAAGACCAGCATCAGTAATAAAAGAAATGATTGAAAATTCAATAGACGCAGGTGCAAAAAATATAAATGTAGAAATACAAAATGGTGGAATATCGTATATTAGAATAACAGATGATGGAAAGGGAATTGAAAAAGAAGATTTAGAGCTTTCTTTTGAAAGGCACGCAACTAGTAAAATAAGAAGTGCAGAAGATTTAAACGAAATAAAATCAATGGGCTTTAGAGGTGAGGCATTAGCAAGTATTGCAGCCATAGCAAAAGTAGAGATGAAATCAAAAACAAAGGATGCAAGTATTGGTAACAGGATTGTTATAGAAGGAGGAAAAATACTAGAAGTTGAAGAATGTGGTTGCCCAAATGGAACAACAATTACTGTACAAAATTTATTTTATAATACACCAGTAAGATATAAATTTTTAAAAAAGGATTATACAGAAACAGGATATATTGAAGATGTAATAACTAGACTTTCTTTAGTTCACCCTAATATTGCTTTTAAATTAATAAACTCAGGAAAAACAATAATACAAACAACAGGGGATGGAGATATAAAAAATGTAATATATAGTATATATGGTAAAAGTGTTGCAAGTGCATGTTTAAATGTAAACTATACTTATGAAGGAATAACTGTATCAGGAGTTGTTGGTAAACCTGAGATTGCAAGGTCAAATAGAGGCAATCAAATATTTTTTGTAAATAAAAGATATATAAAAGATAGAATATTGACAAATGCAACAGAAAAAGCTTTTAAAGGTATGATACCAATAGGTAAATTTGGATTTTTAGTATTAAATATAGAAATGTTACCTAGTGCAGTAGATGTAAATGTTCATCCAGCTAAATTAGAAGTAAGATTTGAAGAAGAACAAAAGGTTTTTAAAGCAGTATATTATGCAATACAAGATACACTATTAAAAGCAGAACTAATTGCAAATTCTGAAACACAAATAACTGGAAAATTAGGCAAAAAAGATAATTTACAAGAAAGCAAAGAAGAAGAAAATGAAAAGAAACCTTCAATAACAGATTTATTTAGAAAAATATCAAGAAATGCTGATAAAGAAAAAGAGAGCGAAAACATAATTGAAAATATTTATAATAGCAAAAAAGAAGAAGAAAACAGCATAATTGGAGCCAAAATAGAAAATGCTGAAATGAAGGCAGAAGAAGTAATACCTGAAACAGAAGAAAAAGTCGTAACAGAAGATGAAATACAAAATAAAGAACAAATAAAAAATACAATAAGCGAGTTAATGAAGATGGGAAAGGCATTAACTGCAGAGCAAATAAGAGAAAAATTAACACAAATTTCTACTGGAGAACCAATAAATAAAGAAGTATTGACAAAAAAAGAAGAAGAACATGAAGATATAAAAATCGAAGAGCCAAAAGTAGAAGAAACATTATTAGAAGAACAAGAAAAATATGAAATAAAAGATATAAATGTTAAAGAAATAGAAGATAATATAGAAAAATTAACGCAAGAAGAACCTAGCATAAATTCAGAAAATGAAGAACAAATAGAAGAAAAACATGAAAAAATAGATGCCGGAAATATCATTGCAAATATTGTAAAAGAAAGAGCAGAAAAAGAAAATGAAGAAGAACAAAAAGAAGTAATAAATGAAAGTAATTTTGAAGAAAAATTTGAGGATATGTATCAACAAATTTTTGGAAAAAGTATTTCTGCAAAGGAAAAAGAAAAGGAAGAAAAAGAAGAAGAAAGAAAGACAAATGCAGACGACATAGTAGATACAAACATGAACATAATTGAAGACAGTGAAGAATTTAAGGACACTATTCCATATAAATTTATAGGCATTGCATTTAATACCTATATAATACTTGAGATAGAAAAAGAGTTATATATATTAGACCAGCATGCTGCACATGAAAGAATTATGTATGAAAAAGTCAAAAAGAATTATTATTCAGAAGAACAAAAAGACTCACAGTTAATGCTTCTTCCAGATATAATAACTTTGACACATAAAGAAATGAATATTGCAAGAGAAAATATGGATAAATTCAGAAAAGCAGGATTTGTGCTAGAAGAATTTGGAGATAACACAATTAAGCTTACAGGAGTACCTAATATTTGCTTAGAGCTTGATACAAAGGAATTATTCTTAGAAACACTTGATGAAATTAATACAGTAGCAAGAACTGCAAAACAAGAAATTGAAGAAAGATTTATTGCAACAATAGCATGCAAAGCAGCAGTAAAAGCGAATATGGCTTTAACAGAGGAAGAGGTAACAAGCCTTTTAGATCAGCTACTTAAGCTTCCAAATCCATTTACTTGCCCTCATGGTAGACCAACAGCAATCAAACTTAGTAAATCAGATATTGAGAAAAAATTTGCAAGAAGAAAATAAAAGATAGAAAGGATAAATAATAAATGACGGTAATAAAAGTTATTGCATTTGTAATATTTGTAATTTCATGCGTGACAATTTATCACAATGCAAATTCATTTGAACCAATAAAAAGAATAATATATATAGTAGCAGGAATGCTTATAATGTATTTAATTACAACAGTAATTTGCAATATAAAAACAAGTGGCATTGTTGTACAAAGTGAAGAGGCATTAAAGGATACAGTACATGTATTAAAAATAATATTTGTTCCTATTAATGCAATGATAGGCACATCAGTTCTATGTAATATTTTAGGAAAACTTAAAGATAAGATTATAGATATTGAAAAGGCTAAAAAAAGATTAATAATATTTCTAATTATATTTGTCTTAATATTAATATTTGAAGCAAACTATATTGGAAACTTTATTACAGATTTATTAGGATAATCTAATGTTTGAAGTTTTATTCAAGCAGAAAGGAACAAAGTGATGGCAAAACCTAAAATAATAGTGATTTGTGGCCCAACTGCATCACGGTAAAACTGCACTTTCTATTGAACTTGCAAAAAAAATAGGTGGAGAAATAATATCGGCAGATTCAATGCAAATATATAAATATATGAACATTGGAAGTGCTAAGCCTAATCAAGAAGAAATGCAAGGGATAAAACATTATTTGTTAGATTTTGTAGAACCAAATCAAAGATATAGTGTAGCAGATTACAAAAAACAGGCAACTGAATGTATAGAAGAAGTTTTAAAAAAAGGAAAAGTACCTATAATTGTTCGGTGGTACAGGGCTATATATAAATTCTTTAATATATGGAATAGAATATAATGAAACTAAAATAGATGAAGAATATAGAAAAAAGCTAGAAAAAGAAGTAGAAGAAAAAGGGCTAGATGGCCTTTATGAAAAAGCATGTAAAATTGATAAAGAAGCAATGAAAAATATTAGCAAAAATGATAAAAAAAGAATAATAAGAGTGCTTGAAATATATAAAGAAACTGGTAAAACAAAAACAGAACTTGAGAAAATGTCAAGAAAACAAGATATAAAATATGACTACAAAATTTTTGTAACAAACATGGAAAGAGAAAAATTATACGAAAAAATAAATAAAAGAGTAGAAATAATGCTAAATCAAGGGCTAATACAAGAAGTTAAAAGTATATTAGATAAATATGATGAATTTCCAACTGCAATGCAAGCACTTGGATATAAAGAAACTAAATTGTATTTAGATGGGAGCATAACAAAAGAAGAATTAAAAGAAACAATTCAAATGGAAACAAGAAGATATGCTAAAAGACAATTAACATGGTTTAGAAGGTATAAAGAAGCAACATGGTTAGATATGGAAAGTGGTATTGAAGAAAACATAAGAAAAATTTTGGAGGTAGTGCAAGAAAAAGATGAACAGTGAGTATAAAAAAGCAAGTAAAAATATTTCTGTTATAATTGCTGTTATAGTTGTAGCAATTATTTTACTATGCTTTTTATACAGCGTAATACAGCTAATAATGGAGCCGGCTAAAATTTGTGTCATAGAGAATGGAAAAATATATGATGAAGAATCTACCGTTCGGATATATAATAAGAGATGAAAAAGTTTTAAGTGGAAAAAATTATAAAAATGGCTTGGTTGAGATAAAAAAAGAGGGAGAAAAGGTTTCAAAAGGAGATAATGTTTTTAGGTATTATAGCAATAATGAAAACTCCCTCACAGAGAAAATTGCAAAATTAGATGAAGAAATACAAGAGGCACTTGAGGGACAGACAAATGTATATTCAGCAGATATACAATTATTAGATAAACATATTGAAGAAGAACTGGGCAAAATGCTTAATACAAATAACATAAAAGAAATTGGAGAGTATAAAAGCGCAATATCTGAGGCATTAATAAAGAAGGCAAAGATTACAGGAGAGCTAAGTCCTTCTGGTTCGTATATAAGCAAACTTATAGAGGAAAGAAGAAAATATGAGGAAGAGTTAAATAACGGACAAGAATTTGTAAAGACAGATATGAGTGGAACTGTATCATATAGGATAGATGGCTTAGAAGAAGTATTATCCCCAAATAATTTTGACAATATAGATGAAAAGTTATTAGAGGGATATAATTTAAAAACGGGGCAAATGATATTAGAAAGTAAAGAACAAGGAAAAGTAGTAAATAATTATGAATGCTATATAGTTGTTTTTCTAAAATCAGATGATGCAAAAAATATTGAGATAGGTAAAAGTGTTACTTTAAGAACATCAGATTCAAATGAAATAAGTGCACAAATTGAGTACAAGAGAGAAGAATCAGATGGAAATGTTATGCTTGTGTTTAAGATTAATAAAGATGTAGAAGAACTTATATCTTATAGAAAAATATCGATAGATGTTATATGGTGGAGCAAGGAAGGACTCAAAGTACCAAACTCTGCAATAATCCAAGAAAATGATTTGAATTATGTGCTTAGAAATAGAATAGGATATAAAGATAAAATATTAGTAAAAGTATTACAAAAAAATGAAAATTATGCAATTATAGAAAATTATTCAACAAGTGAATTATTAGAACTAGGCTATTCAGAAAAGGAAATAACATCCATGAAAAAAATATATATATATGACGAAATAATAATAGAACAGTCGAAATAGTGTTACAGCAATGTTACAAAAGGATTAAAATTGCATTACAAACCAAAAAAACTATTGACAAAATGAAATAAAAGTAAGATACTATATATAGAAAAAAACACAAAGGAAGAATTAGGAGGTTTTTTGTAGATATGGCCAGAAGTAATTTGATGAATAAAGTATGGGGCTTCTTAGGAATAGAGCCAGAAGAAGAAGAGGAAGAAATTGAAAATGAGGATTATGAGGTAGAAGAAGAAGAGGAAGAAGAAGAAAGAAAATTATTTGGAAGAAAAAACAAAGTTGTAAATATGCCACAAACTAATCAAATAAAAATGGTAATTTCTCAGCCAACTTCATTTGAACAATCTGAAGAGATTTGTCAGTATTTAAAAGAAAGGAAATCTTGCATTGTTAATCTTGAATATGTTAATAAAGATGTTGCAAGAAGAATAGTTGATTTTGTAAGTGGTGGAGTTTATGCTTTAAATGGTCATATACAAAAGATATCTAATTCCATATTTTTAATTGCGCCAGCAAATTATGATATATCTAATGAAATGGGCAGAGAAGAAGTAAAGAGCAAGCTTTCAGTATCATGGCTTAAATAACTTTTTTAAGTAAATATAAGGCGAAATTAAAGCTGTGATTTCGCCTTAATTTGTATATAATAGTTTAAACATGTGCTAAGTAAAAGGCAAAACTGCCAGAAGGGAGACAAGATTATGATTACACCATTAGACATTGAGAACAAGAAATTTTCCAAAAGAGCAATTAATGGCTATAATACAGAAGAAGTAGATGATTTCCTAGATGAACTAACAGTTGCCTATGAAAAAATCTATAAAGAAGCAACAGATTCAAAACAAACGATAGAAACATTAACAACAGAGCTTGCAAGGTTTAAATCAATGGAGGCAACATTACAAAATACTTTAGTAATGGCACAGTCAACAGCTGAAGATGTAAAAAACGTTGCAAAACAACAAGCAGAGGTAATTATTAATGAAGCACAAGCATCAGCAAAACAAGAGCTTGCAAAGTTGGACTCAGAAATTAAACTAAAGCAAAAAGAAATAGAAGATTTACAAAAGCAATTTGATATATATAAAGCAAAGATGGAGTCTTTGCTAATTTCACAGTTAGAATTATTAAAAGATTCTTTAAAGGATCAAAAATGAAAATAGGTAGACCAAACAAAAACAATACAAAAGTAGGACTTATGCTAATTTAGTATGAGTCTTACTTTTTTTATATACGTTAGAAAGTAATATATTTAATTTGACTCGTTCCTTGTTGGTCGTCTCCTAAGAGGAATGTATGGAGCTTTGCTCCAACATCCTCTAAGTCGCTCCCATGCTACGCGTCACTTCGTAAATTAAATATATTACTTCCTAACGAATTTACAACGACTTTCAACTAAAGTTACATTAAATTCTCAAAAACCCCTTGACAGTTTACAATAATACATATAAAATAATATAGTAAGTTAAAATATATTCTAAAAATAATTAGTTATATATATTATCTGTACATTGAAAATTAAATAGGAAAGAGGTAGATTTTATGGATAACATTCTAACAATAATCGCCACTGTCCTAATCTCAGGAGTAATATTTATTCCGATTGGTGTGTTAATTAGAAAGAAAATTGCAGAATCTAAGATTGCAGGCGCAGAAAGTGAAGCAAAAAGATTATTAGAGCTTGCAAATAAAGAAGCAGAAAACATTAAAAAGGAAGAAATTTTCAAAGCTAAAGAAGAAATAATGCAAGCAAGAAAAGAATTAGATAAAGAGATTAGGGAAAGAAGAGGCGAGGTTCAATCACAAGAACGCAGGATAATACAAAAAGAGGAAAATCTTGATAGAAGGGCAGAAAACTTTGAACAAAAAGAAAAAGAGATTGAAAGAAAGATGCAGGACATAGACAAAAAGAAAAATGATTTAGAAGAAATGATTTCTAAAGAAATGCAAGAGCTTCAAAGAATTTCTGGCTTAACAGAAGAAGAAGCAAGAGCAAAAATTTTATCAGAATTAGAAAAGCAAATGACTAACGAGAAAGCAAGTCTAATTAAAGATATGACAGAAAGAATGAAAGAAGAAGCTACTAAAAATGCTAAAGAAATACTTACTTATACCATACAAAAATGCGCAGCAGATCATACATCAGAAACTACTGTATCAATAGTTGCACTTCCAAGTGATGAAATGAAAGGAAGAATTATTGGTAGAGAAGGAAGAAATATTAAAGCATTAGAGACTCTTACTGGAATAGATTTAATTATCGACGATACTCCAGAAGCAGTTGTTTTATCAGGTTTTGATCCATTAAGAAGAGAAGTTGCAAAGATTGCACTAGAAAAATTAATTGACGACCGGTAGAATACATCCTGCAAAGATTGAAGAAATGGTAGAAAAGGCAAAAGAAGAAGTTGCAGAAACTATTAAATCAGAAGGAGAAAGAGCAACTCTTGAAACAGGTGTAATGGGATTAAATCCAGAACTTATAAAGCTTATTGGTAAGCTTAAATATAGAACAAGTTATGGACAAAATGTTTTAAATCACTCAATAGAGGTATCTAACCTTGCAAGAATTATGGCAGAAGAATTAGGCTTAGATAGTAAGAGAGCAGCAAGAGCAGGTTTATTACATGATATTGGAAAAGCTCTTGACCATGATATGGAAGGTACACATGTTGAGATTGGTGTAGAAATACTTAAAAAGTTCAAAGAAAATCCTTTAATTATAAATGCAGTAGAGGCACATCACGAAGATGTGCAGCCACAAACATTAGAAGCAGTTTTAGTACAAGCTGCTGATGCAATTTCGGCATCTCGACCAGGGGCTAGACGTGAAACATTAGAGGCATATATTAAGAGACTAGAGACACTTGAGGAGATTGCAAATTCATTTGATGGTGTTGATAAATCTTATGCAATACAAGCTGGTCGTGAAGTCAGAATTATTGTAAAACCAGAAAAAGTATCTGAAGCTGATATGACAATAATGGCTAGAGATATTGCGAAGAGAGTTGAAAATGAAATGGATTATCCAGGCCAAATAAAAGTAAATGTTATAAGAGAATCAAGAGCAATTGAATATGCAAAATAAGATATTAAAAAATAAACTTTCATTGTTGTATACAATGGAAGTTTATTTTTTGTAACACAAATATAATATGCAATATCAATAATTAATTTCATCGTAACCTTGTGTGTTGCAATCTACGAACTAGCAAAGCTAAAGTAGATTGCTCCATTCGCCCTACGCTGACGCTCCGGTTAGTCGCTTACGCGGTTACTTGAAATTAATTATTGATATTGCTAAGATAAAATAAAAAAATATATAGTAAAATTTTAATTTTAATGTTATAATAATAATATAAAATTTGAAAGGAAAATAATTTATGAATAATATAGATTTAATGAATTATTGGGTAAAAAGTTCCGATAATGATTATGATGTTATGCTAGATTTGAGAGAGAAAAAGAGAAATACATATTGTTTATTTTTTGGACAATTGCTTATTGAAAAACTATTAAAAGCTTATTATGCAAAAATTAATAAAAATGCTCCATATGCACCTAAAACACATGAATTAGCTTATTTAGCAAATAAAATGAATATGAAATTAACAGAAAAGCAAGAAGACATGCTTGAAACTATTTCTGATTTTAATATGGAAGCAAGATATGGGGATTATAAATATACATTTGAATTAAAATGCACAGATGAATATACTAATATCTGGATAGAAAATATTAAGGAGTTGAGAGAATGGGTGAAAGAATTATTGATAGAGAAATAATGGATATTGTAAATAAATATGTTGAAGTAATTTTAGCAAATTATAAGGTAAAAGCTATTATTTTATTCGGTTCATATGCTAAAGGAACAAATCATGAAGATAGTGATATAGATATTGCTATAGTTACTGATGATATAAAATGTAATGATGTTTTTGACGAGCAATTAAATTTAAAAAAATTAAGAAGAAATATTGATTATCGTATAGAACCACATTTAATTGAAGTAGCTGATTATGATAATATTGAAACACCTTTTGTAGAAGAAGTAATTAATAATGGAATAAAAGTAGCATAGATTATAAAAATTGCTTTAATTGGCTTTTGTAACGCAAATAGAATAGATTGCCATATTAGCATCCACTTATGGACGAAAGGAGATAGACTGATGAATATATTAGTTATAGGCGATTTAGTTGGAGAAGAAGGACTAAATAAATTATCAAAGGAAATAGAAAACATAAAAAAAGAAAATAATATAGATTTTATAATAGTTAATCGGAGAAAATGTAGCAGATGGAATGGGAATTACAAAAAAGTTATTTGATGGAATTATCAAGTGTGGTGCAAATGCTGTTACAATGGGAAATCACACATGGGGAAAAAAGGATATATTTTCCTTTATAGATGATAAAAGACTAATTAGACCAGCAAATTATCCAGAAGGAGTTTGCGGTAAAGGATATGGTATTTATGAATGTAAAAATAAAAAAATTGCAGTAATAAATTTAATTGGAAGAACTGATATGAATGTTCTATCAGAAAATCCATTTCTAGTATGCAATAGAATACTTAAAAAGATACAAGAAACAGTTGATATAATAATTGTAGATTTTCATGCAGAAGCAACAGCAGAGAAAATAGCTATGGGATACTATTTAGATGGAAGAGTATCAGCTGTATTTGGAACACATACCCACGTTCAGACAGCTGATGAAAAGATATTAGATAAAGGAACAGGGTATATAACAGATATTGGTATGACAGGACCTAAGGAATCTGTTATAGGAATGGAAATAGAGGCATCACTTAAAAGATTTTTAACAACGCTTCCTGAAAAATATAGAGTTGCTAAAGGAGAGGCAATGTTAAATGGATGTATATTTGAAATAGATGAAGAAACTTGTAGAACAAAGAAAATTATAAGAATTAATTCCTAGAAAATGTCGAAAAACATACAAATTGCGCGACCGAAATTTCCACTTTTTTCCAAAAAGTACTAGACATTGTTTGCCAAATGTAATATAAATATTAGTGTTCAAATGAAACAAAAAAATAAATTAGAGGAGGCACAAACAATGGAAGTTTTAAAAATTTCATCAAAATCAAATCCAAATTCAATTGCAGGAGCAATTGCTGGTTTGGTAAAGGAGAGTAACAAAGCAGAAATGCAGGCGATTGGAGCGGGAGCATTAAATCAAGCAGTTAAAGCAGTTGCAATAGCAAGGGGGTTCGTAGCACCATCTGGTGTAGATTTAATATGCGTACCAGCTTTTGCAACAGTTGAGGTAGAAGGAGAGGATAGAACAGGAATAAGGATTCTTGTTGAGTCAAGAAATTAAAAAGCTTTAAATTAATTTAACAAATATAAAAAGTGAACTCTATATATTAATTAAAATAGAGTTTACTTTTTTTAGTCAAAAAAGTTTTCAAATTCCTTTGGAAGTAATATATTTAATTTGACTCGTTCCTTGTTGGTCGTCTCCTAAGAGGAATGTATGGAGCTTTGCTCCAACATCCTCTAAGTCGCTCCCATGCTACGCGTCACTTCGTAAATTAAATATATTACTTCCCAATGGATTAAAAATAGCTTTTATAATAAATCATTACCTTGTAGCGAAGTAAGCAAAAAAATGAAGAATTCACAGAAGTAAGCAAAAAAATGAAGATATTCATTGACAAATACAAAAAAAGAATGTATAATTAATAATACGGTAAAGAGAGGTTTAGGAGGTAGATGTATATATGCTAGCAAAATATTGGAAAAAAATAGGAATGCTTATCATAATTATTGCATGTCTATTTAATATAGTATCAAAGTTAGTTTCAAAAGTACCATACTTAGACCAATTGAGAGAATCAGCACAATATGTTTCTGATCATCAGAATGAAGAAGTAGAAAATTAATTTCTAATAGATATAAGAAAAAGAAAGAGGTGAATTTCATAATGAAAGAAGGTATACATCCAGAATTTACAGATGCAACAATAACATGTGCATGTGGAAATGTAATAAAAACAAAATCAACAAAAAAATCAATGAATGTTGATATTTGCTCAAAATGTCATCCTTATTGGACAGGTAATTTAAAGCAAAATACAACAGGTGGTAGAGCTGATAAATTTAAGAAAAAATATGGAATACAATAAAAATAAAAGGTCTAAGAGATTTTATCTTAGACTCTTTTTTTGCAAAAAAATAATGACAAATTGTAATAATTGTTGTATAATACCCATATACATATTATAACATTGTAAGGAGGAGAATACGATATGGAAGAAAATGAAAACAAAGAACAGCAAGTTAACGAAGAAGCAAAAAAAGATGAAAGTAAAAATGACTTCAAAGAAGAAACAGTAAAAACAGCTAAAGAAGTTAAAGAAACAATTAAAAATGTAAATTTAAAAGAGGATGCAAAGGCAACCACAGGATTTATTACAGAAATGATAAAAAGACCACTTGTAAGATTAAAAGAAATAGCAGAAGATAAAGAAAACAAGGATTTTCATTATGCAATAATTCTTGTTTTAGTATGGGTTATTTCAATAGGAGTTGTGTATATATCAAAAGATTATTCATTTGATAGATTTTTCCATTATTTTGGAAGAAATATCTTGGGATTATTAAAAACAATTATAGCACCATTGGCAAGCTTGATTGTATTGTCATCAGCAGTATATTTTGTTAACAAAGATAATAAAAAATCTTTTGTAACGATATTTACAGCAATGACAGCTGCAAGTATTCCAACGATAGTTGCAGAAATACTATCATTATTAAGATTAGTAAGCTCAAGCATAATAAAAGTATTAAATCCAATATCATCATTTTGTTCAGCAATTACTATAATATTTACATTTTTCGCAATAAAAGCTATATGCGGAGAAGAGGATAATACTAAATTCTTAAAAACATTTATATTAGTAGAAGCTATTTATTACATAGCATATTTAATTATTTCATATTTAGAAATATATATTTAGAGTAGTAAATAAAAAGAAGTAAATTCGAAAATGAAATATCTGAATTTACTTCTTTTTTTTTAACATTATTTTATTACTGTTTTGAAGAATCTTTTTTAACTACTTCTGCGGCTGCACCTAGGCTAGATAAAGCTTTTGTTGCTTCAAAAGGAATAAATACTTTATTTGCATTTCCATCAGCAATTTCTTTAAGAGCTTCTAGTGATTTTATTTGAACTAATTTGTCATCAGGATTTGCCTTCTTAATTGCAGAATATACAAGTTGAATTTCATCAGCTTTTGCTTCAGCAACTTTCTTTATAGCTTCAGCTTCACCAGTAGCACGTCTAATCTTAGATTCTCTATCAGCTTCAGCTTGAAGAATAGCAGCTTCCTTTTGACCTTGAGCTATTGTAATTGCAGATTGTCTTTCTCCTTCAGCTTGAAGGATAGCAGCTCTTTTATTTCTTTCTGCGTTCATTTGCTTCTCCATTGCATCACGGATATCAGCAGGAGGTGTAATATCTTTTACTTCAACTCTGTCAACTTTACAACCCCATTGGTCAGTTGCTTCGTCAAGGATAACTCTTAAATGATCATTTATCATATCTCTTGAACTAAATGTTTCATCTAAGTCCATCTTACCGACTATATCACGGATTGTTGTAATAGCTAAGTATTCAATACCCTTTCTTAAAGATTGAATTTCATAAACTGCTTTAGCAGGATCTGTAATTTTGTAGAAAACGACTGTATCTATTGTTATTGTAACATTATCTTTTGTAATAACTCCTTGAGGTGGAATATCCATTGTTTGTTGTTTTAAACTAACAACAGAACGTACATGATCAAAGAAAGGAATGATAATTGTAAGACCAGCATCTGCAATTTTATGATATTTTCCTAATCTTTCAATGATGTATACCTCAGCTTGTTTAACGATTTTAATTGATTTAAATGCAATTATAAGAATTAGTGCGAGTAATATTATCAAAAACCACATAAAAATCTCCTCCTTTTATTATTATATATGAAAACATTAAAAACTAAATTAAAACTAAATTTTAGAGACTATTGCCTTAACACCATCGATACCTTCAACCTTAACGGTGTCTCCTTCAAGTATTTCTTCGTCATACAATGATTTTGCTGTCCATTTTTCTGAGCCAACTTTTATTTGTCCAATATTAGTTACATTATTTATAGATTGTGTAACTATGGCTTTTTTACCGATTATTGAGTAAACGTTAGTTGTAAGAACGGTTTCTTTGTTATTTGCAAATTTATCAACAAAAGGTCTAGTAAGTAATAGAAGTAAAGCGGAAAGCACTACAAACACGGACATTTGAATAATTAAGTTAGATGTAAATAAACTAACAATACAAGTAATTAAAGCTGCAATTCCTAACCAAAAAATCATAAAACCAACAGTTATAACTTCTGCAACGAAAAATATACCAGCTGCAATTAACCAAATATACCACATAGTAATTTCTCCTTCCAAAATTAACCTACAATACTATTATACTACAAATTTCTTAAAAAATAAAGTATTATGTAGAATTTTCTACATAATACTTAAGAGTTTAATCATCATCTTCGTCTTCATTTTCATCATAAATTTCATCTCCAACATATTCGTCATTTGAAAATGCAATAGCACTTCTAAATAATAGTGGGAAGAATAGGAGACCTAAACCAAAGAAGAAACCATGTCCGAAACTTTTAGAAAGTTCAAATCTTCCAATAATTGCAACAGCCATAAGCATTAACCAACCAAGTACAGGGATAAATACAAGTAGTAATAACCAAGGCGAAAGATGACATATTTTCAAATGAATAATATCTCTGTAAATTGGAATTACTGCACCAAATCTACTTTTTCCGAGCTTTGCCAAAAATTAGACTTGTTATGAATATTGAGTATATTGCAATAATTATCATTACAACGAAAAATACTCTAACATAGAAGTTAGAAAATAATAATTTAAAAACTATTTTTATTTTAGTTTGAGTTGATGTACCAGTGATTATTGATGATAATATATCTTCTAAAGAAGCACCATTTTGATACATTTGTATTAGTTTATCTAAGTCTAAATCATTTCTAACAATATCTACAACAGCACTAGAATCAAATGTCCTAAGCAAGGTTTCAGTAGTAGATAAAATTCCTTCATCAATACCAGCATCTGTTAAAAGTTTTGAGTTATCTTTTAATAAGTCTGCAATATCCTCATTGGATATAATTTCAGATAAATCTTCATATATATCAAGAACTTCATTAATATTAATCGAATTTATATCAATAGAGTTAGCTGTAATATTTCCAGATTTAATCTCATTTTTATCTATGGTATTAATAACAGCAGATGAATCAAGTTTATTTACGTCTATTGAATTTAAAGTTTCTATTAATTCATTAACTTTGCTTTTATCTATACTATTTAAATTGATATCATTTACGTCAATAGATTTTAATGCATCAAAATTAGGAGAAGTAGCAAGAGAAGTTACTTGCAGTAATAATATAATTAAAGCAATAATCAATATAAATATTTTAGTACGTTTTTTCAAAAAAATCGCCCCCATAAAAAAATTATATTATTATTCTAATCTATAAATACACTAAAGTCAATTTATATATTGAAAAAAAAAGACTTGTGTGTTAAAATTCTAAAAGAATTGAATAAGGAGGAAGGTTTAAGTGGAAATTATATATGCAACAACTAATAAAGCAAAGAAAGAACAGGTACAAAATTTTATAAATTTTAATGGATATGATGTAAAGCTAATTTCTTTAAAAGATATTGGATTTAATGAAGAAATAGAAGAAAATGGTAAAACATTTGAAGAAAATTCATATATTAAAGCAAAGACAGTTAAAGAATTTTGCAAAAAAAATAACATAAAAAAGATAATTGTTGCAGATGATGCAGGCCTTATGGTAGATGCACTAAATCGGAAGACCACGGAGTGCATTCTGCAAGATATGGAGGAGACCATCCTTCACAAGAAACTGCAGTTAATTTACTATTAGAAGAGATGAAAAATGTAGAAGACAAAGATAGAGGAGCAAGATTTATGTGTGTACTAACGGCAATACTCGAAGACGGAAGTAAGATTGTATGTAAAGGAGAGACAAAAGGTAAGATTGCAAAAAAGTGTGGAACTATGGGAAAATTAACTTTTGGACCAGTACTTATACCAGAAGGCTTTGATAGAGTTATGAACGATTTGACAGAAGAAGAAATTGGGCATACACATAGACAAAAAGCTTGGAGAGAGCTACTTGAAAAGCTTAAATAATAATTTGATGCTAATATGGCAAATAAGAAATGTTAAAGTGAGAAAAAGAGGTAAAAATGAAAATAAAAAATTTTTTTGGACATTTAAAAACAATTACAAAGCATAAATGGCTAGTTTTTAAGCTCTCTATAAAAGCAGGAATACCACTTAGAGGCCTTTTACATGATTTATCAAAATATTCTCCAACCGAATTTTTTGAGTCGGTTAAATACTATCAAGGGGGAAAAAGAAGCCCAATACCAGTTGCAAGGGAGAATAAAGGTTATTCTGAAGCATGGCTTCATCATAAAGGTAGAAATAAACATCACTTAGAATATTGGAATGATGCAGATGCAAAAGAACCTCCAATTATTCCGTTTAAATATTGTGAAGAAATGATATGTGATAAACTAGCAGCAGGAATGGTATATTTAGGCAAAAACTGGACTAAAGAGTCTGAAATAGAATATTGGAATCAAAAAGAGAAAAACAAAATTCTTGCAAATGAAAATGTAAAAAAATTTATAACAGAAGTGTTTGAAGATGTTGCAAAAAATGGCGTTAATGTAACAATAAATAAGAAAAATTTAAAAAGAATATACGATAAATATTGTTGATTTTTTTATTTTTCAAAATTTCATGTATTCGATGAATATTCATACTAAAAACCTCCAAACTAAAAGTAAAATTTACTTTAAAAAATTTTGTCTTTAAAAACAGTATATACATTTTTGGACAAAATATAACTTTGAATGAATAATTTTTTGCATATAACAAATAATAGTTTTAAAGTAAATTAAAAGGAGGAATAGTTTTGAAAGCAACAGGCGTAGTTAGAAGAATAGATGATTTAGGAAGAATTGTAATTCCAAAAGAAATAAGAAAGGTACTTCGTATAAAAGAAGGAGATCCATTAGAAATATTTACAGATAAAGAAGGAGAAGTAATACTCAAAAAATATTCTCCAATAGGCGAACTATCAGAGTTTGCAAGCAGCTATGCAGAAACATTATCAAAAACAACAGGTCATATTGCGTGCATAACAGATAAAGACACAGTAATTGCAGTGTCAGGAGGCTCAAAAAAGGAATTCTTAGAACAGGACTTGTCTAAGGAGCTAGAACAATTAATGGATGATAAAGAAGCATATATAAGTAAGGAAAATAACGAGGTATCTATTCCAGTTACAAAGAATGACAACAAGGAAAGAAAATTTAATTCACAAGTAGTATATCCAATTATTGCTCAAGGCGATGTAATAGGAAGTGTTATACTTCTATCAAAGGATGCAAAAACCAAGATGGGAGAAACAGAAGCGAAAGTTGTAGAATCAGCAGCTGGTTTTTTGGGAAGTCAAATGGATATATAATAAAGTAACAGAATGTTTTATTTTTAGAGCTTTGGTGTCGCAACTTACTGATTAAAAATATATGTAAGTTGCTCCATTCGCCCTACGCTAGCGCTCCGGTTAGTCGCTTACGCAGCTCTTCAAAAATAAAACATTCTGTTACTTTAAATATATTATTCCCATCTTGTATAAACTAAGAAAATAATATATAATAGCATAAGAAAAGAGGTAATAAATGGATTTAAGCGAAAATGTCCAATATGTTAAAGGAGTTGGAGAAGCAAGAGCAAAAATTTTAAATAGACTCCGGAATATTTAATTTAGAAGATTTAATTACATATTATCCAAGAAATTATGAAGATAGAAGTATACATAAAAAACTTAGCGATGTTCAAGATGATAAAGAAACCTTAATAAGAGCCTATGTTGTATCAAGAATGCAGGTTATAACTACCAAAAATAGAAAAATGAAGATTTGCAAAATGATAGTTAGAGATGATACAGATGCATGTGAGATAACATGGTATAATCAGCCATACCTTAAACAAACATTTCATTTAGGAGAAGAATATAATTTTTTTGGAAAAATTACGAAAAGAAGCGGACATATAGAAATGATGTCTCCTGTATTTGATAAAGTAGGGAGTAAAAGCAATACAGGCAAAATTATTCCGATATATCCACTTACATATAATATTTCGCAAAATCAAATAAGAAAAATAATAGAAAATGGGCTTAAATTAGTGCAAGGTTCTTTAAAAGAGACTTTGCCAGAATACATAATACAGGAAAATGAACTTTTAGATATTAATTCTGCAATTAAAAAAATACATTTTCCAGAAAGTTTTGATGAATTTGAAAAGGCAAGAACAAGACTTGCCTTTGAAGAACTATTAACAATGCAACTTTTATTATTAAACTTAAAAAATAAATGTATGGAAAAGCAAAGCGGAATACAATTTGATAAAAATGTAAAAATGTCTGATGTAATAAATAAATTACCATTTAAGTTAACAAAAGCTCAGCTAAGAGCTTTAGAAGAAATTGACAAGGATATGGAATCAGATAGAATAATGAATAGATTGCTTCAAGGAGATGTTGGCTCTCGGCAAAACAGTAGTTGCAATAATTTCTGCATATAAAGCAGTAAAGTCAGGTTACCAAATGGCAATTATGGCTCCAACTTCAATACTTGCAACTCAGCATTTAGAAAGTTTTTCTAATATATTAAGCGAGTTTGGTATAAGATGTGAACTTTTAATTAGCAATATGACTGCAAAAAAGAAAAGAGAAGTATTAGAGGCAATAGAAAAAGGAGAAATAGATGTAATTATTGGTACACATTCTATACTTCAAGATAATGTTAAATTTAAAAATTTAGGACTTGTTATTACAGATGAGCAACACAGGTTTGGTGTAAATCAAAGGAGAGTGATAGGCGAAAAGGGAAAAAATGTAGATAAAATTGTAATGACAGCAACACCAATCCCAAGAACTCTTGCACTTATCCTCTATGGAGATTTAGACATATCAGTAATTGATGAACTTCCTCCAAATAGAAAGAAAATAGATACATTTGCAGTTCCCCTTTCTATGGAAGAGAGAGTTAATAATTTTATTAAAGAACAAGTCAGAATGGGAAGGCAAGCATATATTGTATGCCCACTTGTTGAAGAAAATGAAGATATAGATGCAAAATCTGTTTTAGAATTGTTTGAAAAATATAAAACGCAAGTATTTAGTGAATTTAGGGTAGAATATATACATGGAAAACTAAAGCAAAAAGAAAAAGATATAATAATGGAAGAATTTAAAAATGGAAAAATAGACATTCTTATATCAACAACAGTAATAGAAGTTGGAGTAAATGTTCCGAATGCAAGTGTTATGGTAATACAAAATGCAGAAAGATTTGGATTAGCAGCATTACATCAATTAAGAGGAAGAGTGGGAAGAGGAGAGTACAAATCATACTGTATACTTAAATACCAAGGAAAGTCAGATAATGTGAGACAGAGAATGAAAGTTATGCAGGAGACAAACGATGGGTTTGTTATATCTGAAAAAGACTTAGAGCTTAGAGGGTCAGGAGAATTTTTCGGAACAAAACAGCATGGAATTCCTGAATTTAAAGTCGCTAACCTTTTTGAAGATATGGGATTACTAAAAAAAGTACAAAGTTTAGCTATCAAAATATTGCAAGATGATATAAAACTAGAAAAAGAGAAAAATAATTTATTAAAAAAAGCTATTGATACAAAATTTAATGGAAAAATAGAAATATAATAAAATAGTTTAATAAAATATTCCATATTTTTTAAAAATGGTAACAAACAATATAAGAAAATAAAAAAAATACCTTGATATTTTTTACAGTTTATTGTATGATATTATATGTAATTTAAGATTTAAATAAATTTATTTAGAGAGGAAAATAAAAATGAAGAAAGTAATCGCTTTTATTGTAGTAATTTTGATTGCATTATTATTTTGCTCAAGTAACGTTTTTGCTACAAATGAAATATTAAATTCAGAAACTACGAGTCAATTAATTGAATTATCAGAGACACAAAAGCAAGAACTTGCAGATTATGTAGAATTATATGGCTCAGAAACTTATGGATTTACAGCATTTGTATTAAGTAAAATACAGGTATTTAGTATTCCGTTTTGTTTCTTAGGCATAGCAATAAGTGCAATATATCAATATGTAATTGGTATTAGAAAATTGGACGTAAGATACAAAGGATTTTATACGATGATTGCTTTTATTACACTATTTGTAATAGCACAGGTATTACCACTTGTGTTTGCCATAGTTATAAAAGGATTTGGAAGGAGTTAACAAATGAAAGTTTTATTTGCTGTTAATAATGAAAATATATCAGAGTCAATTATTAAATTATATCAAAAAGAGTATAAAGAAATAATCTCTGGAAAAAATGTTTATTATTTTAATGCAATAATCAAAGAATTGCAAAGAGATCAAACATACGATAGAGTCGTAATTAGTGAGGATCTAGAGCCTTATTCAAATAACAATTTAGATATTGTAGATAAATTTTTATTTGAACAATTAGATAAAATAAGTGATGAAGCAATAAATGATGTAGGAAGTGATATCCCTATAATATTTATTGCAACTGATAGACGCTCAAAATCTGATGATTTGTTATCTAAATTATTTTCAATTGGTGTGTATGATGCGTTACTTGGATCTGATAGAAGTATACCAGAAGTTTGTAAGCTTCTAAATAGACCACGTACGAAAAAGGAAGCAAAAATTTATTATAAGATTGAAACAGAGGAAGTAAAATATCATTCTGAATCAGAAGAAAGCGTTAGTGAAACAGAAATACAAAATATATTAACACATTATAAAAAACTTGGAAAGAATCAAGATAGATATGTTGAAAGCTTCAATAATATTGCAGCTCAGTATAATGATGCACAACTTAGAATAATAACAAAGTTTTTACCTATAAGAGTTAAAGCAGTTCTTGAAGCTGAATCTCCTAAATATCAATCTATAATGACATTTGGAGAAGGAACTTACAATTATAATAATAAAAAACAAGAAGAGAAGAAAGATAATTTAAAGATAGGATTTATAGAAACACATTCAAACAAGGGAAGACCAACAAAACCTGTAGTAATACCTTCTGTAGTTGATAAAAATAATGTAAAGAAAATTACAAGCGATAAAGTAAAAGAAGAAAATGTAAAAAGCAATGTTGTTAATGAAATTCCAAGAAACTCTGAGCAATCAGATATGTTTACAGATATTATAAAAGACGATGAAGTAAAACAAGATATAACAGAGATAGAAAATGTTAAACCAGTTCAAGAAGAACCAGTAAGAAAGAGAAGAGGAAGACCTAAAAAACAAACAGAAGAGGTTATTCAGCCAGAAGAACCTATGTCTGAACCAGAACCTATTTATCAAGAAGAAAAAGAAGAGACAGAATTTGTACCAAAGAGAAGGGGAAGACCAAGAAGAACGGTAGAGTCATCTCAAAATAATTTAACTACTCAAAACAAGGTAGAAAAAGATTTAACAAGATTTGATGAACCAGAAGAAAATACTTTACCAGGCTTCGATGAAATAGAAGAAAATGTCCTTCCTGGTTTTGACGAGATAGAAGAGAATACTTTACCAGGTTTTGATGAAACAGAAAAAGAGCAAGTCTCATTTGAAAGAGCAGATAATTATAACTATAATGATGGTAGAACGTCAAAAACAGAACCATTAGAAAATATAAGTAACAGTACATTAAATATAGGACTAGCAAGATTATTATCAAAGGATAAAAAAGTCGTAGCATTTGTTGGAACAACAAAATGTGGAACATCATTTTTAATAAATACTCTTGCAGATTTAACAGCAAAGTCTGGAATAAATACTGCAATTTTAGATGCTACATTAAATAGAAATTCATACTATATATATACAAAAAATGAAGAACCATTAAGAAAAAGAGTAGCTAATTGTCTAGAGGATCTAGAACAAGGAATTCAAAGTGGCATAAATGTAGAAAAAAATTTGACTGTATTTACAACAATACCAGGAAAAAGAATAGAGATAAATGATATAGAACAAGTCATAACTACACTTGCTAAAGAATTTTCACTTATATTAATTGACTGTGATTTTGAAACACCAATTGAATATTTTAAATTGGCACAAGAAATTTACTTAGTACAAAGTATGGATATTTTAACAATACAACCATTAACAGCATTTTTAAGAGATTTACAATCAAGTGGAATACTAGAACCATCAAAATTAAAAGTTGTTATTAATAAGGCAATGAAAGTAAGAGGCTTAAGTACAAATGCTATAATTGGTGGAATGTCATGTTATAATGATCCAGAGATGTCTTATATGAGAAACTTATTTGATAAAGATAAAATACCATCAGTTTCTATATCATTTAATGAAGAAGCCCTTTCAAGATATCTATCAGGAATAGTAGATTGTATTGTAACAACAAATGGCTATCCTAAACAATTTATGGCAGAATTAAAGAAATTAGCAGATATGGTTTATCCACTTATAAATAGTAAAATAAGAACAGATTATACTAAAAATAATAAATTTGCAGAGAAAAACCAATATGATGCACAAATGGAAGATAATTTTACAAGAGATATGAATTCTACTTTAGATAAAATGAAAAGACAATATAAATAATGGAGAAGCAATGTAGTGGAAGGAGAAGGCAATGATATATATAATAATTGTACTATTGGTAATAATAATAATTATGCTAATGTTATATAACATTGTAATTAATAAAAGAATTAAAAGTTACCAAAATATCAATCAAAAAGTTACAAGTTTAAATGTCTTGCAAGATTTTATGGGTACGGTAGGCGAGGATAGTTCAGTTGATGATAAGATAGTAAAAATAAATAATATACTTATAGAACAATATGCTATTAAATATTCCACAATTGTTGTATTCGATGGAACAGAGTATGTTATAAAAGCATCAAATGTTGATAAAAAACATTGGGACACATTAAGAAATTTACAAAATGAAGAGATATTTAAAGACAGTATTACAACAGCAAAGCCTAAATATATTACTGTAAACACAGAAGAAGAAAGATTACCATACCAAAAAATGGAATTTGGAAGAGCAAAATCTGCAATGTTCTTTCCACTATATATTGACAATGTGTACATTGGATATTGGATAATAGAAAGTGGTAGAATGCATGCATTTGATAATGTTGATACAACTATATTAGAAGTGGTAAAAGAAAATATTATCTCAATATTTAAAATAGTTTCATATCAGAATATAGTAGAGAGTATTGCAAGGCAGGACTTATATTCAGATTTAAAAACATCAGAATATTTATATGAAGAAGGCAGAAAAATAATAGATAAATATACTACTTCAACAGTTTGTATGTTTAAAATCACAAATCTAGAAGAAACAAATATAGAATTTAATAGAGATACTGGAAATCAGATGATAATAGATGTGTGTGATTATATAAAAAGCAAACTATCAGAAGAATATCTTTTTGTTAGATATATGGGACCAAAATTTGCTATTGTCTTTTCTGGAATAGAAATAGACGGAGTTGTAGATTTTCTAAAAGATTTGAAAAAAGAAGTAGAAGCATTACAAGTAGAAGATGTAGTGGCAGAGGAAGAAAATGAAAATAGTAAATCAGGAAAAAAGAAAAAAGTTAGAATGACTAGTCCAAAGCTTAACTTTATACTTACTACATATTATAAAGGAACTGCTCTTGAAACAATCTTAAAAAAACTAGAAGAATATCTAGATACTGCAAAAGCAGATGAAAATGATATAAATAACATATAAAATAAATAAAATTTTAGGAGGAAAATATATGGATTTTGATAAAACAATGAATTTCAAAGTGGAGAATGAAAAAAATATTAAATATAAGGAAGTATTAAAAGAGGTTTATGATGCTCTTAATGAAAAAGGATACAATCCAGTTAATCAAATAGTTGGATATATATTATCAGGAGATCCAACATATATTACAAGTCATAAAGATGCAAGAAATGCAATCAGAAAAGTTGAAAGAGATGAATTACTAGAAAAGATGGTAAGATCTTATATTGGACTTGATGAGTAATATGAGAATTTTAGGAATTGATTATGGGGATGCAAGAGTTGGCATTGCTATTACTGATGAACTTAATATTACTGCACAAGGATTAGAAACAATACATCATAATGGAAATGACAAAATTGTATTAAAAAGATTAGAGGAACTTCTAAAAATATATGAAATTTCAACATTTGTAATTGGAATGCCAATTAATATGGATGGAACTTCTGGAAAAAGGGTAGAAGTTACTAAAAAATTCATACATAAAATAAAATGTAAATTCAATAATATTAATATTGAAACAATAGATGAAAGATTGACAACTGTTGCTGCACATAAAACAATGAATTTCCTAAATATTAATAACAAGCGAAAAAAGAATATTGTAGATACAATATCTGCAGTATATATTCTTGAAATGTATATTAATAAACAAAGCCATTAAAATTGTAGAAATACGATTATATATAATAAAAAAATATGAAAGGAGTCATGAAAATGGACGAGGAATTGGATAATATAATTGTTTTAAATGACGAGGATGGTAATGAAGTAAATTTCGAATTCTTAGATTTAGTTGAACTAGATGGAGAGGAATATGTTATATTATTACCAACTGATGAAGGCGATAACGAAAGTGAACCAGGAGAAGTAGTAATATTACAGGTTGAAGATACTGATTCAGAGGATGAAGAGTCTTACGTAAGTGTTGAAGATGAAGAAGTATTAAACAAAGTTTTTGAAATCTTCAAGGAAAAATTCAAAGATGAATTTGACTTTATCGATGAAGAATAAATGAATGAAAAACAAAGCGTCAAAAGGCGCTTTGTTTTAATTTGTTACAGGATAATGGATTGTTTCAATAGAATAGCTGAAATGATTTATTTTTAGAGCTTTGGTGTCGCAGTCTACAAATTAAAGATATATATGTAGACTGCTCCATTCGCCCTACGCTATGCTCCGGTTGATCGCTTACGCAGCTCTTTCAAATAAATCATTTCAGCTATTCTTTAATATAAAACCATTATCTAATATTTTATTAATTTTGTTGTATAATCTAAATTAGAATGTGAATCATATTCATATCCCAAAGTATAGGTGTTTGTTGCCTGTATATCTTTTTCAAGCATCATTAAAAGTTTTTTATTTCTACATGTTGTTGTAAAGTTTTTTACTGAAGTAACAATTTGAATTTTTTTATTAGAGTTATAAATTTCTGAAAGTAATCTTTCTCCATTTGAGTTAAACCCTAGAACTCTTATATAAGGATCAATTTTTTTAGAGGTTTCCATGTCCTCTTTAGTAAATCCTAAAAGAGCATAAAGTAAAACTCTACAAATTCTAGTTTGTGTATATCTTTTTGATTTAACCAAATTCATAAAATCTATGAGGTTGTTACATGAATTTGCTGCATTTTTTATAAGATTTTCTAAACCTTCTCCTACATCAGGAAGATTTGCAATTTCTGCAACAGTCATATTTCTAAGAACATACATTATTTCTTTTTCAAATTTTAAAATGCTCTCAACATAATGTCCTTGCCTTAAGGCATCGACTAAAATGTCGTAAGAAGCCTTAGGCATAACCTTATCTATTTCATAAAAATTCTTTTTCTTTATAAGTTCGCGGATAGAAGTAGCACTAGCAAAATTATCTACAACCATTTGACTATTATAACCGAGGACCAACTCTTTTTATTGCCAATGGCTCAATAGTAGACATAGTAACATCTAGTGCTTTTAAATATTCTATTGCAAGTATATTATTTGGGGAAGATAAAACATTGGCATATTTTCTTAAATCATTCAAATACATTAAAAGAGCATTTTCTCTAGCTTTAGGGAAAGAAATACCCTTAGAAAGTTCATGATTTAGCAAAGACTTAAACTCAGCAGGTTCTTCCTTAAGAATACGAGCAAACTCTTTTAATAAAGACAAATCATTTAGCTCACAGCCAAAAGATAATGTGTCAACAATTTTTAAAGAGTTAAGTATCTTTATTGAACCAAGCGCAAAGTTTTCTGCACTTGATATGCTATATATACATGGAAGTTCTATAACTAAATCAATACCATTTAAAAGAGCCATTCTAGTTTTAGTCCATTTATCAATAATTGAAACATTTCCTCTTTGAACGAAATTTCCAGAAATTATAGCAATTGTATAATTTGAATTAGTAATTCTTTTGGACTCATTTAAATGATAAAGATGCCCATTATGGAATGGATTATATTCACCGGATTATAGCAAGCACGTTATCCATTGATTTATCTCCTTTACAATAAAAGTGTTTATTGATATAATATCATAAAAGTAAAAATATTGCAATTGTTTAGACATAAAATGTAAACTAATTATAGAAAAATGGAGGAAAAGGATGAAAAAAGTAGTCATATATACAGATGGAGCGTGCTCAGGAAATCCAGGCCCTCGGAGGCTGGGGAGCAATCCTTATGTATGAAGGTTTAAAAAAAGAAATATCAGGTGGAAATAAAGATACGACAAATAATGTTATGGAAATTACAGCTGTAATTGAAGGACTTAAACTTCTTAAGTATCCGTGTGATGTTGAAGTATATAGTGATAGTGCTTATGTTATAAACACATTTAATCAAAATTGGTTAGAAAATTGGAAGAAAAATGGATGGAAGAATTCTAAAAAGGAAGATGTAAAAAATAGAGAATTATGGGAAGAATTAGAAGAGCTTACAAAAATACATAAGGTTAAATTTATTAAAGTAAAAGGTCACAGTGATAATGAATTTAATAATAGATGTGACGAAATGGCAAGAGAAGCAATAAAAAATTTATAATATATAAAAGAAAAGAGGGATTAGTATGAGAATAGGTGTGGATCTTGGAGGAAGCCATATTGCAGTTCGGTATTGTAGATAATAAAGGTAAAATACTAGCAAAAAAAGAAAAGGACTTTTTTACTCAAGATAAAGAAAATATAGAAGAAGTAATAGAAGTTACAATTGAGAAATTTATTAATCAGCTTTTGGAAGAAAACGGTTATAAGATAAAGGACATAGAAGGAATAGGGATTGCATCTCCTGGCACAACAGATAATCAGGTAATCATAAAAGCAGAAAATCTAGGAATTGTTAATTTTAGAATAGCCCATGTTTTAAAGAGATACTATAAAGATATTAAAATTAGTGTTGCAAATGATGCTAAGTGTGCTGCTATGTGTGAAAAACAATATGGAAATTTAAAAAAATTTGATGATTGCATATTTATATGCTTAGGAACAGGAGTAGGTGGAGCAGTATTTTTAGGAGGAAAAATGTTAAAGCCTAAAAGATATTCGGGATTTGAACTTCGGACATATGATAATAGAAAGAAAAAATGGAAGAAAATGTACCTGTGGCAATAGAGGTTGTGTTCAAACGTATTGCTCTATAAAAGCATTAAAAGAAAGGGTAATGCAAAGAAAAGAAAAAAATGAGATAACAGGAAAAGAATTATTAGAGATTATAAAAAATGATTTCGATAGCGTAAGTGATATTGTAGACGAATATTTAGAAGATTTAACAATTGCTATATCGAATTATATTAATATATTTGAGCCAGAGGGGATAGTTTTAGGAGGAAGTTTTGTACATTATGGAGATATTTTACTTGATAAGTTAGTAAAAAAAGTTAAAGAGAATGATATGATATTTAATAAAGTAGTACCAGATATAATTTTAGCTAAAAATGGAAACGATGCTGGCATAATCGGTGCAACATTGATTTTTTAGATATTGTATTACAAAAAAAATACAATTGTATTACAATTGCATTACAATTGTATTACATTGTTGAAAAAGTCAGAAATATAAAATATAATTATTTTGTGATAATAGAATAATTATTGGAGGCGAATATGGAAACTTTTGCTGATTATATTTTAGGAGAAAAAGATTACTCGAAAAAGATGGAAATAGCCTATTATTTGCAAAAAAAAGCAGGAATCTTTTTTGATAATTCTGTAATATTAAAAACAGAAATTGCAAGATTATTTATAGAAACAATGAAAATTGATGTTGATGAGAATTTAGTAATAACAGCTTGCCTTTTATATGCGTGCAAAAAAAATTTTGTTGCGTATGATATGGAGAAAATTAAAAGGTATGCAATAGAAGGAGCAGAATATCTTGCTACATTGGGATTTTCGAAAAAATTTTGTAAAATTTGCTCAGAGGTAAATAGATATAGTGAGGATGAAGAAAGAGAAAAAGAGGGAGACATATTAGAACTTGTAGATAATTTTGGAGGATTAGTTTTAGATAGACCAGAAAGAAAAGGATATCCAATAGATGAAGCAATGAATTTGTTAGAAAATAGAAATTTAAAGGGAAATAACAACAGATATTTAGAGCAATTTAAAAAATTTATTTATTTAAAGGAAGGTGTTGCAGCATGAGCCTTGAAAGAGATGAAAATAGCGAAGTACATCAATCAAATACGGAGTTTAATAAGGATGTAGTAGAAGCAATAGGAATTGTAAAAAATTCTCACGAAGTTAGAGAATGTATAAATGCATTTACAAGAGGCAGAACAGCTATATCACTTAGACAGGATAATTCCCAAAAGAGAATTGACGATAAAAAAGAATGGACAAAAGACGAAATAAGGGATGAAAGATAAAAATATAGTAAAGAAAAGAGTATAAAAATGTACGAAGTATTTGCAGATTTACATATACATATAGGTAGGACTAAAAATAATAAACCAATAAAAATAACTGCAGCTAGAAGCCTTAATTTCGAAAATATTGCTAATGAATGTGTAGAAAGAAAAGGCATAAATATTGCAGGAATAATAGATTCAGCATCTCCATATGTAATAGAAGACATTGAAGATTTTTTGAAAAATGGAGAGGCAAAAGAATTAGACAATCGGTGGAATTATATATAAAGATAAGTTATGTATAATACTAGGAAGTGAAATTGAAACTTCTGAGATAACAGAAGATGGAAAAACAGGTAGTGCTCATAATTTGTGCTATTTTCCATTCCTAAGAGATATAAAAGGATTTTCAAAGGAAATGGAAAAACATATAAAAAATATTACTTTAAGTTCACAAAGAGCTGATATATCAGCGTACGATTTAATAGATATTGTAGAAAAATATAATGGAATACTTATACCAGCACATGCATTTACACCACATAAAAGTTTTTACGGAAATTGTACAAAAAGGCTTGAGAGAATCTTTAAAGAAAAATATGGTAAAGTCCCAGCAATAGAGCTAGGACTTAGTTCTGATACATTTTTAGCAGACCAAATCTCAGAATTAGAAAATAAGACATATTTAACAAATTCGGATGCACATTCACTACCTAAGATTGCAAGAGAATATAATAAAATTCAAGTAGAGGATATTTCATTTGAAGAACTGATTAAAGCAATAAAGAATGAAGATGGAAGAAAAATTTTATGTAATTATGGGTTAGATCCAAAACTTGGAAAATATCATAGAACATATTGTGAAATATGTAATAAAAGGATTGAGGGAGAGGCTCCGGTTACAAAATGCGACACATGTGATAGCAGGAATATAACAATGGGAGTTTTAGATAGAATAGAGATGATAAAGGACAAAAGTGAGACAAAAAGTCCTTCATTTAGACCACCTTATAAATATCAAATACCATTAACCTTTATACCAGGCCTTGGTAAAAAAACAATAGATAAACTTCTTTCTAGCTTTGAAACAGAAATGAATATATTACACAAGTTATCATTTGACGACATTGAAGCTGTTTGTGGAGAAAAGATTGCAAAGAATATAATGGATGCAAAAATGGGAAATATGCAAATATCAGCTGGTGGCGGAGGCATATATGGAAAGGTTACTTTAAGCGAAAAAGAGAATCTGTAAAATTTATAGTTCTATTTTATATTGTATTACATAAACATTGATTAAGAAAAATCTTAGTTAATGTGAGGTACATGTAATGCGAAACAAAAGAAATGTTAATTTACGTAACTCTTCTAAGGGAAAATTAATACAAACACATATAATGAATAATCTAAAAAATTATATTATAGTAACAATAATTTTTTTAGTGGGAGTTATAATTGGAGTAATATTTATAAATAATGTAAATGAATCGCAAGAAGAGGAGATTAGCACATATATTCAAAGTTTTGTAGATAAAACGAAAGATAATGCAAGTGTAGATTATATTAAACTTTTTATAAGTTCTATAAAATCGAATTTATCACTTGCAATTTTATTATGGTTTGCAGGGTTAACAGTTATAGGAGTATTTGTAGTATATGGAACGATATGCTTTAGGGGATTTTGCCTAGGATATAGTATATCAAGCATTATTGCAACCTTAGGCATAAGACAAGGCACGTCATTTATTATATCCTCAATGCTTTTGCAAAATATAATATTTATCCCAGCGATATTTGCACTTGCAATAAGTCGGGATAAGATTATATAGCTCAATAATGAAGGATAAAAGACGAGACAACATAAAGCTTGAAATACTTAGACACACTTTATTTTGCACAATGGTAAGTACACTTCTAATACTTGCATCTTTTATAGAAACATATATATCCACAAACATATTTATGTTAACTGTAAATATTTTGTAAAATTTTAAAAAATCTATTTACATTTTTTTTATAATTTGATATAACATATGTATCTTATGTTAATAAAGAAGGGTGAGGGAGAAAGACAATGCAGAAACAGTTAAATAATTTTTTAAGCTTTATTGAAAATGATAAAAAAGTATCACAAAATACGTTACAATCATATAAAAGAGATGTGCTACAATATGCTAGATACATTGAAAGAAATAAGTTAAATTATTTAAAGATGGATGAAGATGACATCAAAGATTATTTAAAATTTATGACAGAAATAGGCAAAAAAAGTTCAACAATATCAAGAAGCTTAGCTTCAATTAGAGCTTTTTATAAATATTTATTAAGAAATAAAAAAGTAAAAAGAGATCCAACAGAAGGAATACAATCACCTAAAATAGAGAAGAGAATACCAGCTGTTTTATCTTCACAAGAAGTAGAACTTTTGTTAGAACAGCCAAAAAATATTGATTTAAAAGGAATAAGAGATAGGGCAATGCTAGAAATTGCCTATGCAACAGGAATGAAAGTATCAGAAATAATTTCTTTAAATATAGATGATTTACATTTAGATGAAAATTATGTAACATGCACAAGTAAAGGAAGAACAAGAAACATACCATTGGGTTCAATATGTGTAGATGCATTAAGAGATTACATTGAAAATTCAAGAAATATATTAATAAAAGATGACTCTGTTACTGCATTATTTGTAAATACCAACGGAGGAAGATTAACAAGACAAGGATTTTGGAAAATAGTAAAATATTACAAAGAACAAGCACATATTACTAAAGATATTACGCCTCACGTATTAAGACATTCTTTTGCAACGCATTTATTGCAAAATGGTGCAGATTTAAAGGCAATTCAAACAATGCTTGGACATTCAGATATTTCATCAACACAAGTATATATGCAATTTCAGGATGCAACCATACAAAATATATATAAAAAGGCTCATCCAAGAGCATAACTTAATAAAAAATTAATATAAGTCCGCTTAAAGAAGCGGACTTAAAAAATATATGATGGAAAGGAAAATAAAAGTTGGAAGAATTAGAAAAGGAAATAAATGAATTATCGCCACTTACTTGGGCTTATATTGGAGATGCCGTATATGAGTTATATATAAGAGAAAAACTTGTAAATAAGTCTAAAGTTAAACCACATAAACTACATATGGAGAGTATTAAATATGTTAAGGCTTCTGCTCAAGCTAATATATTAAAAAATATAGAAAATGAACTTACAGAAAGAGAAAAAGAGATAGTTAAAAGAGCAAGAAATACTAAGAATCATCATCTTCCAAAAAATGCGGAAGTTAATGAGTATATGTATTCGACAGCTTTCGAAGGATTAATTGGATATTTATATATGACGAAACAAGAAGCAAGGCTAAAAGATATTTTAGCAAAATGTATTACAGTATAATGGGTATTTCAATAGAATAGCTGAAATGATTTATTTTTAGAGCTTTGGTGTCGCAGTCTACAAATTAAAGATATATATGTAGACTGCTCCATTCGCCCTACGCTTCGCTTCGGTTGGTCGCTTACGCAGCTCTTTCAAATAAATCATTTCAGCTATTCTTTAATATAAAAACATTATAACAAATGTATTAATTTACTAAAAATATCTTGATTAGTAAGATTAGATATGATATTATTTTAATATAGTTATTTCAAAGAAATAATAAATTATAAAAAGAGAGGGAGATGTTATGAAATTAAGACACAGAACTAAAAAACAAAAATTGCTAATTGTTCTTCTTATTGTTAGCCTTTTAATGGGCAATATTAGAGTAATTAGCATGCTTAATTCAAGTTATGCTTCGTCTATGCCTGAGAGAAGTAAACTTGAATATTTTGGAAATCAATTAAAGAATGACGCTAGAAAAATTTATGACGCAATGTTTCATATGTATAGAACTGGCATTTTTAAAGAGGGAGGAAGTTATGAAATAGGAAGCACAGAGGAAACAAAACCACTAAGTGAGGCTTCACTTGTATTGTTTGCAAATGGAAATGAACAGTTGTTAACAGACTTTGGAGCAGCAAGAGATGCTTTCCAATATGACTATCCAGAATGTTTTTATGTAGATTGGGATGAAATTTCAATTCGTGTAACGCAAGATAAAGAAGGCAAATTACATGCATCAATTGGACCTCGGTAGAAGCGAATCGTATTTACTTGCAGGAATGAACGAAAATAGATGCGATAAGATAAACGAAGGAAATGGAAAAGGTATCCAAGGTGCTATTAATCAATATGAAAAGAAAATAACAGATATTGTATCAAAAATCAAATCAGGCAAATTAAATCAAAAGGATATTGAAGACGGAGAATATAGCGAGACAAACGAAATTGTAAGAATGGTTGGAGAAGCTCACGATTATGTTGTAAAACATATGATTTACAAACATGAATATGAAGTTAGCTTACCAGACCAAGCAGTTGAGGGAGTTAAAGGACATACAGTTGATCACGTTGATGAAAAAAGTACATCAAGAACTGTATATGATGGACTAATCTATGGAGAAGGTGTTTGCGAAGCATACACAAGAACATTTAAAGCAATACTTGATAGATTAGGAATACCTTGTATATGTGTATATGGTATTTATAGTCCAAAATCAACAATAAATGAACCACATATTTGGAATTATGTTCAAATAGATGGTAAATGGTATGGTGTTGATGTTACACATGACGATCCAGGATATGGTAGATGGACTTATACAAAAGAAAGTGGAAGAGAAACAAGGGAGTTTTTCTTAGTTGGAACAACACAATTATCATCACATCATTTCCCATCAGGAATGTTGTCTAGTGCAAACTATGAATTCGAGTATCCAACTCTTGCAGTAGATTCTTATAGAGAGTCTTATAATTATTCAACTCCAGATGGATTTGATGTTGTGGTTGAAAAAGATACACAAGAAGATGATCAAACTGGTGAAACATTTGATAGTGGTACATATTATGTAAGCTATAATGGTAAGAACTTTACAGAAAATGCAAAAGAAGGTAAATACATTTTAATTAGATATTTTACATATGCACCAAATTCTGATAGATGGGATGTAACTGAATGGAATTATATTGACCCTTGGGCATTAAGTTATGGAGAACCAGGACTTACTGAAAAAATAGAACCACCAGAACCAAAAGTAATAAATAACAAAAAAGTGAAATGCGTTAGGCTTGAACTTCCACAAGTAAAACGTGTACAATTTGCAATTACTGATATTCCACCAGCTTATATACCTTTAAGAAAAGAATATGAGAACAGAAAATGGGATGACTATGTAATGGTAGATGGGTTAAAACAGCCAACTCCTGAGTTTAAAGATTGGGGTACGAGAATGTGGAATGCTTTAAATGATGGAGCTGCACAATATACACAAAATGTAGATAATTTAAAAATAAAGACAGAGGAAATAGAGAATAAATGGGGAGACTTTGTAGCACCACCTACACCTATTAAATGTACTCCTTATCAAGGAGGTTCTTTAACGATAGGTTCAACCCATCATATAAAATTACAATTTGATGAATCATTGGCACTTGCAACAAAAGATTCAGTTCCAGGTGTACAATTCTATGCATCAAGAAATGAAAAAACTGCAAATGAGTATTCAAAATTAACTAATGTTAAATGGGATGGAGATAAGACTATAGAATTCGACTTTTGGGCAAGCGATATGTGGGGCGATGATAACATGTTCTACAATTTCCAACCTACTGGACTTGTTGGAGTAGATAGTGGAAAAATGCCATACCCTGCAACATATGGATTAGTATTCCAAAAAACATGTCGTCTAGTTAAACCAGACGGTGTTCATAGAGTAGTATATGCTCAACCACAACTTATGGAAACATCTGATATAGATGTAACTAAATGGGTAGTTAAAGATAGTGATAATCTAGATGAAAATGGAAATGTTAAGCAAAATGAGAATTTAAAAGACTTTCTTGATGAGATGGAGCCTAGAAATTCTCAAGCATTCTTAGATGCTCTAAAAGACAGATTAACTTTGGTAACAACTGAGCCTTCACCAAATAGGACCGAGCAAATGGAAGATGCACTTGAAAACAGCAAATATAAAGATGATTTTGAAGATGCTGTGACAGTTAATACATACAATATAAGTCTTACTGTTTGTAAAAAATGTTTAGTATATACTGGAGAAGCTGTACGTATTAATTTAGGGTTCCCATCAGGAACAAGCTATGAAGATTATGCTGAAAGTGGAAGACTTTCATTTAAAGCATACCACTATATAGTAGATCCATTAACTGATGAATTAACAGGAGAGGTTGAAGAAATACCTGTTACTGTAACTCGTCAAGGATTAATACTTATGGTAGAATCATTCTCGCCTTTCACAGTTACTGCAGTAGAAAATGAAGTAAAAAAAGCACCAACACAAAAGGAGCTTGTAGTTGCTAAAACAGTAGGTGGAAAAATAACACAAGGTGATAAAGAACTTGATGGCAAAGACGGAGTTTTAAAAATGAATGAAGGCGGTAGCCAAACAGTAACAATAACACCTGATAAAGGATATCAGATAGACTTTGTAACACTTGATGGTGTTAGACAAAAAATAACTAATAAAGATGGAGAATCATTTACTGTTAACTATGATAATTTTGCAACAGGTGCTCTATTAGATGTAGGTTTTGTTGCAAAGGAAATACATGAAGAAGAAGAAAAGAAAGGCTTAAGTAGTGACTTTGAAATACCAAATATAGGAATATCTTTTGAAGATGATAAAACAGAATTTGAATATGTTGTAGGAGATGAAGCAGTAATTAAACCAATAGTTGCTGTATCAGGAGGAGACTTCAATCCTACAAAGGATGAAAACTTTGATCCAAAAACAGCAAATGAAAAAAATCATCCAGATTATATAAAATATGAATGGTATACAAATGCTTCTTCAGGAAATGCTAAAGAATTTGTTAAATTAGAAAATCAAACTAAGAAAAATTTAGACATTGGTGAAGTATCACTAGAAAATAACGGACATTCATACTATTTAGTTGTTACTCCAATGAAGTGGAATGAGAGCACTAATGAATATGAGCCAATGAAGGAAAAAGATACAAATAGAAACTTTAATCAGGTAAGCAAAACAATAAGCTTATCTGTATATCCTGAGCTTCAACTTGAACTTACAAGTGACAATGAAAAGAAGCCTAGTGGAAACAGCGAAGATGGCTATACTATAACTCTTGACCATGGAGATACATATAATCTAATGGCTAATATGTATCGTATATATGATGGAAAACATGAACCTGCAACAAGAATGGTTAAATGGATTTCAGAAGATGAAAAGATTGTTCATGTTACAGAATCAGGATATTTAACAATACTTGGATATAGTGATGATCCAGTAAAAGTTACGGCAACAGTAACTGATGTAAATGGCACAACTAAGACAGTTTCAATAGATGTTACAGCAAAGAAAGTGGCAGTTAAATCTGTACAAATTAGCAATGAAAAAATGAAAGATAAAGTAATTGAATTAGAAGCAGGCGAAACTGTAACACTTCACGCAAATATTACCCCTGAGAATGCTTCTGATAAACTTGCAAAATGGGAAATTGTTGAAGGAGAAGATTATTTTACACTAACACAAGCAGGAAAAGTAACAGTAAAAAATGATGAAGCAACAATTAATAAACTAAAAACAGACAAAAAAATTACAGGAAAAGTTAAAGTAACAGTTGGTGGAGTAGAAGATACATGCACAATCATCATAGTTCCAACTAAAGTTGAAAGATTATCTGACGATATTGAAAACCATGATATTTATATTGCTGCAGCAAATGCAGAAGGGCTTAATGGAGAATCTAAAATAGAAATAGATATAAATGTTGTTCCTGAAAATGCAACAAATAAGGAACTAAAAGTAGAAAGCACAGACAAAAGTATTGTAAAAGCTTCGATAGATAAAGAAGGAGACTTAATTTTAGAAGCACAAAATTATAATAAAGATAAAAATACTTGTACGGTTACAGTATCATCAGTTGATAATCCAAGTGCTAAGCTTGTATATAATGTAACAGTTACAGAAGGAATTGAAAAAGTAACAGGTGTTGAAGTAGTAGCAGAAGAAGGCGGAAAAACAAAACTTAAAGTTGGAGAAGGTGTTGACCTTAATGCTAAAATTACACCAACAGATGCAACATTTTCGCATATTGAATGGTTTATAAAAGAAGCTGATGGCAAATATGTAACAAGCAATGAGTATGCAGAGATTAATAATTCAGGTTATATAATAGCTAAAAAAGCAAAAAATGAAGATGTTAAGATAAATGTTGTAGCAAAAGTTACATGCCAAACACCACAATGTCCAAAACATGAAAGTAAAGTATTTACTATAACTATTGTACCTACTCCAGTAGATACAGTAACAATACATGGAGATAAAGAAATAACTTTAAGAAGAAATGACAAAGTTACATTAACAGCAGAAGTTGGACCAGATGATGCAACAGATAAAACAATTACATGGACTTCTAGTGATAAGAAAATTGCAACAGTTGATAAAAATGGATTAGTTACTGCAGTTAAAGCAGGAGATGCAGAAATTACAGCAAAAGCAGGAAATAAAAAAGCAACTGTAAAAGTAAAGGTTACTCCTATTGAAGTAGAAGGACTAGTGCTTGACAATTTAAGCTTAAAAGTAAAAGACAATGATAAAAATGCCAAGTTGAATGTAAGCTTCTATCCAGAAAATGCTGATGAAGCAGACTTAAAATATGTAGAATGGATTTCAAGTGATGAAAAAGTTGCAAAGGTAGATGCTAAAGGAAACATTACACCTATTAAAGCAGGAAAAGTAACAATAACAGCAAGACTAAAAGGAAATACAAAAGTTTATGAGGAATGTGAAGTAACAGTTGTTCCTTCAAAGACAAATCTTGTATTATATACAGTAGACCAAAATACAAACTTCATAGCAGGAATAGGAATAAGATTAACTAAAAAAGATGCAAACGGAGTTGTAACTACAATAGGAGAAGAGGTAATTTCTACTGGTAAAGTTGAATTTGCTGATTTGGAAGATGGAGAATACACTGTATATGTAACAACTGTCCCAGAGACTGACGTATATGGCAATCCTCTAAACATCACAAACGTAATTGAATACTATACATTTGTAATAAGTGATGGTCAAGTACTTTATACAAGTTCAGATGATAAGGAAAACACTATATTAAAAAATGCAGATAGCTTAGTAATTGTAAGTACAACTAATGGCGAAGATGCAAACGTTGTTGTTGGAAATGACTTTAAAGATTTAGAGAAGGAATATAAAGAATTTTATAAGTTATATACAGAACAAAGTAAACAGCCAGACACTGATGAGCCAGATACTCCACCTATCCAAAATAATCCAAATGCACCAGATAACCCAGATTATCCAGTATATTCGGGAAATCAAGATGATGATGGCAATGACGATAACAACAATGGTGGAGGCAATAATGGCGATAATAACAATGGTGACAATGGCAATGGCGATAACAACAATGATAATGAGGGCAATAATGATAATAACAATGATGACAATAGCAATGATAACAGCAATAATAATAATAACAACAATAACAATAATGACAATGAAAACAATGGTAATAACAACAATAATAACAACAGCAATAATAATAGCAATAATAATCAAAGTTCATCAAATGCTACTAATAATAATTCAGAGAACAGTCAAAATAATAGTGGCGTTCCAAAAACAGGCGATATTGCAATAACAACATATTGGATAATTATGAATGTTTCATTACTAGGAATTTTATTCATTGTTTGTAAAAAGCATAATTTAAAAAATAAAAAAACAAAACATAGTAAGTAAGAAACAAAAGGAATTAGGTTAAATGCCTAATTCCTTTTGACTATAGTTACAAGGTAATGGTTTGTCTCAATAGAATAGCTGAAATGATTTATTTTTAGAGCTTTGGTGTCGCAGTCTACAAATTAAAGATATATATGTAGACTGCTCCATTCGCCCTTCGCTACGCTCCGGTTGGGCGCTTACGCAGCTCTTTCAAATAAATCATTTCAGCTATTCTTTAATATAAAAGTATTATACTGTAATTCCTTTTGAGCTTAATATATAGACAATACAGGCAAAAAATAGTATAATATTTTATAAATAATTTATTAAAAATAAAACGAATTTAATAAAGTGTACGAGATAGGAGAAGTTTATGAAAAATAAAATATTTATAAATTTACTATTAATAATATTTATTTGTGCTTTTTTAATTTCTGGTTATTTTGTGTTTATATGGGTTAAAAGCGATAGAGAAACAAAAAAGCTTGAAGAAGAGTTATATACTGAGGTAGTTATAGAAAATAAAGATGAAGAACAACAGGAACAACAAGATAAAATTGTGATAGATTTTGCAAAATTAAAAGAGATAAATAACGATATATTTGCATGGGTAAAGATTGATGATACATATATAAATTATCCAATACTTCAAGGAGAAACAGATGAGTATTATCTAAGGAAAGATATATACAAGAAGAGTAGTGTATCAGGTAGTATATTTGTTGATAGCACTACTAATACAAACTTTGAAGATGACAATACAGTAATCTATGGGCATAATATGAAAAATCAAAGAATGTTTGCAAATTTACATAAAATAAAAAATGGAAGCCTTGGAAATGATGTAAAAGTTCAAATTTATACTCCAAACGGAAGTTATATATATAAAGTATTTTCAGCATACAACTTAGAGCCAAATAAGGATATAATAAAAAAGAATTTTACTAATATAGAAGAAAAAGAAAAATATATAAAGGATGCAATTAATAAAAGTAATGTTAAATTTAATACAAATGAAGATAATATAAATTATGAAAATAAAATCATAACTTTAATAACATGTGATAGCAATAATAAACGTAGGGTAATTGTTAATGCTATTCTTTAATATAAAAACATTAAGATAACATAAATCACTAATTTTATACTTGACAATTATATAAAGGTTATGCTAAAATAAAAAAAGAATTGTGGCCCCTTGGTCAAGCGGTTAAGACGCCACCCTCTCAAGGTGGAATCATGGGTTCGATTCCCGTAGGGGTCACCAAAAATAAAAGCTCTAAAGTATTTATGTATAAGGTACTTTAGAGCTTTATTTGATTTAATGCAATAGACTTTTTTTATTATAAGCTAATTAAATATTAAAATTTAATTAATCAATTAAGAATGAAACTTGATTAAAAATTTCCACAAAAAAGTTGCATTTTATATTTGACAATGATAAAATGTACATTGTAAAAATCTAATTATAAATAAAAGCAAAAGTAGGAGAATACAATGGGAAGAAAGAAAAAAGTAACAAGAAAGAAAAAAGCAAGACAAGAAGCATATATACATGCAATTGTTGTTATGATATTTAGTATATTGCTTGGAGTTTTAATTTATATACAATCAGGTTCTATTGGAGAACACCTAAGTCCTATGTTAGGTGGATTAATGGGCTGGGTAAAATATTTTGTACCAATAGGAACTTTTATAATTGGAATAACACTTATAAAAGAAGAAAAACAATTTGTTATGCCTAAAATGGTACAATATGTTGTAATAATACTATGTGTATGCGCATTTATGACATCAATGCAATTATCAAGCCAAAAGTTAGATATAAACAAAGACTTTTCTGATGTTGTATCTGATGCTTATGAATTGGGAATGCAGAATAAAGGTGGAGGTGTAGCAGGAACTCTTGTTGCAGTACCTTTGACAAAACTTTTAGGCTCAATAGGTGCAAATGTTCTTTTAGTAGGAGCTTCAATACTTCTTGCAATATTTACATTTGGAATAAGACCAGCAGAACTTGTAGATAAATTATCTGAAAGAATCAAAGAAGCTAGAGAATATGAAGAAGACGACGAAGATTATGAAGAAGATGAGGAACCAATAGCTAAGCCTATAAAGAAGAAAAAAGAAAAAGTAAAAAAATCACATTCAGTAATTATGGAAGATCCTTTTGGAGAAAATGAAGAACAAGAAAATAAAAATTCAAAATATGAACATGATATATCTTTAGCTTTTGAAGAAAAGAATAAGAAAAAAGAACCTAAAGAAGAGCCACATGCACAAAATGATTTTATAGAAGCAAATTTATTTAAAGAAACTCAAGAAGAAAAAGAAGAAAAGACAAAGCAAGTTCTACAACTTGAACATGCTCAAATTGTTGAAGACCAGAATTATGAATTTCCACCAATAGCACTTCTTGAGCAAGGAGAAGCAAAAAAGACAAAAGGAGATAAAAAATCAATTACAGATAATGCATTAAAGCTTCAAAAAACACTATATAGCTTTGGCGTTTCTGCAAAAGTAGAAGATGTATCTGTTGGACCTGCAATTACAAGATATGAATTGAAACCAGCAGAAGGAGTAAGAGTAAGTAAAATTGCAAATTTAGCAGATGACATTGCTTTAAACTTAGCAGCACAAAGCATAAGAATAGAGGCACCAATACCAGGAAAACAGGCAGTAGGAATAGAAATACCAAATAAAGAAACGGAAATGGTACATTTAAGAGATGTAATTGATTCAGAAGAATTTGTAACAGCAAATTCTAAACTTTCTATGGGACTTGGAAAAGACGTAAGTGGTGCAAGAGTAATTGCGGATATTGCTAAGATGCCACATCTATTAGTTGCAGGAAGTACAGGCTCAGGAAAGAGTGTATGTATAAATACATTAATCACAAGTATTATATATAAAGCAAAACCAAGCGAAGTAAAGTTTGTTATGGTAGACCCTAAAATAGTTGAATTATCTGTATATAACGGAATACCACATCTTTTAATACCTGTTGTAACAGACCCTAGAAAGGCAGCAGGAGCACTTGCATGGGCTGTACAAGAAATGGAAGACAGATATGCTAAATTTGCAGCTAAAGGTGTAAGAGATATAAAGGGATATAATGTTGCACTAGAAAGTGAAGCAGAAGCAGAAGAAGAGCAAAGCGTAAAAATGCCACAGATTATTATAATAATTGATGAGCTTGCTGACCTTATGATGGTAGCATCAAAAGATGTAGAAGATGCAATTTGTAGACTTGCACAAAAAGCAAGAGCAGCAGGAATGCATTTAGTAATTGCAACTCAAAGACCTTCAGTAGACGTAATTACAGGATTAATTAAAGCAAACATACCTTCAAGAATAGCTTTTGCTGTATCATCACAAATAGATTCAAGAACAATCCTAGATATGCCAGGTGCAGAGAAACTACTAGGAAAAGGAGATATGCTATATTATCCAACAGGAATATCAAAACCTATAAGAGTACAGGGAACATTTGTCTCAGATAAAGAAGTAGAAAAAATTGTAGATTTCTTAAAAAGAGATGGAGAAACAACATATAATGAAGATATTATAGAATCAATAGAAAAAGCAAACAAGACAGATAAAGAAGTGCAAGATGATGAAGAGAGCGATGATGTTGATCCAAGACTAGAAGAAGCAATAGAAGAAGTGATTGCAAACGGACAAGCTTCAACATCATTTATACAAAGAAGATTAAAAGTTGGGTATGCAAGAGCCGGAAGAATTATAGACCAAATGACAGACAGAGGAATTATATCAGGCTATCAAGGAAGTAAGCCAAGAGAAGTTCTAATGTCGAAAGAAAGATGGGAAGAACTAAAGATGGGTACTGAACCAGTTCAAAATAATGCAGAAGAATAATTTTGCCCTAATAAGTTAAACTTAGAAAGGATAAAGTTTAAATGAAAACAAATGATATTTTATTAAAATTTCAGAGTAATAATAATAAACTTGAAACTGTGTTAGATAAGAAAAAATTTTCAGGAGATGTAAAAAATCTCCTACTTAGCATGCTATATAAAATTAGTAGTTCATACAATGATTATTCTAATATAAAAGTAAATGTAGAGAATAAAAATAAATACATAGAAAATATGATAAAAATAATAAATAGTTGTGCAAAAATAGAAATTGTAAAGCTTGGAACAGAAGATGGAGAAAGATTTACAAAAAATGGACAAATATGCGAAATTGATGCATATCAGAAAACTATAAAAGTGTTTCCAACAGAAAAAGCACTTCTTTTTGCTTTGTTTAAATTAAATGATACAAAGATGTACCTAGATGAAAAATATAATTTAATAAGAATTGCACTTCCAGAACTATTAAATGAAGGAAGAGATATAAATAATATAGAAATCATAAGAGACTTTAATGCATGGTCGTGGAATACTTTACCAAATGAAATTAGCAATATAGATTGCAATTTAATATACCAAAACTTGCAAATGTTATTAGGATTTGAATTTTTAGATAGTTGGATGAGACTAGAAAATCAAAAAGACATTATGAAAAGATTAGAAGAAAAGTTAAAGTCAGAATATGATAGTGATATAATAGATAGAATATTAGACTTAATATATAGACTTGCAATAATTATATGTGTTCAAAGAAATAAAAGTGAGAAAGCAAGACTATTAGACGAAAAAGAGTGGGACGAACAAGAACTAGAAAAGCTAGGAGATAAAGAAAAACTAGTAATTGATTTAACAAATACAAAAAAGCAAAAAGCAAAAGAGATAAAGAAGATTGACAAAATACTAAATGATACGAATTTATTAAGGGAAGAATTCGAAAGGAGAAATAGTAAACTATCAGAATATAAAAAAATTTTTAGCGTTGAGAATTTGGCAGCAACGTTAAAAAAGGAAAGAAGAAAAGCTTTAAATGAAATAGATGAATGTAATAAAATGCTAGATGCAAAGCAATATGTTAAAAGGAAAGGAGAACTTGAAAAGAATGTAAGTATACTTAGAGAGGTAAAGGACAATAGGAACAAAGAAAAGTACAAAATTGAATTACAAAAATTATTTATTAAATGCATAGAAAGTAAAATAGATAAGATAGAAGAAATAGAACAAAAGAAAGAAATAATACAAATTTTTTCTGTTATAAGATATTATAATTTCATTGTATATGATGAAGAAAGATTTGTTAAAGATATTGAAGCCTTACAAGAAAATCTTGAAAGATTAGAAGAAAAAACAATAGATAAACTATATGAACTAAAAGCAATAAATCCGATAACAAAGGATTTAGAAACTGATATAAAAATTATAATGCCTATATTTAATACAAGAATTATGAATTTAGAAAAGGCATGTATACAAGCAATAAACAAAGAAAGGACAATAGAAATAAATATATATGATGGGGATATACTAGAACTTACATTTGAATTAGAAAATTCAAATGGGGTTAATATAAAGACAAAGAAAAAAATCAAATTATTTTCAAAATAAAATTTAGGAGGAAAAGATGAAGATTACGTTTTTAGGTGCAACAGAAGGAGTAACTGGCTCAAATTTTGTGGTGGAAGCGGCTGGAAAGAAATTTTTGGTTGATTGTGGATTATTCCAAGGAACTACAAAAGAAGAAGACAAAAATTATGATGAATTTGCATTTGATGTTAATGAAATTGATTTTATGCTACTTACACACGCTCATATTGATCATTCAGGAAGGATACCAAAGTTATATGTAGACGGATATAGAAATCCAGTATATGCAACAAAAGCTACATGTGACTTATGTGCAATAATGTTACCAGATAGTGGCCATATCCAAGAAATGGAAGTAGAATGGAAAAACAGAAAGAGAAAAAGAGAGGGAAAACTTGGCTTTCCTCCTTTATATACAGCACAAGATGCAATAAATTCTTTGGAACTATTTAAGCAAGTAAAATATAATGAATTAGTTGACATAGACGAAAATATTACAGTTAGATATAATGATGCAGGCCATATGCTAGGTTCTTCAATAATAGAAATTTGGGTAAAAGAAAATGGCAAAACAGAAAAAATTGTATTTACTGGGGACATAGGAAATAACGATATACCGCTTTTAGCATCGCCAACAATGATTGAAACAGCGGATTATTTAGTAATGGAATCAACTTATGGAAATAGACTTCATGTAAGAAATGACGATAAAGCAGAAATCTTCTTGAATATTGTTTATGAAACAATAAGAAGAGGCGGAAATGTTGTAATTCCATCATTTGCAGTGCGGAAGGACACAAGAAATCCTTTATGAATTAAACAAAATAAAAGACAGTACAAAAGATGAGTCATTCATAAATAAATATAGACTACTTATGGAAACACCAGTATATGTTGATAGCCCACTTGCAATTTCTGCAACAGAAGTATTTAAGAATAATGAGGATTTATTTGATGATGAAGTAAAAGAAGAAATAGAAGGTGGAGATAATCCACTAGAATTTGATGGCCTAAGGTTTACTAAAACAGCTGAAGAGTCTAAGGCTCTTAATGAATCAGATGAACCTTGCATAATAATATCAGCAAGTGGAATGTGTGATGTAGGAAGAATTAAGCATCATTTAAAACATAACTTGTGGAATTCAAATAATACAATATTATTTGTTGGATACCAAGCAGGAGGAACTTTAGGTCGCAGAATAGTAGAAGGAGCCAAGAAAGTTAAAATATTTGGAGAAGAAATAGCTGTAAATGCAGAAATCGAATATATAGAGGGATATTCTGGTCATGCTGATCAAGAATGGCTTATGAATTTTATATATTCTTTTATACAAAAACCAAAGCAAATAATACTTGTTCATGGAGAAAAAGATGCACAGCTAGAACTAAAAAATAAAATCTTAGAAGAAACACATATCCCTGTTACAATACCAAAATATGGGGAAATATATAATGTACAAAATGATAATGTTTATTTAGAGAGAAGACTAGAACTAGAATCAGTAAGAAGAACACAAAAGATAGAAATATTGAATAAAGTAAAAATGTTGGATGACGAGATGAGAGATATGAAAGACATCTTAGAAACAGAAATTCTAACAGAAGATACAAAAGAAGATGAAATAAATAGTATTGTTTTAAAACTAAAAGAAATTGAAAAATTGATTGTAAGCATTATAGAGTAGTATTAAAATGGGGTTTTAAAAATGGAAGGAGAAAAACAAGTGAAAACATATATAAATGATGCTATAATAGGAAATAAAGAACTAAAAGTAGGCCTAACCGAAAAAGGAGAAATAGTAAGAATTTGCTATCCTAATATTGACTTTAGACAATTTATAGATTATATGCATATGGGAGTAAAAATAAATGATTCTGGAATTATATATCTGCATGATGATGTAAATAATATATATGAACAGCACTATATCGAAGACACAAATGTATTAAAAACAGATATAAAGAACACATACTTTAATTTAAAAATGATACAAACAGATTTTGTTTCAATTAATAATAATGTAATAATTAGAAAATATAGCTTTATTAACGAACATGATATACCACTTGATGTTAAATTTATTGTTCATTCAAAATTGCTAAGTGATGATAATGAATTTGTAGGCTGTAAAGTTATAGAAAATGGAATTTTAGAGTATTCTCATGGATATAATATGGCTATTATGTCTAACGATATAAAAATGGAAAGCTATAAAATTCATGGAACAGAAGAAGTGATAAACAGCGGAGTATTACAAGAAAAAGATTATATAGGAATGTCAGATACATCTGCAATATTGTATGATGTTGGAACATTAAAACCAAATGAGATAAAAGAATTTAGTATATGTATATTTGTATGTGATAATAAAGAAAAAAATAAATATGAAGAAATAGAAAGCCAAATAGATAAAATAAGAAAAATTGATGCTGAAAAAGAATTACAAAATACAAAAAAATATTGGAGAAAATATGTAAAATTACATTCAGCTCTTAATATTGAAGGAAGTAAATATAAAGAAATAGTAAAAAATATTTATACAAGAACAATATTATTATTTCCACTACTTACAAATGCTCAAACAGGTGGAATGTCAGCAGCTATGGAAGTAGATGAAAAATTTACAAAATGTGGTAGATATTCATATTGCTGGCCAAGAGATTCTTTATATATTACACAGGCTCTAGATTTTCTTAATATGGAAAAGGAAACTGAAAAGTTTTATAAAGTATTTTGTAAAAATACACAATCAAAAAATGGAATGTGGGAGCAAAGATTCTTTACAGATGGAACCCTTGCACCATGTTGGGGATATCAAATAGATGAAACATCAAGTATTGTTTATGGAATATACGACCATTATACAAGAACAAAAGATAAAAAATTCTTAAAAGATAATTTAAAAATGGCAGAAAAAGCAGTTAAATATCTTGAAGAATATACTCGGAGATATCCTTGAAAATAAAAAGAAAATGAGAGTAAGTTATGATTTATGGGAAATGTATGAAGGTGTTAGTGCATATTCGATTGCAAGTATATTTGCAGCATTTGAAGCTATGCAAAAAATCTATGATGCATTAGCAGAGAATCTTCAAGAAAATAGACTAAAACAAGAGACAATAGTAAAACAAAAGGCAATTATTGAAAAACAACTAGTAGAACTAAAAAATTATGTACTAGATAAACTTTATGACGAAGAAAAGAAGAGCTTTATAAGGAATGAAGAAGATAGAAGATTAGATATAAGTATACTTGGTTTAGCAGTTCCATTTAGAATGTTTTCACCAAATGAGAAAAAAATGACAAATACCATAGAAAGAATAAACATGAATTTGAGAACATATACAGGGGGATATCTAAGATTTGAAAATGACCACTATACAGGAGATAGACCATGGGTGGTTTCAACATTATGGATGGCATTATATTATATAGAAATAAATGATTTAAAAAAAGCTAAAGAATGTTTTGACTTTGTGGTAAGGTCTAGTACAAAACATGGATTTTTAGCAGAACAAGTAGATAATAGCAAAATGCAATCTGCATGGGTAATAGGACTTGGATGGTCTCATGCAATGTTTATAATAGTATTAAATGAATTTATGAAACATAATATGATTTAAAAAAATAAAATAGATTAATACTTAGAGTTATTTTTAAGTATTAATCTATTTTAAAGGATATTTACTTCTTATCATCCTTTTCGGATATTATTGTTGCAATTTGATAAATTAATTCTTTCTTGTCAGGTGTACAATCTTTTAATATAGAGTTAAATTCATTGTTTAGATAAGAAAGAGAATTATTTGATGCACCATCTAAAATGTATGACTCTGTAACACCTAAAAGATTACAAAGTTCATTTAAACGTTTTAAATTTATGTGAGTTGCACCAGTTTCAATTCTACTTAAATATGCAACAGAAACATTTATTTTTTCTGAAAGTTGTTCTTGAGTATAGCCTTTTTCAAGCCTTGCTTTCTTTAGTCTTTCGCCAATTAGCTTATAATCTAACGCCATAATAACCTCCATTCTTGATTACACTAACATTAACGTATTAGTAAGTATAACCCACTTTGTAAATTTATATTAGCATTTACGACAAATAAAATTAAGAAACATGAGAGTAAATGTTAACCTATAGTTAAAAAATAACGAAAAATGACGTGTAGGAGTAATTGATTTCATATTATTTTAGCACTCTATACTTGACACTGCTAAAATAAAGGTATATAATAATAAATGTTGATAAAAAAGTACATTATATATTAATGAAAAAGAAAGGAAGGATTATTAACTATGAATGTTCAAAAGTTTACGCAAAAATCATTAGAAGCAATACAAAGTGCACAAAACTTGGCTGTACAAAATCAAAATGCACAAATTGAAGAAGAACACTTGCTATTATCACTTTTAGAGCAAGATAATAGTTTAATAAGTGAACTCCTAAAGAAAATTACAAATGAAGAAGAATTTGAAAATGAATTAAAAGAAAAAATCTATAAAAAGCCTAAAATTACAGGAGGAGCAAGGCCAAATGATGGCTTTTATGTATCACAAGATGTTGACTTAGTTCTTGCGAATGCAGAAACAATAGCTAAAAATATGAATGATGATTATGTATCAGTAGAACATATAATGCTTGCAATATTTGACAATAGCAATAGAGATATAAAAGAATTATTTAAGAAATATAATATTACAAAAAACGAATTTTTAAAAGCATTATCAAGTGTTAGAGGAAATACCAGAGTTACAACAGACAATCCAGAAGAAACATATGATGCTCTAAAAAAATATGGTCAAGACTTAGTTGAACTTGCAAGAAAGCAAAAATTAGATCCAGTAATTGGAAGGGATTCAGAAATAAGGAATGTAATTAGAATATTATCAAGAAAAACTAAAAATAATCCATGTTTAATAGGAGAGCCAGGTGTACGGAAAAACAGCAATAGCAGAAGGATTGGCACTTAGAATTGTAAGAGGAGATGTACCAGAAGGATTAAAGGAGTGTACAATATTTTCACTTGATATGGGGGCATTAGTAGCAGGTGCAAAATACAGAGGAGAATTTGAGGAAAGGCTAAAAGCAGTACTTCAAGAAATAAAGAAAAGTGAAGGAAGAATCATTCTATTTATTGATGAAATTCATACAATAGTTGGTGCACGGTAAAACTGATGGAGCAATGGATGCAGGAAACTTGCTTAAACCAATGCTTGCAAGAGGAGAATTACATTGCATTGGAGCTACAACTTTAAACGAATATAGAAAATATATAGAAAAAGACCAAGCACTAGAAAGAAGATTTCAACCAGTAATGGTAGAAGAACCAACAGTAGAGGATACTATATCAATTTTAAGAGGTCTAAAAGAAAGATATGAGGTATATCACGGAGTTAAAATATCAGATAATAGTTTAATTGCAGCAGCAACTTTATCACATAGGTATATTACAGATAGATTTTTACCTGACAAAGCAATTGACTTAGTAGACGAAGCATGTGCCATGATAAAAACAGAAATGGAATCAATGCCAACAGAACTTGATGAGGTATCTAGAAAAATAATGCAACTTGAAATAGAAGAAACAGCTTTAGGTAAAGAAAAAGATGAAATTTCAAAGAAACGTCTTGCAGATATTCAAAAGGAAAAGGCAGAATTAAAAACAAAATTTGACGGAATGAAGGCAAAATGGGAAAATGAAAAACAAGCAATAGGAAAAGTACAAAAATTACGTGAGGATATAGAAAGAGTTAATTCAGAGATAGAAAAAGCAGAGAGAGAATATGAACTAAATAAAGCTGCTGAACTTAAATATGGTAAACTTCCACAGCTACAAAAGGAATTAGAAGAAGAAGAGAAGATTTCAGAAAAAAGCAAAGAAGATGGCTTACTTAGAAATAAAGTTACAGAAGATGAAATAACAAAAATTATTTCAAGATGGACAGGAATACCAGTTACAAAGCTTATGGAAGGAGAAAGAGAAAAGATACTTCACTTAGATGAGGTACTTCATAAGAGAGTAATAGGCCAAGATGAAGCAGTAGAAAAAGTATCAGAAGCAATAATGCGTTCAAGAGCAGGAATTGGAAATCCAGCAAAGCCAATAGGCTCATTTATGTTTTTAGGTCCAACAGGTGTTGGTAAAACTGAACTTGCCAAATCACTTGCAGAAAGTCTATTTGATGATGAACATAATATTATAAGAATAGATATGTCAGAATATATGGAAAAATTTTCTGTATCGAGATTAATTGGTGCACCTCCAGGATATGTAGGATATGAAGAAGGAGGCCAACTAACAGAAGCGGTTAGGAGAAAGCCATATTCAGTAGTATTATTTGACGAAATAGAAAAGGCACATCCAGATGTATTTAATATATTATTGCAAGTATTAGATGATGGCCGTGTTACTGATTCACAAGGAAGAACAGTAGACTTTAAAAACACAATAATAATATTAACATCAAATTTAGGCTCTGATTATATACTAGAAGGAATTACAAAAACTGGAGAAATTTCAAAAGAAGCAAAAGAAAAAGTAGAAAAGTTATTAAAACAAAGCTTTAGACCAGAATTTTTAAACCGTCTTGATGAAATAATATTCTATAAGCCACTTATGAAGGATGAGATTTCTAAAATATTAGAATTATTAATAAAAGACTTAGAGAAGAGACTTGAGGATAAGCAAATAACACTTGAATTAACACAAAATGCAAAAGATTATTTAATAAATAATGGATATGATGAAGTGTATGGAGCAAGACCGCTTAAAAGGTTTGTGCAAAAGAAACTAGAAACATTAATAGCAAGAAAAATCTTAACAGGAGAGATTATTCCAAATTCTAATGTTGTTGTAGATGAGAAAAATAATGAACTTTATATAAAGTAATAAAAATTAAAAAATAATATTGCAATAAAATGAGAATAATAGTAAACTATATATAGTTAAATAAAGTTGAAAGGAAATAAAACAGATGATGAAAGAAAATAGAAAAGTGAATGATGAAAAAGGAATAACCATGGTTGTTTTGGTAATTACTGTTTTGCTTCTTGTAATAGTAACGGCAACTCTTGCCACAAGTGCTCATGAATCAATTCAACTTTCACATCTCACAAAGCTTGATAATGATATAGAAACATTAAATAACAGAATAGCGTCATATTATGTGGCGCATGAAGAGTTACCTGTATATGGTGACCCAATGACACAGGAGGAAGTAAGGGAGTATGTTACTGATTTATCTATAAATGATGGAGACACATATTATATTATTGATTTAGGCGAATTAGAAAATACCACATTAAATTACGGGAAGGGGTATTTATCGAGGACAACTGATTCATATATAATAAACGAAGAAACCCATATTATATATTACCTAAAAGGGGTATTTTATGGTGATAAAATGCATTATACAGTTGGAAATTATTAAATAGCTGTATTATTAGGTAAAGCTTAATTAAAAATAAAAAATAAAAAAGTTTAAAAAATTTTTAAAAAAGTATTGAATTTAATAAAATGTAATGTTATAATAGGAGAAAATTAACAAGGGAGGAAATTTAAAATGAAAAAATTACTTACAATATCAATAGTATTATTACTATTATTATCAATCACAAATGTTGTTAAAGCAGCAACAAAGGAACAATTTATCGATTATGTAACAAAGGAAGTTACATTAAACGGAAAGCAAGTTTCACTATTTACTAAGGCTCAAAAGGTAAAATTAGAGCAATATTTAAAACAAAATGATTTATCAGAAGATACTCTAAACTACTTAGAGGGCAAATTTGATGAAGGTGTAAAAATATTAAAAGAAGCAGGAGTTACATCTTATAAAGAATTAAAAGGAGCAAAAAGACAAGAACTTACATCTTTAGTAAACGATGTTAGCAAAACAACAAAAATAAAAATTAATATCAATTCAAATGGTACAGTTGATGTATATAATTTAGATGGAACAAAATTTACAACTGAAGATCTTGATATGATAAAGAAAACAGGAGCAACTAATTATATATATATTCCTGTAATAGCTAGTATTGCCGTAGCTGTTGCAGTAGTAGCTGGAAAGACTTTAAAATATGCAAAATAAATTCATAAATATAATAAAAGCAACTATTATTTCATTAGTAGTTGCTTTATTATTAGCAGGAAGTATTGCAATTATAGTAAATATAGTCGCAGGTGAGAAAATTAGAATGGCAATATCACTAATAAATACTATGTCTGTCGAAGTAAAAGAAACAGCTGGTAATGAAGAACTAGTTCTAAGTAATGAAAAAAAGAGACTAGAAAGATACCCTGAATATGGAACACAATATGCTACTATACAGATAGAGTCAATAGGTGTAGACTTGCCTGTTTATTACGGAGATACACTTGAAATACTGAAAGTAGCTGTTGGACATTATTCAGGAAGCTATTTCCCAGGAGAAGGTGGCTCAATCGTATATGCAGCTCATAATACAGCAAGGTTTTTACGCAAATTACCACAAGTTAAAGTTGGAGATATTATAAAAGTAAAAACAAATTATGGCGAATTTCAGTATAAAATATATGAAACACAAGTAATACATGAAACAGAAGATGAAAAACTCCCTATACAAGACTCACAAGAAATATTAATGATATACACTTGTTATCCCGTAACAGGAATTGGACATAAATCACATAGATTTGTTGCATATGCAGAACTAATGGAGGAAGCATGAAAGTTGTAAAAAAAATTATCTCATATATACTTATTTTTGTATTGATAATAATACTTTTAGCAGGAATATTGTTAACAGTTATAAAGAATACAGTGTTAAATGAAGAATATTTAATATCGAAATTAGAAAAAGTAAATTATTATGAAAATATACATAATACAATAAAAGACGAATTAGAAGATTATGTAGAGCAATCAGGACTTGAAAACTTTGATATAGGTAATGTTTTTTCAGTAGAGCAAATAAAAAAAGATGTAAATGAATTAGTTAGACAAATTTACCACGGAGAACAAATAAAAACAAATGAAGAGGAAATAAATCAATTACTAGAAAACAAATTAGCAGAAATAGAACAGAATGGAACCAAATTAACAGCAGTAGAAAAAAATGCAACTAAAACAGTTTTCGAAAACATATCTAAAACATATTTATCTGAGGTGTATTTTAATACATATCAAAGTCTTTTAGCATCTATTCCTCAAAAGGTTTTAGCTATAAATGAAGTAATTCCTAAAATATGTATAGGATTATATGTTACAATAGGTGTATTTATTGTTATAACATTAGTTATAAATTTCAGAGAAATTACAACAGGAATAAAATATATTGGAATTGTGGCATTAACTGTTGGATTTCTTTTAATAGGATTAAATATATTTTTAAAAACAAACATAAATATTTCAAACTTTTATATATTAAGTAGAGGAATTTCGGATTTAATTGCAGCAATGTTTATGGATATTATGGGAAAAATAAACATGGCTGGAATAGTTTTAGCAGTTATTGGTTTATTATTTGTAGTTATTGAAGCAATAAACCATAAAAATAAGGCAACAAAAAGGTAAAGTGAAAAGTTAAATGCAATTCTGTAAAGTAAATGCAATTTGTACGATTAAATGCATATTTAAAAGCAATATTTTGTGCAAAAATATTGCTTCTTTTCATTTCCAAACATTTTGCACACAGTGTGTGCAAAATCTAATATATTAACAACAAGAGAAGAAAGAAAACGATAAAGATAGTTAAAATTGATTTCATTTTTTACTTGACGAAGGTAACAAAAAGTAAAAAAATGTAGAAATTTGTTGACCGGAGCAAAATAATATTGTATAATAAATAAGAACAAGGTGCATTAACACTTTTTGTTCTTATTTATTTATGCCTTTGGGTCTTCATACCTTTGGCATAGAAACTCAAATCGGCACGAACAAATGACACCCAAAAGTCAGATTTATTCAAATAAAAATTTGCCAAAAACCGGCTTTTTATTACACAAAAAGTCATCCTAGATATAAATATCTAGGATGATGATATTAAAAGATATAAAGTAAAAAAAAATTAAAGAGGGAGCAAAAATGAAGGGGATAATAAAACAGAGTAAATTTTATATGTTTTTATTAGATGTAATAATTATTGCTTTTTCAATGATAGTAGCAAATCTACTTATGACACCTAGAGAATATGTCTTAAGTGACCAAAACATAAAAACAATAGAAAATTCAGTTGTTTTAGGAGTAATAGTATATCAGATATATCTTAATTTGTTTAAAACTTATAGGAGAATAACTAGATTTGAGAATGGGACAGATTATATTGTTTACATAATAATGACATCTCTAGCAGGAGTTACACTTGCAATAATTAGAAGATTTGGATTTAATATAAATTCTATGAGACAGCAGATTATAGGATGTATAATAACAGCGGTAGGGATAATTAGCTTAAGAGTAATTATTAGATTTTTCTTAAATATATTACTTAGAAAACAAGAAAAGGGAGACGGAGAAAGATATAATGTTTTGATTATTGGTGCTGGATTTGCAGGCAAAGAAGTTATAAGTAATATAAAGCAGACTATGAACGAAAAATATCGTATTGTAGGAATAATAGATGATAATCAAGAAATTTTACACTATTTTATAAATGGCATTGAAGTATTAGGTAATAGAGATAAAATTGTTGAAGTATGCAAGGATAAAGAAGTTGATGAAATATTCTTTGCAATATCTCAAATATCAAGAAAGAACAAAAAAGAAATATTAAATATATGTCAAGCAACAGGAAAGAAAATAAAAATCTTGCCATCTTTGGAAGATTTAATACGAAATAAAAATATGTATCAGAATTTAAGAGATGTAGAAATAGAAGATATACTAGGTAGAGAACCAGTAGTATTGGATAATGATAAAATTGGTCAGCTAATACAAGGAAAGGCAATTTTAGTAACAGGAGCAGGTGGCTCAATAGGATCAGAATTATGTAGACAAATTGTCAAATACAGACCAAGTAAACTAGTAATGCTTGATATTTATGAAAATAATCTATATGATGTAGAACAAGAACTAAAGGCTGAATACTCACATATAAATATAGAGACAATTATAGGAAGCGTAAGAGATGTAAAGAGACTAGAAGAAATATTTGAACAATATAGACCATATTTAGTATTCCATGCGGCAGCACATAAACACGTTCCATTGATGGAGAAAAGCCCTCTTGAAGCTATAAAAAATAATGTATTTGGTACATATAATGTAGCAAATTGTGCGGATAAGTATAAATGTAAAAAGATGATATTAATATCAACTGATAAAGCTGTTAATCCAACAAATATAATGGGTGCAACCAAAAGACTTTGCGAAATGATAATACAAGTTAAGAATAAAAATAGTGATACAGAATATGCAGCAGTAAGATTTGGAAATGTTTTAGGAAGTAATGGCTCTGTCGTTCCACTATTTAAGAAACAAATTGCAGCAGGTGGTCCAGTAACAGTTACGCATAAAGATGTAATAAGATATTTTATGACAATCCCAGAAGCAGTAGGACTTGTTTTGCAAGCAATGAGCTATGCAAAAGGCGGAGAGATATTTGTACTTGATATGGGAGACCCAGTAAAAATATATGATTTAGCTGTAAGTCTCATAAAATTATCAGGATATGAACCAGATGTTGATATACCAATTGTATTTACAGGTCTTAGACCAGGAGAAAAGCTATATGAAGAATTGCTCATGAAAGAGGAAGGATTACAAAAAACAGAGAATGAAAAAATATATATTGGTGAATTGACAGACCTTAATGAAAAAGATATTGTAGAAAAATTAGCAAAATTAAAGATGCTAATAGAAAATGAAAGAACTTCAATAGAAGCAATTAAACAAATTATACACGAGGTTGTTCCAACGTATGTATTACAAGAAGAGCATAAAAAAGAATTGGTAGTTGCATCACAAAGAAAATTAACTATAAAAAAAGCTCAAACAAATATATTAAAGCAAATTTCAGAAAGGCTTATGTATATACATAATAGGGCAAAGAGAAAAAATGAAGTTAAAGAATTAATTAAAACATAGAAAGAAGGAACAAAGGATGGAAAAAAAGAAGATATTTTTATCTTCACCTCATATGTCAGATGAAGGATATGAACAAAAATATATAAAGGAAGCATTTGATACAAATTGGGTGGCTCCACTTGGAGAAAATGTTAATCAATTTGAAAAAGAAATAGCAAATTATGTAGGAAGTAAATATGCTGCTGCACTTTCTGCAGGAACAGCAGCAATACATATGGCTTTTAAGGCATTAGATGTAAAAAAAGATGATATAGTATTTTGCCCATCACTTACATTTTCTGCAACAGCAAATCCAATAATCTATCAAAATGCAACACCTGTGTTTATAGATAGTGAAAAAGAAACATGGAACATGGATCCAAAAGCATTAGAGAAAGCTTTTGAAAAATATCCTAATCCAAAAGCAGTTATTGTAGTTCATTTATATGGAATACCAGCTAAAATAAAAGAAATAAAAGAAATATGTGACAAACATAATACACCTCTTGTAGAAGATTCAGCAGAAAGCCTAGGCGCAACTTATGAAGGTAAGCAGACAGGAACCTTTGGAAAATATGGGGTGTATTCATTTAATGGCAATAAGATTATAACTACAAGTGGCGGTGGAATGTTAGTATCAGATGATGAAGAAAGAATTGCAAAGGTAAGATTTTGGTCGACACAGTCAAGAGAAAAAGCAAGGCATTATGAGCATAAGGAAATAGGATACAATTATAGAATGAGCAATATAGTTGCAGGAATTGGTAGAGGACAGCTTAAAGTATTGGATGATAGAATAGCTAAAAAGACAGAAATATTTAATACATATAAAGAAGCATTTAAGGATATTCCACAAATAGAAATGCATCCTGCTCTTGAAAATACAAAACCAAATTATTGGCTATCTGTTATTACAATAGATGAAAATGCAAGTGTTAAACCTATACAGATTATGGAAGCTTTGGAAAAAGAAAATATAGAGACAAGACCAGTATGGAAACCTATGCATATGCAACCTATTTTTGAAAGCTATGATTATATCCAAGTAGAGGAAAAATCTGTATCTGAAGACTTATTTAATAGAGGAGTATGTTTACCTTCTGATACAAAGATGACCAAGGAAGACATGGATAGAATAATTAAAGTGATTAAAGAATTGTTCAAATAAACGCATTTGAAGTAATAATTGGGGGAAAAAAACTATGTATAGAAAATATATAAAGCGAATATTGGACTTTACTTTAAGCTTGATTGCATTGATTATTTTAAGTCCAGTAATGTTAGTAATATGTATTCTAGTTAGAATAAAACTTGGTAAGCCAGTATTTTTTAAACAAGATAGACCAGGAAAAAATGAAAAGATATTCACACTACATAAATTTAGAACAATGACTGATAAGAAAGATGAAAATGGAGAATTATTGCCAGATTCAGAGAGACTAACAAAGTTTGGAGATTTTTTACGTAGTACAAGTTTAGATGAAATACCTGAATTAGTGAATATTTTAAAAGGAGATATGTCAATAGTTGGACCAAGACCACTTTTAATAAGATATTTACCATATTATACAGAAGAAGAAAGACATAGACATGATGTTAGACCAGGACTTACAGGGCTAGCACAAGTAAATGGAAGAAATACTGTTAATTGGGAAGAAAGATTTCAATATGATGTTAAATATGTAAAAAATATTACTTTTAAAGAAGATTTTAATATAATTCTTAAAACAATTAAGGAAGTATTAAAAAGAGAAGATATTGTATTAAGAGGGACAGGTTCAATAATAGATTTTGATGAATATAGAAGAAGACAAAGGAAAGAAGAAATTAAAAATTAGAGAGTATAAAAATGGAGATAGGTAGTGAATATTGGTTAGAAAATATAACATATGAAAGAAAAGACACAAAATATAATAATGTAAAACTATTAATGTCAGGCAGAACAGCAATAGACTATGTTTTAACTGTAATACAAAAACAACATAAGATTCAGAAAGCATATTTACCATCGTATTGTTGTGAATCTATTATAAAGCCATTTATAGATAAAAATATTGAAGTGGAATTTTATAGTGTAAGCTTCAACAATGGTAATTTTGTTTATGACATTAATGACAATGTAAAATGTGATATATTCTTTGCAATGAATTATTTTGGATTTTCATGTTGTAGTATGGATAGCTATATAGAAAGATACAAAGAAAGAAATGTTTGTGTAATTGAAGATTCTACACATAGTTTATTATCTAGAAGAAAATACAATGATAAATCTGACTTTGTAATAGCTAGTTTGCGAAAATGGTTTCCGATAATTAGTGGAGGAATAGTGATAAATCAATCAAATGAATTTACAAATACAGAAATACAACTAAATCAGAATGCTACTTATATAAAGTTAAAAGAAAATGCAATGACAGAAAAAGCAGAATATATGAAGAATAAAGATGAAAGAATTAAAAAAACATATTTAGAAGGATTTTCAAAGGCAAATGAAATATTAAATGAAAACTACAAAAACTTTGGAATAGATGAAAAATCTTATAATATTTTACAAAATTTGAATATAGAAGAAATAAAAAGAAAAAGAAGAAATAATGTAGCTGTAATTTATGATTTTTTTAAAAGACAGAAAAAGATAAAATATTTAGAAAAATTGGATTTGAATGAGGATTGCCCTCTTTTTGTACCAATATTTTTATCAAATGAAAAAAGAAACTTATTAAGTAAGTTTTTAATAGATAATGAAGTGTATTGCCCTAATCATTGGAAAATTCCAAAACAAATTGAAAATAACAGGGAACAGGAAATATATAAAATGGAATTATCATTAATATGTGATCAAAGATACGAAGAGGATGAAATAGAAAGATATATTAATTTAATAATGCAAGAGGAGCTATGAAGTGAAAAAAGATATATATTTTGATGAAAATTATGGAAAATTATATGAAAATATTGAACATGGAAAAGCCAAAGTATTTACATATCAGGATGATAATGGAAAAATAAGTAATCAATTTATTATGAGAGAAATACCTATAAAAATAAATGATTATATATATTATGATATTGTTACTCCTTATGGATATGGGGGACCAATTATAGAAGAGTGCATAAATGGTAAAAAAGAGCAACTTTTGAAATCATATGAAAGTGAATTTGAAAAATATTGCAATGAAAATAATATAGTTAGTGAATTTGTAAGATTTCATCCGATTATAGAAAATGCAAAAGATTTTGAAGATATTTATAATGCAGAATGTATACGAAATACTTTAGGAACTAATTTGGAATATGAAGACCCAGTAAAGATAGAATTTAGTAAGAGCTGTAGAAAAAATATAAGACAAGCCATAAATAAAGGAATTACTTATAAAATTACTCAAAGACCAGAAAATATACATAAATTTAAAGAAATATACTATTCTACAATGAAACGTAACAATGCAACAGATTATTATTATTTTGAAGATGAATATTTTGAAAAAATACAAAAATATTTTAAAAACAATACTTTGCTTGTTGAAGCAATATATCAAGATAAAACTATTGCATGTGGAATTTATTTTATATATAATAAAACTATACATATACATTTATCAGGAACATTAAGTGAGTATTTGTATCTTTCTCCTGCGTATATATTAAGATATGCAGTTACGTTATGGGGAAAAGAAAATGGCTATAAACTAATACATCATGGTGGAGGAAGAAGCAATTCAAAAGAAGATTCACTATATGCATTTAAAAAACAGTTTGCACAAAACACGGAATTTAATTTTTATATTGGTAAAAAAATATGGAATAAAGATATATATGGTAAGATGTGTCAAATAAAAAAAGTTAATATAAATACAGAATTCTTTCCAGCATATAGAATATAAAAAAGGAGAATGATTGAAGTGAAAAAAAATAGTAATAAAAATGAAGAGAAGAATAATAAGGAGAATCATTTAAAAAACTGGAGATGGTATCTTTTTTGGATTAGAGATTTTGTTGAAGGCGGAAAAGTTAGAAAGGCTTATTGTGATATAAGAAATTGCTATTCTGAAGGAAATAGAGATATTAAACAGGACTTAGAAAATTTATTAAGACATGCACAAACAACAACGGAATTTTATAGTAAATATAATACTGATAACATAAATGATTTTCAGACTATAAATAAAATGATTATAAGGGACAATTATAGTAAAATTTTATCTAGTAAGTACAAAGACGAAAAACTTCATGAGATGTCAACAAGTGGTTCTACTGGAACTCCGCTAACTATATGTCAAGATAAAATAAAAAGAAGCAGGGTTATTGCGGAGGTATTATACTTTGGACAATTGTGTGGATATACATTTGGAGAAAAACAATTAAATTGTAGAGTATGGGTAAAAAGTATAAAAAAATCGAATTTTCAAAAATTTTTACAAAATATGATTACGGAAGATATTTCAAATTTAGATGATGAAAAAATGAAAGAAATAGAAAGAATACTACTAGAAGATAAAAAAGTAAAAAATATTTTGTCATATTCATCAACATTAGAAAAAACGGCAAAATATCTTATAGAAAGAAAACACAATCCAGATGATTTTAATATAACGTCTATAATAAGTGGGTCTGAAATTTTGCAAGATGATACAAGAAAAAATTTAAAAAAATTATTTAATTGTAAAATAGTATCAAGATATGCAAATGAAGAGAATGGAATACTAGGGCAAGAGTGCCTAAAAAATCAAGAATTTCATTTAAATACTGCTGATTACTATTTTGAATTTTTGAAGATTGATGAGGATTTACCAGCTGAAGATGGAGAATTAGCTAGAGTAGTCGTAACAGATTTATATAATTATGCTATGCCAATGATTAGATATGATACAGGAGATTTAGCTATTGTAGGAAAATGTTCATGTGATGGGCATACTCGAGTATTGAAAAAGTTATTTGGTAGAAGAGTAGATTTAATTTATAATACAAAAGGAGACGCATTATCTCCACATATGATAACGAACAATATGTGGGGAACAAAAAATATAAAGCAATTTAAGTTTACTCAATTATCAGAAAATGAATATAAAATTTTATTAAATACTACTCGTGAATTTAATAAAGAAAAGCAAGAAAATGAGCTAAAAGAAAAATTTAATGATTTGTTAGGAAAAGACGCAATTATCATAATTGAATATACTGATGAAATTCCAGTTATGTCATCAGGTAAAAGAAAATATATAGAAAATTTATGCAAGGAGAAAAAATGAAAAAAGTAATAATAGTATGTAATTCTTTAGATGGACTTATACGATTTAGAGAAGAGCTACTAATTAGTTTAAAAAAAGAAAATTACGATATATATGTTATTGCTCCCAATAATAAAGTTAAAGAAAAAGTACAAGAAATAGGTTGTAATTATATAGAAATAAATATGGATAGAAGAGGCACAAACATTTTTAAGGATTTTATATTATTGAAGAATTATAAGAAATTAATAAAAGAAATAAAACCCGATGTAGTATTGACATATACAATAAAGCCTAATATTTATGCAGGATATGTATGTAGAAAATTAGGTATTCCATATATAGTGAATATAACTGGACTTGGTAATGCAGTTGAAAATGCTGGAATACTTCAGCATATAACAGTATTTTTATATAAATTAGGATTAAAAAAAGCAAATTGCGTTTTTTTTCAAAATAAAGAAAATTTGAATTTTATGCTTAAAAGAAAAATTATAAAGAATAATTATCAATTAATTCCAGGGTCTGGCGTAAATTTAGAATATCATAAATTTATTCCATATCCAGAAAATAAAAAGATTGTTTTTTTATTCATATCAAGAATTATATATGAAAAAGGTATAGAGGAATATTTAGAACTAGCTAAAAACATAAAAAAAACGTATAATAATGTAGAATTTCATATATTAGGAATATGTGATGATGAGAAATACTTAAAAATGATAAATGAATATGAAAAAGACAATATTGTTATATATCATGGACAGGTTGATGATGTGAGGGAATATCATAAAATCTCTAATTGTACAATACATCCTTCTTTTTATCCAGAAGGAATGAGTAATGCATTATTAGAAAGTTGTGCTGCAGGAAGACCAATTATAACAACAAATAGAACAGGTTGCAAAGAGATAGTAGAAGAAAACATAAACGGATATTTGGTAGACGTAAGAAATACAGAGATGTTAATAGAAAAAGTAGAGAAATTTATAAATTTACCATATGAAGAAAAAAAGAAAATGGGATTAGACTCTAGAAAAAAAGTTGAAAAAGAATTTGATAGAAATATTGTTATTAATGCATATATGAAAAAGATAAAAGAAATTTCAGGAGGATAATTTATATAAATGGAGGAATCTATTGTAGAAAATAAATTAAATAAAAACAGCTATAAAATAGCTATTCCATTATTTATTCTTACACTTGTATTATGCTTATTGATAAAACTTTTTGGAGTTAGATATGATGTACTATCTGTAATATATGTAACATCTACATCATCAATTTTAATATTTTACATATTAAACAGTAAAAATGATAAAAATAAGAAATTAATATTTTTACTTGCATTTATTGTAAGAATCATAGGAATGTATATAGATTTATATGTTTTTAGATTACCCCATGCAGGATCGGACGATGATGGATTTTATAATGTTTCACTTAAATGTTTTAATGGAGATCTAAAAATAAGTGCTAATTTATATGGTGGAATATATACAAAGTTTTTGTATTTTATATATTTGTTTATTGGATCAAACAGATTAGGAGCACAATTTACAAATGTACTTTTTTCGATGATATCTATTATATATTTCTCAAAGATATTAGATAAATTATCATTAAGTAATAAAAGCAAAAATTTAGGAATTTTATTAATTTCATTTATGCCTAATCTAATATTTTTAAATAGTATATTAAGAAGGGATACATTAATTACACTTCTTGCGATATTATCGATTAATAAATTTCTAGATTGGTATCAGTTAAGAAAAATAAAATATGCTATTGTTGCGTTGCTATATATCCTTATTGCATCAGCTATACATTCTGCAATGATATTTGTATTTTTTATGTATTTGTTTATTATATTTATGTATAATAAAAAGAAAGATAAAATAGATTTTTCAGGATTTAACTTTACTAAAGCCTTATTTTCATTATGCTTTATTGTAGTAATAGGAATATATCTTTTCCAAAATGTAAATTCAAAATTTTCAAAATTTACAGAGATGGATGCTTTATATGAAACCGTTTCAAATACAAAAGGTGGATCTGCATATCTAACTAGTATGAAGGTTGAGACTTTACCACAACTAATAATGTTTTTACCTTTTAAATTTGTATATTTTTTATTTTCGCCAATGCCATGGGATTTTAGGAATGTAATGGATATGTTTACTTTTGCATTTGACGGAGCTATATATTTATATTTATTTTATATATGCATAAGGAATAAGAAAGAAAAGTTTGCAAAAGTAATGTTTTATGTTTTTATACCTATTACATTAGTATTTTCACTAGGAACTTCTGCAAGTGGAACCGCTGTAAGACATAGGTATAATGTATTACCATTTTTGCTAGTAAGTGCTTGTTGCATATTAGATGAAAAAAGTGTGAGTATACAGAAAAATATGGTAAAAGAAAAGAAATAAAAAATGCAATTTTTAAGAAAGAAGGATAGTAGAAATGACAGAAAAAAAACTTGCAACTGTAACAGTTACATATAACAGAAAAGAATTGTTACTAAAGAACATAAAAGCAATAGTGTCACAAAGCTATAATATAGATTGCATTATTATAGTTGATAACCATAGTACAGATAATACAAAAGAAGCAGTTATGGAGAAATTCCCTAATAACAACATAAAATATATATATTTAGATGAAAATATAGGTGGGGCAGGAGGATTTTATACTGGTTGCAAGTATGCATATGATAATGGATATGATTGGATTGTACTTATGGATGATGATGGGAGACCAAAAAATAATGATACAATAGGAAATTTAATGAAAGAAATTCAAAGAAAACATTTGAATGAAAATGATAAGATAATGATTAACTCTTTAGTGCTATGTGATGAAATAAATTTAAGTTTCAAAATGTTTTCACAACAAGATACAATAGAAAATATAAAAGCAAAATCAGAAAATGGAGTAATTTTAAATAATATAAGTCCATTTAATGGTACATTAATATCAAAAGGGTTGATACAAGAAATTGGATTTCCCAATAAGGAACTTTTTATATCTTATGACGAGAAAGATTATAATTATAGAGCCAAAAAAGCTGATGCATATATTGCAACAGTTATAGATTCTTTATATTCACATCCAGCAAATTATATGAAGAATGCAAGAAAAGTAAATATTTTTGGAAAAAGAGTAATATTTTATATATCAAGTCCTTGGAAATTATATTATTCTACTAGAAATGCAACTTTTGTTTATAAAGATAATAAAAAGAAGGTATTTAGGTATATAATTACAAGATTTATTTCAATATGGGTAGTAAAGTGCAAAAAAATAGAATGTATAAAGATGATGATAAAAGGATATAAAGATGGAAAAAAAGGAAGATTAGGTAAAACAATAGAACCTATATAAAATAAAGAAAACAGTTGTAAAAATGTGGAGGAATAATGAATATAAAGCTAGTTCTAAGAAATTTTTTAGAGAAAAAAGGATTATTAGAAAAAACAAAAAATGCAATAAACAAATATAAATTAAAAAGAAACTTAACTAAAAGATATACATTTGAGAATAGAATGAAAAATAAAGATAAAGTTTGCATCATTTTAGCAGGCTATAAAGAGTTTTTGTATGATATTTTTTTTGAAAGGATAAAAAAATTTGTCCCAGAAGATGTAGAAGTTTGTATATTATCAAGTGGAAAATATAGTGAACGATTATCAAAAATAGCTGAGCAAAACGACTGGTCGTATTTGAGTATGAAGAGAAATAATGTTTCTTTAATTCAAAATGTTGCAATTAACTTGTTTAAAAATGCTCAATACATATACAAAATAGATGAAGATATTTTTGTAACAAAAAATTATTTTGAAACACTTATGAATACAATGAGGCAATGTGAAAAAAGTGCTGAATACAAAATTGGATTTGTTGCTCCAACTATACCAATTAATGGATACGGACATTTAAATGTTTTAAAAAGGTTTGGGTTAGTTGAAACATACAAAAATAAATTTGAAAATCCAATTTATTCTGCTGGAAAAGATAGAATGATAGAGTCTAACCCAGAAGTAGCTAAATTTTTTTGGGGAGAAGAAAATTATTTACCTAATATAGATGAAATGAACAAGATAGTACAAAATGACGAATTTGGCTATGAAGTTTGCCCAATAAGATTTAGTATAGGAGCAATTTTATTTAAGAGAGAGTTATGGCAGAATATGAACGGATTTAAGGTTTCTTTTGGAAATGCTATGGGGAGAGACGAAATACAGATTTGTGGTTATTGTATGGTGAGGTCTAGAGCAATAATTGTATCTAATAATTCGATAGTGGGGCATTTATCTTTTGGAAATCAAAATAAAGTAATGAAAGAATATTTTGAAAATAATCAAGAAATTTTTAAGATACATAGAAAGGTACAAGAATGAAAAAAAGCATAACTAAAAATTATATATATAGTATGATATATGAGATAATTACAATAGTAATACCACTAATAACTACTCCATACTTATCACGAATTTTAGGAGCAGAAAATATTGGAATATATAGTTATACACTTTCCATAGCTACTTATTTTGTACTTTTTGGTTCATTAGGTATAGCAATGTATGGAAGAAGAGAAATAGCATATGTACAGCAAGATAGAGGAAAAAGAAGCAAAATAATGTGGGAAATTGTGATATTAAGATTTTGCACAATGATTATTTCAACTATTTTATTCTATATATTTTATGTAAATGGAACTCAATATCAAATATATTACAAAATATTAATTTTAGAATTGATATCTAATTGCATTGATATTAGTTGGTTTTTTCAAGGGTTGGAAGAATTTAAGAAAACTGTAACAAGAAATATTTTAGTTAAACTTATTAGTTTAGTTTTAATTTTTACATTGGTAAAAACAAAAGAAGATCTTGCTATATATTTTTTAATATATGTTGGATCAAATCTGATAGGTAATTTGTCACTATGGTTTTATTTGCCTAAGTATACAGAAAGAATAAAAATTAAAGAACTGAATGTATTGAAACATATAAAACCAACAATAGCTTTGTTTATACCTCAGGTTGCAATAAAAGTGTATACAGTTTTAGATAAGACGATGATTGGAAAAATATCATCAGATATGACTGAAGTAGGAAACTATGAACAGACACAAAAAATAACAGGGGTATCTTTAGCGGTGATTACTGCTTTAGGAACAGTAGTATCTCCAAGAATTGCAAATAATATAGCAAATGATAAAAAAGAGGAAGTTAAAAGATATTTAGCTAATTCGTTTAATTTTGTATGGCTTCTTGGAATACCTATTATGTTTGGATTAATGGCAATAGCACAGACGATTGTTCCTTGGTTTCTAGGAGAGGAATTTGAAAAATCAATAACAATAATAATGATTGGAGCACCAATTGTTGTAGCAATAGGAATGAGTAATGTATCCGGAATGCAATATTTAATACCTGCAAAAAAACAAGGACTTTTTACTAAATCAGTTGTAACTGGAGCAGTATTTAATTTTTGTCTTAATTTGTTGTTAATTCCATTGTATGGAGCCAAAGGAGCAATGGTGTCTTCGGTACTGGCAGAAACATTAATATCCATAGTGCAATTGATAGGAATAAGAAAAGACATACCGTTAAAAATTGCATATCAGAATAGTTTTAAGTATATAGTAAGTGGAGCTATTATGTTTGCAATAACGTATATACTTGGAAGGAATATGCCACCTACTATTATTACAACAATTGTAGAAGTTATAGTGGGAATGTTAATTTATGGTGTTATGTTGCTTATATTAAAAGATAAATTTTTGCTTGATATTATTAATAAAATAATAAATAAAATAAAAAGAAAATGATGAGGAAAAAATGGAAAATATATTGAAAACATTGTTAAAAAAATTAGGCTTATTTGAAAAAGTAAAAGCAAAGAAAATAGAGTTGCAAACAAAATATCATAAAAAAAGAGGATTAACAAGAAAGTATAAATTTGAAGATAGAAAAAAAGATAAAGATATGGTTTGCATTATTTTGGCTGGATATCAAGAAATAGTATGGGACATTGTATTTAAAAGAATTAAAGCTTTTGTTCCGGAAAATGTAGAAGTTTGTTTATGTTCAAGTGGAAAGTATAGTGAAAAATTATCTGAAATTGCTAAAAATAATGATTGGTCATATCTAAGTACAAAGAGAAATAATGTTTCTTTAATTCAAAATGTTGCAATTAATTTATATAAAAAAGCAACTTATATATATAAATTAGATGAGGACATATTTGTAACTAAAGGATATTTTGAAACTTTAATGCAAGCATATAAAAATATTGAACAGAATGGAGATTATGATGTGGGCATTGTAGCTCCAATGATTCCAATAAATGGCTATAGTTATTTAAATATTATTAGAAGATTTAATTTAGTAGAAAAATATAAGGAATTGCAAAGAAAAGTTGGAATAGATGAGAGGTTAATACACATAACTGAAAGAGGAAGTGGAAACCATACAAATCCTCAAGTGGCTAGATTTTTATGGGAACAAGCACCTAGTATAGACGAAATGAATAATGCTGTACAAAAAGACGAATTTGGATATGAGGTCTGTCCTATAAGGTATAGTATTGGCGCAATTTTATTTAAAAGAAAACTTTGGGATGAAATGGAATATTTTGAAGTATCAAAAAGAGAAGGAATGGGAAGAGATGAGCAAAAGATATGTGCTTATTGTATGTTAACTTCAAGACCAATATTAATTTCAAAAAATACTATAGTAGGACATTTAGCATATGGACCACAGAAAAAGGAAATGGAAAAATTGTATAGAGAACATAAGGAGATTTTTGAAATTCATAATATATAATAAAGAAACAAATGAAGAATATAAATAAAATTATTGGGGGACTAAAAATGAAAGAATTAATACAAAAAATATTAGGTAAAAGGCTATTTGACAAATTATATTTTTCAAGACAAATATGTAACAAGTTATATAGAAAGGATAAGAGCTTATATATAATTAAACTAGCTAAATGTTTCTTCATTACAAAAGTATATAAGGAAAAAGAAAAAGGAAAAAGTTTAAAAAAATTGTTTTCTAAAGTAAGCTTAGACGAGTATTCGAAAAATGATAAATTTTATTATAGCCTAGATGTATTAAAAACTGTGTATAGAGAAAATATGATTTTAGGAAATATTACTGTAGATTACAGCAAAATATTAAATAATTCATTGTTAGATTTAAAAAAATTAGTAGAAAATAATAAAGTGGAAGAAAAATTTTATGAGAATGAATTGGAAACAATAGAAGGAATAGAAATATTAATAGATAGAATAATAAAATTTTTAACTAACCATAATGTGGATGAAAAGATTATTGAGAATTTTAAAAATATAAAACAGGGGAATGCTAAAAGCTTTTATGAGGCTTTGCAAAGAATATTGTTCTTTAATCAATTGTTATGGCAAACAAGTCATACGTTAAATGGCTTAGGAAGATTAGATATAATGTTATATGGATATTATGAGAATGATATAAAACAAGGAGTTATAACAAAAGAAGAAGCAAGGGAGCTTATAAAAGAATTTATGCTTACATTACATAAGTATTATTATTTTAAGAGTAATGTATTAATGGGAGATACGGGACAAATTATAGAATTAGGAGGAAAAGGCGTAAATGGTAATTATCAATATAATGAACTAACATATATGTTTATTGAGGAATTAAAGAAAATAAATGTTCCAGATCCAAAAATACTTTTAAGAGTAAGTAAAGATGTGCCTAAAGATTTAATTGAAAAATCTTTGGAGTGTATACAAACGGGGATTGGTTGCCCGTTGTTTGCAAATGATGATGTTATTATTCCAAAATTGATTGATTTTGGATATAAAAAGGAAGATGCATATAATTATGGAACATCAGCTTGTTGGGAACCATATATTATAGGAAAATCATTAGATGCAAATAATATATCAGGACTTGTTTTTATTAAACCATTTCAAAATTTAATTGAAAATGAAAAACTTACTAATATAACAAATAAAAAACAATTAATTGAGCTATATAAAAAGTATGCTAAAGAATATGTAGATAATTTAATAAAAACAATTAATAGTGAAAAATGGGAAAGAGATCCAATTCTTTCATTACTGACAGATGAATGTATAAAAAGGAATCAAGATATTTCACAAGGTGGTGCAATATATAATAATTATGGACTTACAGGAGTTGGCTTATCCAATTTAGTTAATTCTATTATGAATATAGATGAATTTGTCTTTAGAAATAAAGAATATACTTTTAGTGAACTAAATGAAATTAGAAAGCAAAACTTTGAAAACAATGATGAATTGTTAAAAAAATTAAAAGGTCAAACAGCAAAATATGGGACTGACAATGAGGAAGTAATACAATTAAGTAATGACATCATAAAGATTATGTCTAATGAAATAGAAAAATACAAAAATCCATTAGGAGGTAGATATAAATTTGGACTAAGTTCACCTAATTATATTTCTTCAGGAAAAAATCTAAAAGCTTCTTTTGATGGCAGAAAAAATGGAGAACCATTTGGAGTACATATTTCGTGTGATAGCTCTAATGCTTATACAGAGCTTATTCAATTCGCGTCTAAATTAAATTATGGCGAAAATAGATTTAATGGTAATGTAGTTGATTTCTTTATATCGCCAAACTTCATAAGTGATAATTTTGCAAAGTTTACAGATTTTTTAATGGCAAGTATAAAAATTGGGTTCTTTGAAATGCAAATGAATGTAGTAAGTAGTGCAACATTAATAGAAGCAAGAAAAAATCCTGATAAATTTCCAAATTTAATTGTAAGGGTATGGGGATTTAGTGCATATTTTAAAGATTTACCAGATGAATATAAGGACTATATAATTGAAAGGGCATTAAAAAGTGAAAGTAATAGTTAGTGATATACAAAGATTTTCTTTGCATGATGGACCAGGGATAAGAACGACAGTATTTTTCAAAGGATGTAATTTAAGATGCCCCTGGTGTTCTAATCCTGAGAATTTAGAATTTAATATTATACCATATGAATATGAGAATGAAAAAGGAACTTATGGATATGAGATAACATTAGAGGAGTTAGAAAAAGAAATACTCAAGGACAAGCGGGTTTTTTGAAAATGGGGGTGGAGTAACTTTTTCAGGAGGAGATTGCTTATTGCAATTTGAAAAGATAGAATCATTATTACAACGTCTAAAAGAACAGAAAATAAATGTATGTATAGAAAGTTCTCTAACAGTGTCAGAACATCTTGTTGATATTGCAATTAAATATGTTGATGAATTCATTATTGATATAAAAATTTTAGATGAAGATAATGTTGATAAAATAAATGGGAATGTAGAATTGTTCTTGAAGAATATAAAGAAAGTATTTGAAAATAATTGTAATGTCATATTTAGGATACCATTAGTACCTAAATATACGGTGACGGATGCAAATATGAAAAAAATATTAGAAATTTTAAATATATATAAACCATTAAAGGTTGAAATATTTAAGATACACAGACTAGGAGAGAAAAAGTATAAGACACTTGGTAAAGTAATGCCAGAATTTGAAGAAATTAGTGATACAAAAGTATATGAAATTAAAAGGAAAATAGAAAAATTAGGTATAAAAGTGGAATATTGTAAAATATAGTTATGCAAAGTAAATGAAATATATATAATAAGGAGAAAGTTATGGAAAAATATGATTATCTTATAGTTGGAGCAGGATTATTTGGAGCAATATTTGCTTATGAAGCAAATAAAAGAGGGAAGAAATGCCTAGTAATAGATAAACGCACACATATAGCAGGAAACATTTATACAGAAAAGATAGAAGATATAAATGTACATAAATATGGTGCTCATATATTTCATACAAGTAATAAAAGTATATGGGAATACATTAATCAATTTGCAGAATTTAATAGGTATACGAACTCGCCGATTGCAAGATATAAAAATGAGGTATATAATATGCCATTTAATATGAATACCTTTAATAAGCTTTGGGGAGTATTTACACCTGATGAAGCAAAAGCAAAGATAGAAGATGAATTAAAAGCAACTAATATAGAAGAACCTCAAAATTTAGAAGAGCAGGCTATAAAATTAGTGGGAAAAACAATATATGAGAAATTAGTAAAAGGGTATACAGAAAAACAGTGGGGAAAAAAGGCAACAGAATTACCTAGCTTTATTATAAAGAGATTGCCCGTTAGATTTACATACGATAATAATTATTTTAATGATTTGTATCAAGGAATTCCAATAGGCGGATATACTCGGAATAGTAGAAAAGATGCTAGAAGGAATTGAAGTTAAGTTAAATTGTAATTATTTTGATAACAGAGAAGAATTTGAAAATATTGCGAATAAGATAATATTTACAGGTGCAATTGATGAATATTATAATTACTGCTTTGGAGAGTTAGAATATAGAAGTGTAAGATTTGAAACAGAGATATTAGATAAGGAAAATTATCAAGGAAATGCAGTAGTAAATTATACAGAATATGAAGTTCCATATACAAGAATAATTGAGCATAAGCATTTTGAGTTTGGAACTCAGCCAAAAACAGTTATTTCACGAGAATATTCAGATAAATGGGATAGAACAAAAGAACCATATTATCCTATTAATGACGAAAAAAATAATGCACTTTATGAAAAGTATAGGAAGCTAGCAGATAAAGACGAAAAAGTAATATTTGGAGGAAGGCTCGGACAATACAAGTATTATGATATGGACAAAGTAATTGAACAAGCTTTAAATTGTGTGAAAAAAGAGTTAAATTAAAAAAATAAGAGATTGCATTATATAAGTAAAGAATATGAAAGAGGATTAAGTAGGAAGAAATGATGAAAAAAATTAATTTAGAGAATAAAAACGTATTTATAACAGGAACATCAGGTTTTATAGGCTCATATTTGGCTAAAAGATTACTTCAAGAAGTTGAAGGAATAAAAATAATTGGATTAGATAATATGAATGATTATTATGATGTAAAACTTAAAGAAGCAAGACTTAAAGAACTAGAAGTCTTTAAAAATTATACATTTATTAAAGGAGATTTATCAGATAAAAAATTAATAGATAGTATTTTTGAAGAGTATAAACCAAGTGTTATAGTTAACTTAGCAGCACAAGCAGGGGTTAGATATTCAATTACTAATCCTGATGCATATATTACCTCAAATATAATTGGGTTTTATAATATTCTTGAAGCTTGTAGAAATTATCCAGTTGAACATTTAGTATATGCATCTAGTAGTTCAGTATATGGTGGAAATACCAAAGTTCCATTTTCTACAGATGATAAAGTAGACAATCCTGTAAGTTTATATGCAGCAACAAAGAAAAGCAATGAATTACTAGCACATTGTTATTCAAAATTATATAACATACCATCAACAGGCTTGAGATTCTTTACGGTATATGGACCAGCAGGAAGACCAGATATGGCATACTTTGGATTTACAAATAAGCTAATAAAAGGAGAAACAATTAAAATATTTAACTATGGAAATTGCAAAAGAGATTTCACTTACATAGATGATATTGTAGAAGGTATAATTAGAGTAATGCAAGGAGCTCCAGAAAAGAAAAATGGCGAAGATGGCTTGCCAATACCACCATATGCAGTGTATAATATTGGTAATAACAATCCAGAAAACTTATTAAACTTTGTAAGTATACTACAAGAAGAGTTAGTAAGAGCAGAAGTTTTACCAAAAAATTATGACTTTGAAGCACATAAAGAGTTAGTTGCAATGCAACCGGGAGATGTGCCTGTAACATATGCAGATACAACACCACTTGAAAGAGATTATGGATTTAAACCAAATACATCATTAAGAGAAGGTCTAAGAAAGTTTGCTGAATGGTATAAGGAATTTTATATTTATTATTAGAAAGAAGGAAAAGAAGAAACAATGAAACACGAAACCATTGAGGCTGTAGAGAGAGAGAGAGAGAGAGAGAGAGAGAGAGAGAGAAGTATCTAGGGGACAAAGAAAAAAACACTTTGTTCTACGGTCTAATAAAATCTATATATAAAAAATTTAAAAAAGATCCAATAGAAACATTTTGGAAAAAATATAATTATGTAAGGTTATATAAAACAAAAAATAGTGGAAACATATTACTAGTATTGAAATATAAATTAGATATAAATAAGATAGAAAGAAAATATAATTGTTATATACCAATTGTTAATGAAATTAGTAATCCAATAGTTTTTCCTCACGGTTTAAATGGAATATTTATTTCCAAAGGAGCTAAGATAGGAAAAAATTGTGTTACATTTCAACAAGTAACAATAGGCTCAAATACTTTAGCAGATAGTAAAAATAGAGGTGCACCTACTATTGGAGATAATGTGTATATTGGAGCAGGAGCTAAAATTATTGGAAATGTTAGAATTGGAAATAATTGTAGAATTGGTGCAAATTGTGTAGTTGTTAAAGATTTACCTGATAATTCAACAGTAGTATTAGGGGAAAATAGAATTATTAGACACGAAAAGCCAAAAGATAATACGTTTATAAAATTTCAAATGTGATTAATAGAGGGAGAAAAAAATGAAAATCGCAATAGCAGGAACAGGATATGTAGGACTATCTATAGCAACATTATTAAGTCAAAAAAATGAAGTAGTTGCTCTAGATATAATAAAAGAAAAGGTAGATATGATAAATAATAGAATATCACCAATAAAAGATAAAGAAATAGAGGAGTATTTACAAAACAAAAATCTAAATTTAAGAGCAACATTAGATTATAAAGATGCATTTGATGGAGCAGAATATATTGTAATAAGTACACCAACTAACTATGATGATGAAACTAATCATTTTGATACATCTAGTGTTGAAGATATTATACAAAAAGTTAAAAGCATGGGAATAGATACAACTATGGTAGTAAAATCTACAATACCAGTTGGATTTATTAAAGAAATGAAAAAGAAATATGATATAGATAATATAATGTTTTCACCAGAGTTCCTAAGAGAAGGACGAGCTCTATATGATAATCTATATCCTTCAAGAATAATAGTTGGAGAAAAAAGTAAAAGAGCAGAAACATTTGCAAACCTACTAAAAGATTGTGCTTTAAAAGAAGATATTGTTATTAAATATATGAATAGTACGGAGGCAGAAGCAGTAAAGTTATTTGCAAATACATATCTTGCTTTAAGAGTATCATATTTCAATGAATTAGATACATATGCAGAGTTAAATGGATTAAATACCAGAGATATAATTGAAGGAGTATGTTTAGATACAAGAATTGGTAATCACTATAATAACCCATCTTTTGGATATGGAGGATACTGTTTGCCAAAGGATACAAAGCAATTACTTGCAAACTATAACAAAGTGCCACAAAATTTAATAGAGGCAATAGTAAAATCTAATGATACAAGAAAAGAACATATTACTCGAATGATACTTAGAAGAAGACCAAATGTTGTTGGAATATATAGACTAACAATGAAAACAGATTCAGATAATTTTAGAGCAAGTGCAATACAGGGAATCATAGAAAGATTAAAATATTATAATATTAATGTGGTAATATATGAACCAACACTTAAATCTGATATGTTTAATGATTGTAAAGTAATAAAAGATTTGAATGAATTTAAGGATATAGCAGATGTTGTACTTGCAAATAGAATAGATAAGAATATAAAAGATGTACAATATAAAATTTATACTAGAGATTTGTATAGTAGGGATTAGAGTAATAAAAGTAAAGGATATGAAAAAGTTGAAAATAAATATATTTAGAGCAATAATAATTTGCTGTTTATTAGCTTTATTTGTGACTATATTTAGTTTCTCGAATCAAACAAGTGAAGTATCAGGAGGATTAAGTAGGAAGATAACATATGAAATAACTAAAAATATAAAGCATATACAGCAGTTAGATGAGCCAGAAAAGGAAAATATATTATCTAAAATAGAAACATTTATAAGAAAACTTGCTCATTATACGTTATATGCATTAGTAGGCTTTCTTATGATGTTACTTATGGTAACATATAATTTAAAGCAAATTAAAAGAAGCGGAATAAGTTTTGGAGTGGGACTTATCTATGCTATATCAGACGAAGTACACCAAAGCTTTGTACCTGGAAGGGGACCAATGGTACAAGATGTATTATTAGACAGCTTTGGCGTTATATCAGGAATCGTGTTATGTATGCTGATTATAGCCATTATTTCGCATATAATGAAAAAATTAAATAAATGCAAAAAAATAGTTGAAAAAAGTCATTAAAATATGTATAATAATTAAGACAATTATACAATATTATATATGTATAAAATCAACAAAAGAAAGGAAAATGTATGGAAGAGCTAGATTTAAGAGAATTATTTTCAATATTTTGGAATAGGAAACTACAAATAATAGCAATAGTAATAGTATTTACAATTATTGGTTTCCTATATTCATATTTCTATGTTGTACCCGAATATACAGCAGTAACAAGTTTATTATTAGTGCAAAATTCTACAACATCTACCCAAACAGGAGAAAGCGCAATTACAGCGACAGATTTAACAATGAATTCAAAATTAGTTTCAACATATATTGATATATTAAAGAGAAATGCTGTATTAGAAAAAGTGGCAGATAATCTCGAGATAAGTCATGATCAAATTAATGATATAAGGAATAGGATTTCTGTTGGTACGGTTAATGAAACAGAAGTCATAGAAATAAAAGTAAAACATGAAGATCCAGAATATGCAGCAAAGCTAGCAAATGAAGTAGCAAAAGTATTTTGTGAGAAAATAGCAGAAATATATAAACTAAGTAATACATATGTCTTAGATGAAGCAGAGGTTCCAGCAAATCCAAGTAATGTTAATCATATAAAAGATATAGTTTTATTTGCTTTTATAGGTGCTGTAATATCTATTGTTTGCGTTTTAATAATTAATTTGTTAGATAACACTGTAAAAACAGAACAAGATATTGAAAAATGTACAGGATTATTTGTTTTAACTTCTATTCCAGATTATGAAGAGGAATTTAAAATAAAAAAGGGAGGTAAGAAGAAATGAAAAATGAATTGATAGTTGAAAAGAATCCAAAATCTCCTACGGCAGAAATGTTTAGAACTTTAAGAACAAATATATTATTTATGAATTCTAAGAAAAATTTAAGAACTATTGTAGTAACATCTACAAAACCAGGTGAAGGCAAAAGTATGATTTCATCAAATTTAGCAATAACTTTTGCACAGGCTGGTAAAAGAGTAGTATTAGTAGATGCAGACATGCGTAAAGGAAGGCTTGCGTCACTTTTCCAAGTAACAGATAAGCCAGGGTTATCTAATTATTTATCAGGAGTAGATGACTTAGTATCAGATGAAAGTTCAGAAATTTTAAAATATGTAAAAACAACAGAAATAGAAAATCTATATTTAATACCTGCAGGGAATGTACCACCAAATCCAGCAGAATTATTAGGTACAGAACAAACAACTAAGATGATTGATAGTTTAAAAGAAAATTTTGATATTATAATATTAGATGGAACTCCAAGCTTATTAGTTACTGATGCAGTTGTATTATCAAGTATAGTAGACACAACCATTATAGTTGCAGAACATAAATCTACAAAGAAAGAAGACCTTCAAAAGATAATCAGATCAATTCAAAATGTTGGAGGTAATATAGCAGGAGTTGTACTAAATAAAATTCCAGTTTCTCCAAAGGCATATAATAATGCATATTATTATGGAGACAAAGGTAAACATGAGAGCAAAGAAACGATAGATGATATAATATAAGAAAAATGAGGGATTAAACATATGATAGATATACATTCACATCTTATTCCTAATGTAGATGATGGCTCTAGAAGTGTGGAGCATACATTGGAATGTTTTAGAGAAGCTAAAGATGCAGGATTTACTGATATTATTTTAACATCACATTATATGACAAATAATTATGAAACAGATCCAAATGAATTAATTACATGGAAAAATAAGTTACAAGAGCAAATTGGGAGTGAAGTAAAGCTCCATTCTGGAATGGAGATATATATATGTAATGAATTAGGAGAGCTAATAAAAGATAAAAAAATATTAACTTTAGCAAATAGCAAATATATTTTAGTAGAATTACCAATGCTAACAAGTATTAATTATTTTGATTATGTTAGATATCATTGCGAAACAATGGGATTAAAGATTATTATGGCTCATCCAGAGAGATATAAGATGGTTCAAGATAACCCTAATATTGTAAAAGAATACATAGATAAAGGGTGTCTTATGCAATGTAATTTTGGTAGTATTACAGGTAGATATGGAAAAGAGGCAAAAAAGGTAGTTAAGCATTTGCTAAAAAAGGATTTAGTACATTTTATGGCATCAGATTGTCATCATAAAGGAGGAGTATATCTAGACATACCTGATATAATGAAAAAACTTGAAAAAATGGTAGGAAAAGAAAAAGCATATGAAATTACAACTTTAAATCAACAAAAAATATTAAATAATGAAGATATTTAAGTTTTCTTATTTAAGATTAAATAATTTATTTATATAAAAAGATAGGAAAAAGCTATGTTTTGTAATAAATGTGGAAACGAAGTTAGTTCGAATCAAGAATTTTGCAATATATGTGGCAATCATTTAAGACAAGGAAATCCAAACAACATAATTCAAAATGATAATTTAAAAAGCTCATCTGTTTATAATAAAAATATCATTCCAATTTTAATAACAATATTAATTGTGGTATTGATATTAGTAGTATTTATGTGTTATATAGTCTATGATAATCAAAACAATTATTATTTTGCTGATACAAGTATAAATGAAAGTGATTTAGAACAAACATCTACTGTACAAACATCAAATGATAGACAAATTACTAAAAAAAGTAAATATAGTACAGCCATTGTAACAGATAATGTGTATACAGGTGTTTCTATTAGAAACGTAGATGATGCATATAAATTAATTAGTGAAGATTCATTAAATCAAAAAAAAGCGGATTATCCAAAAGAAATTATAGAAATAGAAAATGATATAATAAATAAATATTCAATTACAGCTGTTAATCTAAAAGAGATGGATGTTGATTTTGCTAAGGAATTAGAAAATGTAATAAAAAAAATTTATGAAGAGTATCCGGGTGCAAGAGGGTATTTAACTAATTTAACACTAACAAATTTGGACATGCAACAATCTGGGGTTATAGCACAATTTATGCCAATATTTACATTTGGAACATCAAATACAAACACAACAAGACCATGGGTTATAAAAACACAAGTGCAATTAAATGCAAAATACTTTTTAAATCCTGAAAGAATAGAGGCTTCAGTTGAGACAAGTTCTAAAGCAGGACATTTTCCTAAAAATTCTACTAGGTATTCTCCAGTAGCACATGAATTTGGTCATTATCTTTCATTTATTGCTTTATTAAATCATTATTATACAAAATCTATTATAGTAATAGAAGATAATCAATTCCAAAATTATTATAATATATATAAAGATTTTGCAAATGGGGATTTTTCAAAACAAATGTTGGAAGAGGCTTATAATAATTATCTAAGCAATAATCCTAGTATTGGCTTTGATGAGTGGCGTGGCCAAATTTCGGAATATGCATTAGCAAAAGATGAAACAGGTAATTATATATATGATGAAACAATAGCAGAAGCATTTCATGATGTTTATTTAAATAATAATAATGCAAATGAAGCAAGTAAATATATAGTTCAAGTATTAAAAGAACATATAGGAAGGTAAGCAAAAAATTATGAAAAAAGAAATAATAAAAATTGCTATCTCATTACTTTTAATTACAACTATGGGAACAAGTTCATTAGCAATAACAAGAAAGCTTTTGGTTAATAATGAAACATTTTCATTTATTGATAAAGAAGAAAAAATTTCATCAAAATTTGATAGTAAATATAATATTACAAATAATGATAATGGTGTGGATTACCAATTAGAACGAATAATAACTGATTTAACAAAAAAAACTACATATTTATTGTTAGGCGAACCAAATATACAAAATGAAAGTAGCGAAAATTATTATAAAAGACATAAAGATTATTTAAAATTGAGATATAATCCAGAAGTTCCTAAAGATAAAAATAATTATCTAGGATTAGATGTAAATAGTCAAGAATATGAAGATGATATTTTGTCAGGAATGTCAGTTCCAGGAATGTTTTTAGAATTAAATGAACTGGAAATTAAATATAATTCATATGGAGAAATACGAATAGCAAAAATTGATGATGATAATGTAATAAGCATAATTACTTTATCGAATGTAAAGATGAAAGAACAAGACCAAAACAATCCAATGAATTATAATACGATACAGACAGATTTGAAAATTTACTACTATTTTAAGAAATTGAATAATGAATACAAATTATTATATTTATATGGTGAAACAAATGATGAAATACATGCTTACATAGAGGACAATGATGAAAAGTTAGGTGTTTTATCTCAAAATTCAGATTATAATTCGCAATTAAGAGATTTATATGATTTTAGTCAAGCAGACAATATAAAAGAGGAAACATTAAATAAAATATATGATGAGAATAAATCAAAAGTCGTATTTCTTAATTCAACATATAACATTGGAACAGTTACATCAGCTAATGGATTTTTTATAAGTGAGGGATTAATAGTAACTACTTATAATTATATTGAGCAATCATTAATGAAAGCACAAAAAATTACTATTAGTGATAGTTTAGGAAATGTCTATGAATTAGATGGAATTGTAACTATGAATGCTGAGAACGATATAGCAATATTAAAAGTAAAGAATAAAAACGAAAATTATATTAAATTTGAAGATGTAAATCCAATAGAAAAAGAAGATGCGATAATTACTTTAAATACTAAGACAGGAGTAGGTCTAACTACTAGTAAAGGAATTGCAACAGCGATAGATAAAAATATTCAAACATCTATACCAATATCTGAAGAAGCACAAGGAAGTCCATTATTTAATAATGAAGGAAAGATAATAGGAATGCTTAATTCAAAAATATTAAATAGTAGTGTTTCATTTGCAACAAAAAGTAACATTTTGAAAGAATATTATAAAAAATTGGCAGAAATAAATGATGAAGAAATAGAAGCGATACCATTTGAAGAATTAAAAGATAACTACTATATAAAATATAATGATGAAGCTGTTATAAATAACGTTCCTAAAGATAAATTGAAAGAATATTCTAATGTAGAAAACATTGATGAAATGATTAACTTAAAGCTCATTAAAGATTCTTACAAAGATGGAATTATAAGTTTAAGATATAAAAATGATATTAAAAATTATATAGATACTATGCAGTTTGCTATTGAATATATAGAAAATTTAAAAAATAAAGGTTATGAAGAAAAATATGCATCAGATTCAAAAGTAATTTATGAAAATGAAAAATCTCAAATAATAATTATGGAGGAATTTGATTATTTAATTATAGTTATGGTAAGATTATGAAAGAGTTTTTAATGAAGAATAAAAAAATAATATTAATTATATTTATAATATTAATACTAATTATAGCTTTTTCAATAGTATTTATTTTTAAGGTTGTACAACAGAAAAATATAATAGTTGAACTTAATATGGACAATTACTTGTTACAATATGATAATACATGGGAAATAACTAAAAAGGAAGAGTTTGAGGTTAATTTACTGCATAAAAAAAGTAAAAGTGAGTTAAGTATTAAGATAAATGAATTAGAAGATGAAGAACAATACAGGGCAGTAGATGAATTATTTGATAGTTTACTATATAATATACAAGTACAAAATCCGGATTATAAATTAATATATAAAGAAGAAGCAAAAATAACAAAACAATGTATAGATGGGTATAAAATTTTATTTGAGACAGATGATAGACAGGCAACAGTTTATATGTACAAACAAGGTAATAAGGTAATAATTTTTATATATGAAGCTACTCATGATTATTTTGATATATTATTAGATAGTGTTAATAATATTGTATATAATTTTAGGTTAAAAGAAACACAATTTGATGTAAAATCAGATATTAATCTTGAAACTAAAGAAATAAATTATACAGAACAAACTAATATATCTAATATGCTAAAAAATACAGTAGAAGAAAAAATTGCTTCATCTAATTATTTAGTAGAATATTCAATTCCTGACAATTTTAAATCTACTAATTATAATACTGAATATGGATATTATGATTTTAAAGATGTTCCCGAAGGTACTAATTTGGAATTAAGTACAAGAATATTAAGATTAAATTTGTATGAATACCTAAGTAGAGATAATATACCTAATATATATGATGGTTATATTTTAAATTCTTATAATCAGGCAAATGAAGAATTAGATAAATTTGTAGATAATCCATTAACCTATATATATAAAAATAATTATTTAACTAATAATGAAATTAATGAAAATATAGAAATTATATTTGAATTAAATCAAAATCATATATTTATTGTAAAAATATCTTCCGAAGGTATTGGGATACCAGAAGAACTTGTAAAAATGATAAAAGTTAATAGCTTTAAAAATATTGCAGATTATAGATGAACTAATAAACCAATTGATAAATTTTGATATTAACATAATATAAAATTAAAATAAAAGGGAGGAATAAAATTATGAATTGTATTAAATGTGGAGCTAATTTAGGAGAAAATGATGTATTCTGCTCAAAATGTGGAACACGAGTTCAAAAAGCAGAAGGGTATAATACTAATATTGAAAATGAAGGAATGAATTATAATTATGAAAGGTCTATAAATCAACAATCAAATGTTTATTCTCAACAATATAGAAATAACACGAGTAATAAAGATACTGTTAAAGTTTGTGTAATTATATTAATCATTGTTGTAATACTAGTCGCAGTATGTTTTGGATTTTATTCAGTTATATCGATTTTAAACAAGAAGAATAAGATGCAAGAAGCAAGTGGAACAACAACATCTTCAAAAACACAAAGCGAAGATTTGACTTCAACATCTCAAGTATCAAATACACAAAAAACATCAACATATAAGGTTAATTATGCAGGATTTAAATTATATATACCAGATGATTTGATATATGAGTTTAATACTACGAACGATGCGATAAATATAGGAGATGCTTTATCTTCATGGCTTGCACGTTTAACTATTCAAAAACTACCATTTCAGCAATTAAAACAAAATAGGAGTTATATAAGGAGTAACCTCGAAGAATATTTATCTTCATATAATGCAAGTGTTTCAAATCCTACATTAGAGACAATAGATGGAATAGAATTTATATTATTTGAAATAGATTTAGCTGGTACACATGAATTATTGGCTGTAAGTGGGTTAAATTCAATGTATACTGCATGCACAGAGATAATAAATGAAAATAATGATTATGATAAGAATATATTAAAAGATATAATACCTATTTTAAAAACAGCAGAATATGAGGGAGAGTCAAGAAACTTAGAAACTAATGGAAAAATAAAAACGACAGATATAAATAAAGCATTACAAAAAGCAATAGATGAACAAACTAATGAATAATATAAACCGGCAAAACAAAAGAAGGGAATAAAAATGGAAAATAGTAATATTTCAGTAGAAGAAATACAGAAAAGCAATGCCATAATTAAGGAAATTTCAAATTACTATACTTCAAGAATAGTAGGACAAAAGAACCTACAAATTTCATTATTAATATCTTTAATTGCAAATGGACATATATTAGTCGAATCTGTACCAGGGCTTGCAAAAACAACAGCAGCAAAAGTATTAACAGAAAGTTGTGGAGGAAATTTTTCAAGAATACAATGCACCCCAGATTTATTGCCAAGTGATATTGTCGGAACTCAAACATATAATGCTAAAACAGGAGAGTTTGAAACAAAAATTGGCCCAGTATATGCTAATTTTGTACTTTTAGATGAAATAAATAGGTCAAGCTCTAAAACTCAAAGTGCAATGCTTGAGGCAATGCAAGAAAGACAAGTAAGTATAGGAGGAGAAAACTATAAATTACCAGAAGTATTTATAGTAATTGCTACTCAAAATCCTATAGAACAAGAAGGAACTTATCCTTTATCAGAAGCACAACAAGATAGATTTATTATAAAAGAAACATTAAATTATCCAACAGCAAATGAAGAATTAGAAGTATTGAATAGAATAGAAAATAATGTATTTGATAAAAAAGAAAAAGTAGTAAGCCTAAAAGATATAAAATATTTGCAACAATTAAGTAAAAAAGTATATATAGATAAAGCAGTAAAAGAATATATTGTAAGTATTGTATATGCAACTAGAAATACATCAAAAGTAATAAGAAAAGAACTTGCAAAATATGTAAATAATGGAGCTAGTACTAGAGCTACAATAGCCTTTATGGAAGCAGGAAAAGCGTTAGCATTAATAAATGGGAGAACCTATGTAACGCCAGATGATATAAAAGCATTAAGTTATAGTATATTAAGGCATAGAATTTCATTAAATTTTGAAGCAATTGCTGATGAAATTCAAGTTGAAACAATAATAGATGCTATAATTGCTTCAATAAAAACACCATAGTTTAAAATTGGGAGAAATATAATATGAATATGAAATATATTACAAGGGTAAAAGCAAATCTTTCAATTTATACTAAAAAGAAAACTTCGAATATTTTAGAAGGTTCATATAATTCTATTTATAAAGGAAAAAGTATGAATTTCGAAGATTTAAGAGAATATGTAATTGGTGATAATGTAAAAGATATAGATTGGAAAGCATCAGCAAGATCTAATAAAATTCTAATAAAACAATATATAGCAGAAAAAAAACATAATGTTTTGTTTATATTGGACACTGGAAAAAAGATGTTAGCTGATACTAAAGATTTAGATTCTAAAAAGGAAGTAGCATTAATGGCTACAGGAACTATAGCTTATTTAATTGATAAACATGGAGATTCAATTAGTGCAATTTATAAAGGAAAAGAAAATATAAAATTTTTTCCTTTTAGAACGGGTTTGTGTAATATAGAAAAAATTTTAAATTCTTACGAAAGAGAAATAGATTCTGAAAATAACATAGAAACTTTAATAAATTATGTTTTGAAATTTATAAAAAGACGAATGATTATTTTTGTGGTAACTGATATAGATGGCTTAAATAATATTTCAGAAGAAACTTTAAAGAAGCTATCATTATTACATGATGTAATGTTTATAAATGTTTCAGATGCTCTAATGACAGGATATAATGCTTTTGATGTTGATAAAAATTGTTATGTTCCAGATTATATTTTAGAAGATCCAAAATTAAAAGATATAGAATTGAGTATAAAAACAAGGATATATGAAGAAACAAAAGAAAAATTTAAAAAGTACAAGATAATTATAACAACAATAAATAAACAAAAAGAAATAGTAAATGATGTATTTAAATTATTAGAAAGGCGAAAAAATGCAAACATCCATTAATTTACAGGAACCTTTTGCATATTCAATAATTCCAGTAATTGTTACAATATGTTTAACTCTAATAGAAACTCATTATTTAATTTATTCACGAAAGAAAAAGGAAAAAGATAGGGTAGATGAAATAATAGTAAAAGCAATTCCTGAAAAAAATATCAAAAATATACCTGTAATAAAAGGAAAGTATTTAAACCAGCTTGACATTATAGAATATAGATATACAAATAATATGATAGAGCTTAGAAAAGCCTATCAGATGATAAGTGAAAATATTAGGCTATTTGTTTTTGAAATTACAGATATTACAACGCAAAATTATTCTTTAGCAGAGATTAAAAAATTAGACATACCAATTTTGTATGAATTAATTAAGGAATATTATGAACCAGAATTTGCAAGTAAATCAGTGGGAGATTTTGAAGCTTCTATAAATAAAGCAAGGAGAGTTATAAATGAATGGAACTGATGCATCCTATAGCAATAATTATTTGTTTAATACTTTCAATAATATTATTTTTTACTAAATTAAATAATAAAAAAGTATATACAGATGGTAAAAAAGTTGCTAATACAAAATATATAAAAGAAACAGAGTACTATAAAACCAAAGTAAAAAAATATAATATTTTATCAAATTTAATTAAAGTTTTAAGTTTGGTATGTATATTAATTACAAGTATATTAGTTGCAAGACCAGTAAAAATTCAAACTAAAAGCGAGGATAAGTACAATAGAGATATTATTTTAGGTTTAGATATATCTACTTCTGAGTGTGAAGTTAATTTAGAATTAATTGAAAAATTTAAAAAGATTATTCCAGATATTGAAGGAGATAGAATAGGAATAGTTTTGTATAATACAGCCCCTATTGTTTATTGTCCTTTAACTGATGATTATGATTATATAAATGAATGTTTTGATATTATATCAGAACAGTTAGAAATAGCAATAAAAAATAATGGTTATCCACCTGTTACATATGAAGTTAATGGTACAGAAACTCCAATGATTTGGTATGGAGGTGTTGGTGCAGATTCAGAAACGAGAGGTAGTTCATTAGTAGGAGATGGACTGGCACGGAGCAATATTTTCATTTCCTGATTTAAAAAAAGATATGGAACGAACTAGAATAATTATATTTGCAACAGATAATGATGTGGAAGGCACAGAGACAGTTTCTTTGGAAGATGCATGTAGTATTTGTAAACAATATAATATCAATCTTTATGCTTATTGTCCAACTACACAAATGAATATATATACTTCTGAACAAAAAATAACATCCTACAAAAATGCAGTAGAAGAAAGAGCAAATGGAAAATTTTATACAGGCGATTTAACACAAATGGCATCAAGTATAGTTAATGAAATAAAAGAAACAAAGACATCTTTGCTAAAAACAAGTAAAAAAACATTTGTTACAGATTATCCTGAAATATTTTTTATAACTATTATAACTATTTTTTTTAGTTTAATTATTATAGAGAAAAGGGCTAAAGTATGATAATAAATCCAATAATTCCAATATGGCTTATGAGTATAATATGTATAATTGCAATTATAATCATCTTATACAATAAGCAGGTAAAGGAGATAATTTCAAATAATATAAGAACTATAAGACAAAAGAAAATACTTAAACGATACATTATAAATTCATGTATAAAAATATGTATTATTATATTATTATTTATAATTAATTTAAGAGTTATGATTCCTAATGGCGAAAGTATGGCAATAAATTCGGATTTAAGTGTGCTATTTGTTATAGATACTAGTGTCAGTATGAGAGCATTGGATTATAATGGAAATAAAGAAAGATTTGAAGGAGTGGTAAATGATTGCTGTTATATTGTAGATAAACTAGCAAACTCCAAATTTTCAATTATTACATTTGGGGATACTGCTCAAAAAGTAATTCCATTTACAACAGATAGTGATATGGTACAAGCAGAGTTAAAAGCTATAAATCTTGAAGATGATTTTTATGCTAAAGGAAGTTCAATGAATATAGTAAATAATATTTTAGAAAAAACATTAAAAGAGGAAAGAGAAAGACAAAATGAAAATTCAAAGTTTATAGTGTTTTTTATAACAGATGGGGAAATAACCAAAGAAGGGGAAAAATTAGAAACCTTTACAAATATAAATCAATATGTTTCTGATGGAGCAGTTTTAGGATATGGTACTCGGAGCAGGAGGCAGAATGGTAAGTAGTACATATTCTAATGAGCCTTCTAGTGAATATTATTATATTTATTATTATGATGAAAATACTTATCAAAAAGTAACAGCACTTTCGAAAATAGATGAAAAAAATCTAAAACAAATAGCTTCTGATTTAAAAATTGACTATATACAAATGAGTAAAACATCAAATATTGATTACAAACTAAATGATATAAAACAACAAAGTTATAATTCACAAACAACCGAAGAAAAAATAAGCTCATATCAAGATATATATTACTATTTTGCAATACCATTAGTGATTTTATTAATAGTGGATTTTGTTTATTTAATAGGAATTTCGGAGAAATTTCCTATTAAATAAACAAGCTGAACGCTTGCCCTTTAAGATTTCTCGCCTATTGGCTCGAAACTTAAATCGGGCACGAACAAAGGGCGCCCAGGCGCTTTGTTCTTAAAAGAGGAGAATGTGATGAAAAGAAAAGTATTAATTGTAATATATATTATTTTAATACTTATAACATTGAAAATGCTGTATAGTGTTTTAATAAATAGTATTTTAATAAATAATTATAACAAAGGAAAGTATTCTGATAGTCAAGCAAAAATGTTAACTTTTTTGAATTTTCCAGAGAGCTATATAGCAAATTATAATTATGGAAATATACTTTATCAAAATGGAGAATATGAAAAAGCCATAGAAGAATATAAAAAAGCATTAAAGGGCTTTATTCCTAAAAACAAAGAATGCAATATTAGAATAAACTATGCACTAGCAATTTGTAAAACTGTTTCTGTTAATGAAAAAGAAGAAACAAGTATAAACAATGCAATAGAAAAATATGAATCAGCAATAGAAATTTTAACTCAAAATGGTTGCGCAAATAAAAATGATAATAATGGACATAGTCAAGAAGCTGAAACATTAAAGCAAGATATTCAAAGAGAGATTGATAGGTTGAAAAAACTACAAAAAACTAATAGTAATGAAAGTTATAATAATAAAGAGGAAAAAGAAGATAAAACCAAGGAAAATATAGATAATGTAGAAGAAAAAATACAAAATATAAAAGAAAATGCAACACAAGAACAGAGAAAAGCAGAAAATGAATATAAAAACTTTGGAAAATTTGACTATAATAGAGAACAAAAAAATTGGTAGTTACTAGATAATGGTTTATATTAAAGAATAGCTGAAATGATTTATTTGAAAGAGCAACGCACACGATCAAGATGAAAAAAATGAAATTATAATATTTGAAAATCAAGATGTTAAATTAGAAGTAAATTTAAAAGACGAAACAGTATGGCTTAATTTAGAACAAATGGCTGAGTTATTTGAAAGAGATAAATCAGTTGTATCACGACATATAAAGAATGCATTGGCAGAAGAATTAAAAGATGAACAGGTTGTTGCAAAATTTGCAACAACCACTAAACATGGTGCTATTGAAGGAAAAACACAAACTCATTTGGTAGATTACTATAATATGGACATGATTATATCTGTTGGTTATCGTGTAAAGTCTAAAAATGGTATTATTTTTAGAAAATGGGCAACTAAAATATTAAAAGATTATATGCTACAAGGTTACGCAGTAAATCAAAAAAGATTGGAATACTTAGAAAAAACAATAAAGTTAATTGATATTGCTAATAGAATTGATGAAAGATTAGAAGCTAATGATGCTAAAGAAATTTTAAAAGTTATAGGGAATTATTCAAAAGCATTAGATTTACTAGATGATTATGACCATAGAACTTTGAAAAAAATAAAAGGAACAACAGACAACAGAATAATTCAATATCAAGATTGTTTAGATATTATTCATAAATTAAAGTTTGGAGAAAAAAGCAATATATTTGGAATAGAAAGAGATAATGGACTAGAATCCATTATCAATAATATATATCAAAGTTTTGATGGACAAGATATATATAATAGTATCGAGGAAAAATCAGCTAACTTTTTATATTTAGTAGTTAAGAACCATGTATTTATTGATGGAAATAAAAGAATTGCAGCAACTTTATTCATATATTTTTTAAACTATTATGATATCTTATACAAAGATGGAAAGCAAATTATAGATAATAATACTTTAACCGCATTAACATTGTTAATTGCAGAATCAAATCCAAAAGAAAAAGAAGTAATTATAGATTTGGTAATGAATTTTTTAAATGATTAAATTTATTATAAGCAAAGCAAATTAATTAGCATAAGATTAAATACAAGGCTTAAATGCCTTGTATTTTTGCATAAAAAATGGTAAAATACTAAATACAAAGGAGAAAAATACAATGTTCAAAATTCATTCAGACTACAAGCCCACTCGGCGACCAGCCAAAAGCAATAGAATATCTTGCAAAAGGAATAGAAGAAGGAAAGAAATTCCAGACGTTACTAGGTGTTACAGGCTCACGGAAAAACCTTCACTATGGCAAATGTAATAGAAAAAGTACAAAAACCAACACTCGTTTTAGCACATAATAAGACCTTAGCAGGACAACTTTATTCAGAATTCAAAGAGTTCTTCCCAGAGAATGCAGTGGAGTATTTTGTCAGTTATTATAGCAACTAGAAGAAATGGCTTTATTTAGCCACTTTTAGTCCCTTTTAGTTTTATTTAGTTTAGTAAAAAATGACCAAATAACGCTAAAAAAACTAAATAAAACTAAACGAACAAAAAAAGTTTATGACCCAATTCGTGTAAAATTCGTGTAATGAAATTGGAGATAAAAAATACGGAGGTATGTAATATGGAAGAAGAAAAAGACTTTACTAATGATGAAGAAATATTAAATATTATTGAAGATTATATAGAAAGAGTTATACCAGAAAAATAAAAATTAAATATAAAATATCACAAGCGAGTTTTATGACTCGTTTTTTTTGTGGCAAAAATGAAAGGAGAAAAACACAATATGAAAGAAGATGAAGCAATAAATTTTTTAGAAAATTTAGAAAGTGGAAATTTTTTGACAGTTAATATTCCAATTTATAAAGGACAAGTACAACCAGTTACAGTAATGTATGCAGGAAAAGATAATGAGGGAAGATATAATTTTATAGATAGTGGGGTTTTTAAAATGTCAAAGGAATTTTTAGAGAAAGGAACAGTAACAATAGACAAAGATTTTGACGGAGATGTAGCACTAGATATTCACGCAAAAGTAAAAATGGAACAAGAAAGAAAACAAAAACATAAAAACAATAGAGATATTAGGTAAAATACTAATTTATACATTTGAAAAAAACAAATAGAATTAGTATTCTATTATTATAGGGAGGAATAAAATTGGAACAAAATAATGTTTTGAAATTTAATGAAAAAGAATTATTTAATAGTGAAGTTTTACATCAGTATGATAAAGACGGACAATTAGGTTTTTTAGGTTATTTATTAAGATACAAACAATGGGAAATATTAGATAATAATATAATTTTTCCAGAAATTAAACAACAAGAAGAACTAGCAAAAGCATTGGTAGAATATACTAATGATAAAAAAATAGAAAATATAAAAATTAGACAACAGGAATTAAGAGATGCTAGATATTTTGGGATTGAACATTGTGAAAGGAGTACAGAACAAGCATTGAAACATTTATTAAAAAAGAAAGAAAATTTAGAAAAAAATAAAAATTGGAAAGAAGTATTAAGGTAATTTTAATAATATTATAAAAAAAGCGAGTTGATGAATATAGTAATCAATTCGCTTTTTTTATTTGAAAGACTACATAGCTTTTATTACAAAGTAGTAAAAGCAAATTAAAAGAAAGGAGGAACTCACAATGTCAAAATGTAATGTTATAGCAATAGCAAATCAAAAGGGTGGCGTAGGGAAAACAACAACAGCATTTAGTTTAGGTGTCGCATTAGCAAATAATAATAAAAGAGTATTAGTAGTTGACGCAGATCCACAAGCAAATTTAACAACATATATGGGCTTTTATGATGAAGATAATATTCCAATTACACTTTCTACACTCATAGAAAGATATATAGATGGCGAAGATATAAAACCAGAAGAATCTATTTTACATCATAAAGAACATATAGATTTGATTCCATCAAATTTAAACTTGTCAATGACAGAAAATAATCTATCAAATGCTATGAATAGAGAATATGCAATTAAAAGTTGTTTGGAAGATTTAAGAAGTCAATACGATTATATTATTATTGATTGTATGCCTACACTTAATATGATAACAACAAATGCACTAGCAACTGCTAATCAAGTAATTGTTCCAGTACAAAGTCAATACCTGTCAGCTAAAGGAATGGGAAACTTATTAACGATTATTGGAAAAGTAAAAAGACAAGTAAATAAGGACTTAAAAGTTGGAGGAATTTTGCTAACATTAGTAGATAAAAGAACAAAATTACCAAGCACAATACGAGAAGAATTAGAAGCAAATTACGGGAATATAGTGAAACTGTATGACACACAAATACCATTTGCTATAAAAACTGCAGAATCCACTTCAAAAGGGAAAAGCATATTTGCGTATGACAAAACAAGTAAAGTTGCAGAGGCTTACTCATCTTTTGCAAAGGAGGTGTTAAGGGAAGATGAAAGAGAACGAAGAAAAAATGCACTTTCCAAAGGTTACGATAGATGATTTTTTTATGACACAAGAAGAAAGAGATGCACAAAAACTAGAAAGAATACAGAATTTGCCTTTGAATAAAATTTTTGATTTTCCTAATCACCCTTTTAAAGTAAGAGATGATGAAAAGATGTTTGAAACTGTTGATAGCATAAAAGAACACGGAGTGTTAGTACCTGCTATTGTTAGACCAAAAGAAAATGGAACTTATGAAATGGTGGCAGGACATAGAAGAAAAAGAGCGTGTCAATTAGCACAACTAGAAGAAATGCCTTGTATAATTAGAAACTTAACAGATGATGAAGCTACAATTATAATGGTAGATAGCAACTTGCAAAGAGAAGAAATATTACCAAGTGAACGAGCATTTGCATATAAAATGAAATTAGAAGCTATAAAAAGACAGGGAAAAAGAAATGATTTAACTTCTACACAAGTTGTGCAGAAGTGGTCAGTTGAAGTAATTGCAGAAGAAATGGGAGAAAGTAGGGAAAAAATACGAAGATATATAAGACTAACATATCTAATTCCAGATATATTGCAGTTTGTTGATAATCACTATCTGAATGAAAAAGAAAAAATGAAAATGGCTTTAGCACCAGCAGTTGAAATATCTTATTTGAGTAATAAGGAACAAGAAATACTATTAGAGGCTATGGAAACTTCTATTGCAACACCATCTACATCACAAGCACAAAGATTAAGAGCCGAGAGTGAGAAAGGAACTCTTACAGAAGAAAAAATATATGAAATATTAGATGAAGAAAAACCAAATCAAAGGGAAAATGTAAAATTCACTTATGAAAAAGTGAAAAAATATTTTCCAGATGGCTATACAGTACAACAAATGGAAAGTGTTATTGAAAAATTATTACAAAAGTATCAGTTACAATGGCAGAATAAACAAAGGGTTTATGATAGATAAATACAAAGTTGGGAGTGTATATACAATAGAAAATGTATATACAATTTTTATTTTCCCCCTCCTTACAATCTACCCCCTTTATACTAGCTATATACTAACTGAAAAGCAATATATAATTAAATAAAAATATATTTTATTAAAAATATATAAAACTAAAAGCGAAAGGAGATGTTGCCTATGTGCAAATTAAGTCTATAAAGTGAATTTACACATTTGTTTTAAATACTTTACTAGAGTACGATATAGACAAAGGAGAGTGATAGATATGAAAAAAATATTTATTATGACACTAATGTTTATAACGAGTTTATGTGCAAGTCATTTTATAGGAAAAAGTGAGATAACCAATAATACAAATGAACAAGTAATGAATAAGACAAATGAAATTATTGCAGATGTAGAAACAAAACAACCAGATAACGAAGTAGTAACAGTAGAAATAACAGAAAATAAGGAAAATATAAAACAAGAGGAGATAAAACAAGAAGAAACAAAAACAAATCAAGTAAAACAAGAAAAAGTTACTCAACCCAATAGTGTAAAAGAAAATATTGTTGCGAAAAGTAGCAATAAAACACAAGATGTAAAAAAAGATAATACACAAACTACATCAACAAAGAAAAATGAAAGCACACAAGAAAAAAATAAACAAGATAAATCAATAGAAAATAAAGAAAGCAATAAGGAAACTGATACAAAAACAAACAATACAATGAAATGTGAACATAGTAATAAAAATTGGTATAATACCCAAGAAGAAGCAATCGCAGTATATAAAAATAAATTAAAATACTGGGAAGATAAATGGGAAAATTATGAAATAGATGATGAAACATTTTATAAAAATAAACCAAATGGCTATGAAATATGGGATTGTGCGATTTGTCATAAGTGGACAATAAATTTGTATTAGTTTTATAAAAAATAAAATATTAAGTTAGAGCAAGTTTAAAGACTTGTTCTTTTTTTGTTTAAGGAGGAAAAAGTAATGTTAAAAACAAAAAACAATAAAAAACTAAAAAAGATAGTAGCAATACTATTATTGATATTAACTATTTTTAGTTCTGCACAGCCAATATTTGCTGTATCAAGTTCTGGCACAGGCAACTGGGTTCCTGGTCAATGGGACTCTGGTGTTTATACAACAGATAATAAAACAAGTGTTGGTATTCTTATAAGAAGATTAGTAAGTACAACAACTGGCGAAAGATTAACAGTATTTTGTGCAGAACACGGAGTTGAATCTACCACAGGAGAAGCTGACACAGCTACACATATAAAACCAACAGACCCACGAATGAAAGAAGCAAGTAAAATAGCTTATTTAGGTTGGTATAGCAAGTACGGAGATTATGTTGTTGACGGAGGAATTATGGCAGAAGGTATGAATGCAAGAAAAATGGATTATGTATTTACGCAACAAATGATTTGGGAAGCGTTAGGACAAAGTAGTGCAACATTTAGAAATTCAAGCATTCAAAGTCAATACCAATCTTTCAAAGCAGAAATGAATAACAAGATGAATCAAATGAAAACAAAACCAAGTTTTTCAGATACAACAGTTACAGTTGAAGTTGGAGAAAGTACAACACTTACAGATAATAACGGAGTATTATCACAATATTGTAGTATAAATGCGACAACTAATGATATTAGATTCACACATACTAAAGGCGAAAATACAATGGTAATAACAGTAGGAGAAAATTGTGCTATTGAAAATTTAAGAATAACTGATAGTATGATGAAAGAATGGGGACTTATAAAAGATGGAACACAAGACAAAGATACAACAGTTTACTTCCAATTCAAACAAGGAGTTCAAAATCAATTATACTCAATGAACTATAATGATCCTGTATCAATGTCATTAAGTTTAAATATAAATCTTTTTGGAAATTTAGAATTATCTAAACTAAATACTAATGGAGATTTAGTTGATGGAGCAGTATTTACAGTAACAGGAGAAAATGGATATAATCGTGATGTAACAGTAGCAAACGGAAAAATAAAAATAGAAAAATTGAAAAAAGGAATTTACTATGTAAAAGAAAAATTAAGTCCAACAGGTTATTTATTAAATACTGAAACTTATACAGTAGAAGTAAAACCTAACCAAACAGCAACGCAAACAATAGTAAATACAGAGCCAACAGGAAGTATAACAGTAACAAAAACGAATACAAATGGCGATAAAGTACAAAATGCAAAATTCAATATAATAGCAAATGAAGATATATATAATGTTGCAAAAACAGTAAAACACTATTCAAAAGGTGATGTAGTAGCAACAATTACAACAAATAGTACAGGAGTTGCAAACAAATCTGGATTGCCTTTAGGAAAATATAAAGTAAAGGAAATCGAAGTACCAAAAGGATATTTATTAAATACGGAAGAAAAAGAAGTTAATTTAAAGTATAAAGACCAAAACACAAATGTTATTTATGGAAGTGTTACAGTAGAAAATGAAGAGCCAACAGGAAACTTAATTATTGAAAAGACAGATAAAGAAACAGGAAACAAAAATAGAGTTGATGGAACAAGCCATCACGGAGATGCAACACTTAAAGGAACAGAATATACACTATATGCAAAAGAAAAAATTACAAATGTTGCAGGAACAGTAAAATATTTTGAACAAGATGAACAAATTGCTAAATTTACTTTCAATGAATATGGAGTTGCAAGTATTAAAATAACAAACAATACTACACCTGCAGAATTAAGTATAGATGGAAGTATGCTAACAGGACTACCAATGGGAAAATATTATGCAAAGGAAACCATAGTACCAACAGGTTATACAAAAGACAATAAAATTTATGATTTTGAGTTTTCATATAAAGATAGCAGTACAAAAGTAATAGAAATTACAGGTACAGCAACAAATACAGTAGAAAAAGCACCATTTGAAGTTATTAAAGTTACAACAAATGATAATACTACTGCAGAAGTAGTTGCAGATGCAGAGTTTACAGCAATATTGAGTAAATATGTTGATTTTTACGGAAGTTTTGATGAAGCTAAAAAACATCTAAACGAGTTTGCAGAAGATGAGTATTCAATATTTAGAACAGGAACAAACGGACACGGAATTTCTGGACTATTGGCTTATGGAGAGTACACAGTAAATGAAACTTATACACCATCTCCAGAAATAGAAACAGTTGAACAATTCTATGTAACAATAGATAGAAATAGTAAAACACCTATTAAAGAATTAGTAGAAAATGATTTACCATTTGAGGCTTACATTAAGTTAGAAAAGAAAGATAAAGATACAGGAAAATATGTAACATACTCTAATGCAACATTTTCATTATATAAATTAAATGAAAATAATGAATGGGACAGAGTACAATGTAAAGTTGGAAATCAATATTTTGATAGTTGGACAACCGATAAAAAAGGTGTTGCAAGAACAGAAACAAAATTAGAAGCAGGAACTTATAAGGTAGAAGAAATCAAAATTCCAACAGGATTTATACAACTTGATGGAGAATTAAGATTTGAAGTTAATAATAGAAACAAAACATTAAATTATGATAAAGATTTTGATGCTTGGATTACAGTAACAGCACAAAATCAACAACCAACTGGAACAATAAAACTAAATAAATCAGTTGATTTAAGAAAAAATGTAGATAAGACCTTAATAAAGAATATTGATTACACTAAAATATCTTTTGAGTTAGTTGTAGATGAAGATGTAATTGATTATGCAGATGGCTCTGTCATTTATGAAAAAGGAAAAGTTATAGGAACATATAACTTAAATAAAGACGGAACATTAACAGTTACAGATTTACCAATGGGAAAATATCACTTAAAAGAACTTACAACAATAGATGGTGCAGTATTAGATGAAACAGAACACAAAGTTGTATTTACGCAAACTGATACAAAAACAAAAGAATATGTTGTAGAACTAAACATTGAAAACAAAACTACTGAAATAAAAATTTCAAAACAAGATGTAACAGGAGAAAAAGAACTTGTTGGAGCAAAACTAACAATATTAGATAAAAATAATACAGTTATTGATAGTTGGACATCAACACAAGAAGCTCATACAATAGAGGGACTAAAAGTTGGAGAAACTTATATTTTAAGAGAAGAAATTGCACCAGACGGTTATGTAAAAGCTACAGAAATTCAATTTACAGTACAAAATATATCAGAAATTCAAACAATTAAAATGATAGATAAAGTAGTAGAGATGTCAAAAAAAGACATCGGAGGAAACGAGATTGAGGGTGCAGAATTAAAAGTTCTTGATAAAGATGGACAAATTGTTGACAGTTGGGTATCTACAAAAGAATCACACAAAATTAAAGGACTTACAGAGGGAGAAACATACACCCTAGTAGAAGATTATGCACCAGATGGCTATGTGGTTTCAAATAGTGTAGAGTTTACAGTAACAAGCGACAAAGAAACACAAAAAGTCGAAATGATAGATAAAGTATTAGAAGTTTCAAAAGAAGATATTGCAGGAAACGAATTAGAGGGTGCAACATTAGTAGTAACAAGTAAAAAGACAAAAAATATTGTAGATAAATGGGTTTCTACAACAGAAAGTCATAAAGTTAGTGGCTTAATTGAGGGAGAAACCTATGTACTAACAGAAGAAATTTCAATAGACGGATATGTAAAAGCAACTAGCATTGAATTTACAGTAACAAATGATAAAGAAACACAAAAAGTTGTGATGATAGACAAAGTAGTAGAAGTAGTAAAAACAGATTTAGTAACTGGCGAAGAATTAGAGGGTGCAGAACTAAAAGTTTTAGATGAAGATGATAATATTGTAGATGAGTGGACATCAACAAAAGAGCCTCACAAAGTGAGAGGACTAGAAGAAAATAAAACTTATAAATTAGTTGAGGTTACAGCACCTTATGGCTACGAATTAACAGAAGAAATCGAGTTTGTTGTATCAGAAGATAAAGAAACACAAAAAATCGAAATGAAAGATATGCCTATATTGAAAGACATTAAAGTAGTAAAAATAGATAGTAAGACAAAAGAAGTAATAAAAGATAAATTTACTTTTGGAATTTATGAGGATCAAGAATGCACTAAACTTATCAAAGAAGTACAAGCAAATAAAGAAGATGGATTTGTAATGTTTGAAGATTTAAGGTATGGAGAATATTATATCAAAGAATTACAAGCACCAACAAATTATAATCTATCTACTGAAATTGTTAAAGTAGAAATAAATGATAAAGGTGTATTTGTAAAAGGAAACTTAATAGAAGAAAATGATGATAATGCTTATAGTTTTGAATTTGAAAATGCACCAATAGAAACTCCAAAAACAAGTGATAATAGAAATCAAACATTATTAAAAGTAATTGCAGGAATGTCAGCAATTTCATTAGCAATAATGGGATTATATGGATTTATCAAAAGAAGAAATAAATAATATAACAAATAGTAAAAGGGTGGCCAACAAGTAGCCACCTTTTACTATTGAAAGTAGGTGGAAAATGGCAGAATATAGTTCAAACGAAAAAAACAAATTAGCTCAAAAATTGAAAAAAATAAACATCATAAGTGAAAAAGATATTTTAAATATTAAGGTTTCACAATTAAAGAAAATAAATGAAGATGAAGAATTATCAAATCTAACAATAAAAGACATACAAATAATATGGCTAATGCAGGAGGCAATAGAAAACAAAACATTATTAGAGTTTTTTACTAATACAAAATAAGGGAGGAGGTGCAGTAATTGGGAAAAATAGTAGAAACTAGGAAATTATATAAAGACACAATAAACAGTATTACACAAACTGAAGAAAATTGGCTTACATTTTTAGATAGTATTTCGTGGCATTTTAAATATGACTTTGCAGACCAAATTTTAATTTATGCACAAAGACCAGAAGCTAGAGCCGTTGCAGAATTAGAAGAATGGAATGAAAAAGTACACAGATGGGTTAATAAAGATGCAAAATTTATTTTTGTATTATCCAAAGATGATAATAGTCAATACCCTTTTAGGCTTGTTTTTGATGTAGCAGATACACACAATTATAAAGGAACACCATATAAATTATGGAGTGTAAAGCCAGAATATGAGAAAAAAATAATAGAAACACTAGAAACAACTTTTGGTGGAGAATGTGAATCAGAAAGTCTAGCAGAGAATATTATAGCAAATGCTTATACTATGGTAACAGATAATCTCCAAGATTATTTGTCAATTATTCACGAACATAAAAAAGGAACAGTATTAGAAAATTTGCCAAATAAAGAAATTGAAAATATAGCATTATTAACAATATGGGCAAGTGTTTCTTATATGATAATGACTAGATGTGGAATAAATGCTAGAGAAAAAATCAATATACAAGAATTTTCATTTATTAAAAGTTTTAATAACGATAAGATAATAACAGCAATAGGTACTGCAATAAGTGATATAGCAGAAATGGGATTAAGAGAAATTGCAAAGACAGTAGTCAATCTACAAAATCAAGAAAAAAATATAAATCGTACATTTGTAAGAAATCAAAAACAAGAGTATTCTAATAATAAAGAAATAGAAAAAGGAGGAACTGAAAATGGAGAAAATAGAATACAAACAAGTGGGGGATTATCAAGTACCAAATCTAGTAATGGAGAAAGAGAAAATACCAAATGGCAAATACGCAAGAATGAGGCTACATTACCTAAAGAATCACAAGAAAGCAGACTATTTAATATTATTGATGGACAAGAACTTGAACAGGGAATTAACAGAAATACAAGAGAAAGCAACACAAATGGTACAACAGATAGTAGAGAAATTAGCGAAACAAGAGGGGACAACAGAGAAATTGAAAGAACAAGACCCAATGAAGTGGACAGGACTAATGAACAATTACAAATTGATAGCAGAGGAACAAGTAACGAGAGAACTAATATACAATTAAAAAATATATGGAAAGCAGATTCTAATTCTAATATAAAAACATTTGATGACAATGAAACAATAGAAAAAATATTAAAGGAAGCACCAGATATTATAAAAGCTAAAGAGCCACTAGAAGTATTTTTTAGGTTTAATGATAGAGAAAATTCAAAAGAATATATTAAAAAATTACTAGGCGAAGCCTATACTGAATATGAAATTGATAATAACATTAGAGTAGGCTATAAATCTTATGAAAATGGACTATATATGTGGAAAGGCAAATACCTTAATAGAACAGAAGAATGTTTCAAAAATTGGGAAGAAATAACAGATTACTTTGTATCAGACATTTTATTACAAAAAAATGATGAAATTACAAAAGAGTTACCAACTGAAAGTGAACAAAAACAGAATATAGCAGAAGTAGAAAATACTTCTGTTTTTTCTTTTAGCCAGGAAGAAATAGACAATGCTTTGACTATTGGTAGTGGAGTGGTAAATGGCAAATTTAGAATATATGAATATTTATCAAGAGGATTATCAAGTAATGAAAATGCTAATTTTTTAAAACAAGAATATGGAATAGGTGGAACAAGTGAAAATGGAGATGGAATTTCAAAATGGTATGACAGCAAAGGAATGACTTTATCAAAAGGTTTTGGAGATAATGCACCTACATTAAAATTAAGTTGGAAACAAATTGAGAAAAGAATAAGAGAACTAATCAGTATTGATAGATATTTGAGCGAAACACAAAAAGATGAGTATTATGATTGGTTAGATGCAAACGGAATAACAGAAGATAATACAGAAAAACAAATAAAAGATGAAGATTATAAGTTAGCTGAAAGGTTGCATAATTATTTATTAAATTATGATATTGTTTCATATCATAATAATTTTCCGTTAGATAATACAGTAGAACAAAATATTGAGTTGTTAAAAGCAGATATAGATGATGAAAAAAATATAAATGATTATATTGATTTCCTAAAAGGAAGTTATGAAGATTTAGACTATGATGATGAAACATCAGTAGAAGCAAGAGCATTATTAGTAGAACTTGAAAGAAGATTACCATACTATGAATTTCATAAAGGAGATATTGTATATATAGCAACAGAAGAATATGAAATAAGAACAGTTGATAATGAAAGAGTCGTTTTAGTTGACACTTCTTTTCCTTTATTAACTAAAGAAATGTCAAGAGAGGAATTTGACAAAAAAGTAAAGGAAAATCCTGCAAATGATAAATTAAGAACTGGAAAGAGAATAGAAGATAAAGTAAAAGAAGAATCACAAAATATTACAGAACAAGATAATTCTTTTAACAAATGGTTAGATACCTTTATAGAAGAAAAAGGAATTGATTTAGAAGAAACATTTACAATAGAAGAAAATGGACAACTTCATATTTTTGAATTAGGAAATGTAATTGATAATATAAAAGCTACATCAAAAGAAGAACAAAAAGCAATAAAAGATATGATAGTAAAAATAGACTTTAACAATGCAGATGTTGTGGACTATTTTAAACATTTAGCAAAAGCATTAGTTAAGAATTATGAACAAGAAATACAGCCTACTGAACAAACATTAGCAGAAAGATTGCATAAATTTTTAAACGAATATGATGTTTATGATGTAGATGAAGTATCAATGCAAGAAGTAGAAGATACATTGAATGATACTCAAAAAATAAAAGATACAATTCAATATTTCTATGAAATGCTTGATAGAGAAGATATAGAAAATGAATTTAACAATGAATTGCAAAGTTTTATTGAAGAACTTGAAAATCTTGTAAATGTCCCAGAACAAAAGAATATAAAAGAACAAGAAATACCAAAACAAGAAGAAAATTTAAAAGCAAATATAAAAAGAAAACGCAGAAACAAAATAGAATATTTTGATTTACACCCAGAAATACCTTTATCAGAAAGAAATAATTATAAAATTCAAGATGATAATTTAGGAGTTGGAAGTGAAAAAGAAAAATTTAGAAAAAATATTGAAGCAATAAAAGTTTTAAAATTATGCGAAGAACAAAATAGGTATGCGACATCAGAAGAACAAAAAATATTATCTCAATATGTTGGTTGGGGTGGTTTACAACAGGCATTCAATAGTAAAGCTGATGATTGGAAAAAGGAATATGAGGAATTAAAGTCTTTACTAACTGAAAAAGAATATAAAGAAGCATATAAGTCAGTAGTAACAGCATTTTATACTCCACCAGTAGTTATAAGAGCAATTTATAAGGCTCTTTTAAATATGGGATTAGAAAGAGGAAATATATTAGAGCCTAGCTGTCGGTGTAGGAAATTTTATGGGTATGCTTCCAGATATTTTAGATGAATGCAAAATGTATGGAGTTGAAATTGATAGCATATCTGGAAGAATAGCAGGACAGTTATATCAAAAAAATACAATAGCAGTAAAAGGCTATCAAGATGTAGAACTTCCAGATTCATTTTTTGATGTTGCTGTTGGAAATGTACCATTTGATGATTTGAAACCTTATGATCGAAGATATGATAAGCACAAATTTGTACTTCACGATTATTTCTTTGCAAAAACATTAGATAAAGTTAGACCAAATGGGGTAATAGCATTTATTTCTAGTAAAGGAACACTAGACAAAGAAAATGATAGTACAAGACGATACATTTGTCAAAGAGCAGAACTTATAGGTGCTATAAGATTACCAAATACTACATTCAAGAAAAATGCAGGAACGCAAGTAACAACTGATATTATATTTTTGAAAAAGAGAGATAAAGTAACAGACATAGAAGATGATTGGGTACATTTAGATACAACAGAAGATGGAATAAGAATGAATAAGTATTTTATAGACCACCCAGAAATGATTTTAGGAAATATGGAGGAAATAACAACTCAATATGGAAAAGATTATGCTTGTAAGCCTTGTGAAAATGTAAATTTAGAAGATTTATTAAATAATGCAATAGAAAACTTAAATGCTGAAATAGAAGATTATCAGATAGACATTATAGATGAAGAAGAAAAAAGTATTCCTGCTGACCCAAGTGTAAGAAACTTCTCATATACAATAGTTGATGAGCAAGTATATTATAGAGAAAACAGTCAAATGTATTTACAAGAATTACCTGTAACATCAATTAACAGAATAAAGAGTATGATAGCTATTCGTGATTGTGTTAGAAACTTAATTGAAGTTCAATTAGATGATGGCTCTGATGACGAAGTAAGACAATTACAAGCAAGACTAAATGGTTTATATGATAATTTTGTAAAAAATTATGGTCTAATAAATAGTAGAACAAATGAAAGAGCATTTTCGGAAGATAGTAGCTATTATTTACTTTGTTCATTAGAAATAATAAATGAAAATAAACAATTTGTTAGAAAAGCAGATATGTTTACAAAAAGAACAATTAAGCCTAATAAAGTAATATCAAAAGCAGACAATAGTATAGATGCTTTAATTCTATCTATATCAGAAAAAGCCAGAGTAGATATAGAATATATGAAACAACTAACTGGAAAGACACAAGAAGAACTAATACAAGATTTAGAGGGCAGTATATATAAAGACCCTATAAGTGAACAATATGTTACTGCAGACGAGTATCTTTCTGGAAATGTAAGAGAAAAGTTAAAAATTGCACAAAGATTTGCTGAAAGTAATCCAGAATATCAAGTAAATGTAGAAGCATTAGAAAAAGTAAAAATAAAAGATTTATCTGCAAGTGAAATAAGTGTTAGATTAGGTGCAACCTGGATTCCACCATCAGATATTGAAGAATTTATGTTTGAATTATTAGAAACAAGCGAACATAAAAGAAATTATATAAGTGTTAATTATTCTGATTATACATCACAATGGAATATAAGTGGAAAAAGTGAAGATACTGGAAATATAAAAGCAATAAACACTTATGGAACAGCAAGAGCAAATGCTTATAGAATAATAGAAACTACATTGAATCTAAAAGATATACGAATATTTGACACAGTTATTGATATGGACGGAAAAGAGCAAAAAGTATTGAACACTAAAGAAACAGCAATAGCCCAAGCAAAACAAGAACTAATAAAAAGTAAATTTGAAGAATGGATATGGAAAGATCAAGCAAGACGAGAAAGATTAGTAAAATCATATAATGAAAAATTCAATAATATTAGACCAAGAGAATATGACGGACAATATATAACTTTTGGTGGAATAAATCCAGAAATATCTTTAAGAAAACATCAAGTTAATGCTATAGCTCACATTCTATATGGTGGGAATACATTATTAGCACACGAAGTACGGAGCAGGTAAGACATTTGAAATGGTAGCAGGTGCTATGGAGTCAAAAAGACTTGGACTTTGTAACAAGTCTTTATTTGTTGTTCCAAATCATATAATAGAACAATTTGCAAGTGAATTTTTGCAACTTTATCCATCAGCTAATATATTAGTAGCAACTAAAAAAGACTTTGCTACTAATAATCGTAAAAAGTTCTGCTCAAAAATAGCAACAGGAGAATACGATGCGATAATTATAGGACATAGTCAATTTGAAAAAATCCCAATGTCAAAAGAAAGACAAGAAAAAATATTAGAAAGACAAATAAGTGATTTGACAATAGGAATAGATGACTTAAAAAATAATGATGGAGAAAACTATACAATAAAACAATTAGTAAAAAGCAGGGAAAAACTAGAAGAAAAACTAAAAAAGCTAAATGACCAAAGTAAAAAGGACAATGTAATAACATTTGAACAATTAGGTTGTGATAGAATTTTTGTTGATGAAGCACATTATTTTAAAAACTTGTTTTTATTTACTAAAATGCGTAATGTAGGTGGAATTGCACAAAGTGAAGCACAAAAAAGCTCTGACTTATTTATGAAATGTCAATATTTAGATGAACTAACTGGGGGAAAAGGAATTGTATTTGCTACTGGTACACCAATATCTAATTCAATGGTAGAAATGTATACAATGCAGAGGTATTTACAATATAATGCTTTAGAAGAAAGAGATTTACTACAATTTGATTCTTGGGCTTCTACTTTTGGAGAAACAGTAACAGCGATAGAACTATCGCCAGAGGGAACTGGGTATCGTGCAAAAACAAGATTTGCAAAATTTTATAATCTACCAGAACTTATGGCTATGTTCAAAGAAATTGCAGATATACAGACAGCAGAAACTTTAAACTTACCAGTACCAAAAGCAAACTTTCATAATATTGCAGTAAAGCCAAGTAATATACAAAAAGAAATGGTTGAAGGACTAGGAAAAAGAGCAGAAGCTATTAGAAAAAGACAAGTAAATGCAAAAGAAGATAATATGTTAAAAATCACAAATGAGGGAAGAAAACTAGCACTAGACCAAAGAATTTTAAATGAAATGCTACCAGACTTTGAAGATAGCAAAGTTAATATATGTGCTAATACTATATATGAAATATGGGAAAATAATAAAGATAAGAAATCAACACAATTAGTATTTTGTGATTTATCAACTCCAAAAACTTTAAATGCAGAAGATAATCCTTATGAAATGGAAGAAATAGACGGCAAATGGCAACTAAAAGAAAGACCATTTACTGATGTATATACAGATTTAAAAAGAAAATTGATAGCAAAAGGAATACCAGAAAATGAAATAGCATTTATTCACGATGCAAATACAGAAGCTAGAAAGAAAGAGTTATTTGCAAAAGTTAGAACAGGACAAGTAAGAGTTCTAATGGGGTCAACTAATAAAATGGGTGCAGGTACAAATGTCCAAACAAAGATAAAAGCAATACATCATCTTGATTGTCCGTGGCGACCTGCTGATTTAACACAAAGAAATCGGCAGACGGAATAAGACAGGGAAATGAAAATGATGAAATTGATGTATATACCTATGTAACAGAGGGAACTTTTGACGCATATCTTTATCAGTTAGTTGAAAATAAGCAAAGATTTATTTCACAAATAATGACATCAAAATCAATAGTCCGTTCGGCAGAAGATATTGATGAAAAAGCACTTTCTTATGCAGAGATTAAAGCGTTGGCTGCAGGAAATCCATTGATAATAGAAAAGACTAATTTAGATGCAGAAGTATCAAAATTAAAATTATTAAAACAAAGTTATTTAAGCCAAATTTATGCACTTGAAGATGCAATAGTAAAATATTATCCTGTTGAAATAAAACAAAATGAAACTTTAATTACTAATATAGAAAAAGATATTCAAATAGTAAAAGAGAATACTATTACAAGCGAAGATAATAAATTTTCTCCTATGATTTTAAAAGGAAAACAATATGATGAAAAAGAAACTGCAGGAAATATGATTCTGGAAATATGTAAAAACAAAACAGAGCCAGAACAAGAAGAAATAGGAACATATAGAGGTATGAAAATGTATCTTGGAATTGAGTTTGGAGATTTTGTTTTGAAATTAAAAAACAATTCATTATATACTGTTGAGTTAGGAAAGGATGTCTATGGAAATATAACAAGAATTGATAATGTACTTGCTGAAATGGAAAAAACAGTAGAAAAAACAAAAATTAAAGTACAAGATTTAAAACAACAATTTAAAAATGCTAAAGAAGATGTAAAAGTTCCGTTTGATAAAGAACAAGAATTACAAGAAAAAACAAAAAGATTAAATGAGGTAAATAAAGAATTGGAAATCAATGACAAAGAAGAAAGTGAAATACTAGATGACGAACAAGAAGAACAGGAAGAAGAAAAAATAGACAATAAAGAGTATGAATATGACTATGATAAAGATGATGATGATTTTAGATAAAATTTGATTTTTTAGTAGTATTTTTTTCTTTTTAGTGTTATAATAGTATTGTATTGAAAAGAAAGGAATTAAAAACTATGAAAATGGTATTTATATTTGATAAAGAGCGATTAGAAAGTTCTGGTTATAAAGAAGAACAATGCTTAAATGCTATAAGAAAACATTTCGATAGTTATAATAGCAATACTATAAAAGAAATAGAAAAAGGTGTATTTGAGGGCTCAGAAGATGATTGGAATGCTTTTGGAGCTACAGCAAGATTTCCATATACGAGTTGGTTTTTAAAAGTAATTAAAGAATGGTATTGGTATGTAGATGAAGGAGATGGACTAGGAGAACAAAAAGAAGATTGTTTGCAAAGTTATTATGAAGTAAAAGCTGTAAATTCTTAAAAGGGAGTAATATATAAAATGAGAAAAGCATTAAATTTTGATTTAGACACAAAAAAATATGAAGAATATACAGGTAAACATTCGCCAACAGCATACGCAGAAATAAAAAGATTTTTACAAAAGAATGATTTTGAACATAGGCAAGGATCTGGATATATTTCAAAAAATTCTTTAAGTGATGGCAAAATTTTTGCGATAATTCAAAATATGTCTATGGAATTAAAATGGTTAAGAAATTGTGTGGAGCAAATAGATGTAACAAATATAGGAAAGCAACATTCATTATTAGATACAATAAATAAAGCACCTATGAGTAGTGAATTATCAGAATTAGATGATATAGAAATATAATGTTATAAGAGTGATATTTACAAAATATTGCTCTTTTTTTGTCAAATGTATAAAAAAATAATTTGCACAATTCTTTTCTTACAAGTATTTTGCTAAAATTACTTGCAGGAGGTAGAAAGAAATGGAAGAATTATTGAATAAGCCAATTCTAAATCAGATGTATGAATATAGAAAGGAGGATTTTGAAAAGTGTGTATATGATAGTGAAAAAGAAATCAAAGATATTGAATCGAATGTATGCGATTTGGAGCAAGAACTAATCAACTTCCTGGAAAAAGTAATTCAAAATAAAAAAGATTACGATACAGCAATAGAAATTTTTAAAAAATATGACAATACATATAGCAAACAAATTGAATTTTGGGGTTGTGCATATTTTAAATTAGGAATGATTGATAGAGAAAAAATAAGAAATGAATTTTTTGAAAAGAAAATGCAATTAGAAGAAACTGACACACTTTTAGATTCTTATAATGATGACTTATCAGAATATATAGAAGAACAAAAAAGAAAATATACATTTGAAACAAAAGAATATAAGGAATTAAGAAAAAAATATAGTGAAATAGCAGAAAAGTACCCTAATGCTGTGGAAGTTTTTGAAGATATGAAACCTATTGAATTAAATAAAGATGAAATGAAAGCACTTTGTAAATTAAGAGATATTGATATAGAAATGGGAAGTATGGAAAAAAAGCTATGTTTTAAATTAGGAATGAAAGAAGTTATAAATTTTTAAAACTTTTATAAAGGCAGATAACTTGAAATTATCTGTCCTTTATTGTATAATTCTAACAACAAATAGTAATTTTTTATTTAGATTGGAGATGTTAATTATGGCGTTTGACTTTAAAAAAGAATATAAAGAATATTATATGCCTAAAAATAAACCTAGTATTGTTGAAATACCAAAAATGAATTATATTGCAGTAAGAGGAACAGGAAACCCTAACGAGGAAAATGGAGATTATCAAAATACAATAGGTTTATTATACGGAGTGGCTTATACAATAAAGATGAGTTATAAAGGAACTCATAAAATAGATGGATTCTTTGAATATGTTGTTCCACCACTTGAAGGATTTTGGTGGCAAGATGGATTAAAAGGCAGTATTGATTATAATAATAAAAATGCTATGCACTTTATATCTATTATTAGATTACCAGACTTTGTAACAAAAGCAGACTTTGATTGGGCTATTGAAGAAGCAACTAAAAAGAAAAAACAAGATTTTTCAAGAGTTGAATTTTTAACTTATGATGAGGGAGTATGCGTTCAATGTATGCACATTGGCAGTTATGATGATGAGCCAACAACAGTTAATTTAATGCACGAATATATGAAAGAAAAAGGATATGATTTAGATATAACTGATACAAGATACCATCACGAAATATATTTAAGTGATCCGAGAAAATGTGATGTTAGTAAGTTAAAAACAGTAGTAAGACATCCTATAAAGAAAATAAAATAAATTACAATTTAGGAGTGTGATTATATGGCTACAACAAAAGAGTATAGAGATTTTGTATTGGAACAATTAAATTTATTAAATACTATTACTTGCAAATCAATGATGGGAGAATATTTACTTTATTATAATGGAATATTGTTTGGTGGAATATACGATAATAGGTTACTTGTGAAGATAGTAAATAGTAATAAAAAATATGATATGCAAGAACAAATACCTTATGAAAGTGCAAAACCTATGTATTTAGTTGATGATATAGATAATAAAGAAGTATTAAAAGAAATTGTAATTGAAACTTGCAAAAATTTACAAAGTAAAAAGTAATGAAACTTACAATTTATGTTAGTAATTTGTAAAGGAGATGTTATTTTAAAGGAGGTTCTCAATGAAAGAGTGGCTTGATAGTATTAGAAAACCTAATAAAGATATAAAAATATCTAAAAAGATTATATATAGTTTATTGATACTATTATTAGGTATAATTTTAGGTGTGTTTTCCAAATGGTTAGATAACCTCGCTATCAATGATGAAATATGGTGGCAACATATACTAGGAATATTAGATTTAAGAAATGTCTTTTCTTATGTTGGAATATGGATATTTTTAGCAATCACTATTTCTGTTTTTAGCAAAACACCATTAAGAGCAGGTTTAAATGTATTTTTATTTTTTGTAGGTATGACAGTAAGTTACCATCTATATACAATTATATTTAGTGGTTTTAATCCTAAAAGTTATATGGTGATTTGGTATGGAATAACTGCTATAACTCCAATACTTGCATTTATTTGTTGGTATGCAAAAGGAAATAACAAAATTTCAATTATAATTTCTAGTGTAATATTAGCAGTAATGTTGAAAGAATCTTTTAGTGTTGGAATTTGGTATTTTTATTTTAAAAGTACAATAGACACATTATTATTTTTAGGAACAATGACAGTTTTATATACGAAACCTAAAAATAGTGTTTATAGTTTATTATTTGCAGTAATATTAGTAATAGTATATAGTTTAAGACTATATATATAATACAAATTACAAGTTATAGAGCAGATAATTATATATGAAAAACAAAAAGGGAGATGATGTAATGAACAAAAAAGTAGTAATAGCAGTTTGTGCAATTATTTTGATTATTATTGGAGCAATTGTTATAATAAAAATGCAGAACAACTTTGACAAGTCAAATCCAATAATATATGAAGCATCTAAAACGGAAGATTATAGATATATAATAAATAAAGATAAAAGATATGTACCATATTCAGCAATAAACCCAACAAAAAGAGGTAGTTATTTAGGCTATATTGGAGATGATAAAACAGATGAAATATATACTTTTAAACAATATTCACAAGATGAGTGGTTAATATCTTATTCAAATGGAGAAGCTATGCTTTTCAAAGAACAAAATACAACAAATATACCAGAGAATCTAACATCAGAATATGAATGGAATAATTAAAAAATAATAAAATATAAACAAGAGGAGATATAAATTTTTATAAGTTTATATCTCTTTTTTTTGTTGGAAAGGAAAAATATGAAAACAAAAACAGAGCAGATCTTTAGTAAAATTTATCAAGATTTGAAAGAAGAAATAAGCCAAAATAACGGTAAGATTTTTTTGAAAGAATATACTATTCCAAGTATAAATTATAATCCACAAGATAAAGATAGAGAAAATATGTATTTTACAAGTGGCATTGAAATGGAACTTGAAAGAATAGTAAGTTTTTTTGAAAACAAAGTCTATTACAAAAGCTACAAAGACAAATATTTTTTTAGTAATGACCTAAAATTAGTACAGGAAAAAATGTTAAAAGAACTTGAAAAAGAAAATGAGAGAGGAGGCAATAAAATGGAAAAAACAGAAGAATTAAAAGAAAAATTATTTGAAAAATTAGAAACAGAACTTGAAGATTTTGAACAAAAATTAAAACAAAAAACAGTAGATGAAATATTAGAAAGTGCCTATGAATTAACTGTAAAAAGAGAAATAATAGGCGAAATAAAAGAAAAAAATTTAGATGAAGATGAACTAAAAGCATTATTAAAAGAAGATAACTTATTATCAGAATTTTATGAAGATTGGAGAAATTCCGATGGTAGATTAGGAGAGGAAATTTCATATACAATGGACGATACAATAGACATAGTAGTAAAAGAATATGAAAAAGAAAAAAATATAAAAAGTAAAGAAAGTAGATAGATATGAAAGAAGATTATGTTCCACCAGAATTAGTAAAAAAGGCAAGAGAAATTGACTTACTAACATTTCTTAAAACCTATTATCCAGAGGAGGTTGTAAGAGAAACTAGAACACAATATTGTACCAAAACACACGATAGTTTGAAAATGTCAAATGGTTTTTGGAATTGGTGTTCAGTAGGTATTGGTGGTAGAAATGCTATGGATTTTTTAGAAAAAACACAAAATATGACATTTCCAAAGAATGCACGATTCATATTAGATAAAATGAAAATTAGAACTCCAATATTTGTAGAAAAACAAGAAAAAAATAATAATGTATCTTTAATTCTACCAGAGAAAAACGATAATGAAAACAGAGTAAAACAATATCTAAAATCAAGAGGAATTGATGAAGAAATTATACAAAAATGTATAGAAAAACATTTAATTTATGAAGAAAAACACTATCATAATGTAGTGTTCGTAGGTTATGATGAAATGGGAAATGCAAAATATGCAGGGTGCAGAGCAACAAATGAAAGTAAATTCAAAAATGACGCAACAGGTAGCAATAAAATGTATTCTTTTAGATTAGAAAGTAAAGAAAAAACAGATAAAATATTTATATTTGAGGGTGCAATAGATTTATTATCTTATGCAACCCTTTTTAAATTATATGGTCAAGATTGGCAAGATAAAACAATGATTTCATTAGCAGGAGTTTATCAACCTGCAAAGGTTTTAAAAGAGAGTAAAGTACCTATTGCAATAGAAAATTACTTAAAAAAACATCAAGAAATAACAAAAATATATCTATGTTTAGATAGCGATGAAGCAGGAAGAAATGCAACAAAAGCATTAAAAACTGTTATGTCAGATAAGTATGAAATTATAGATAGACCACCTAAAAAACGGAAAAGATTATAACGAATATTTATGTGATTTACTAGGAATTACACCTATAAAAAATAAAAATTTTAACAAAGAAAGGACAAGATAATAAATGAAAACTTATAGATTTACAGTAAAAAAAATAATAACAAATACCATAGAATTAAAAGCAAATAATTACAAAGAAGCACTAACAAAATTGTTAGAGTTTTTAGAATTAGGAGATAGAGAAATATTTGAAAAATCAAAAGATAAAAAAATAGATTATGACATTATTTTAGAAAAAATAAGAAGCAAAAATGATATGAAAAATTTAGAAAATATCAAAGAAATTTTAACAAAAATTGAACAAAATGATGACGAATTTAGAAAAAAATATATAAAATATTTTCACACATAAAAATAAATTTTATGTCCTAACAAGCAAGACAAATGTATATACACATTTGTTATTTATGGGGACACCCCAATCCCCGTTGAAATCAAAATGAAAGGAGCAAAAAAATTGAAAAATGAGCCAAGAGATTTTATTATACCAATAAGGGTAAATTTTGAAGAAAAAGATAAAATAAAAAGACGAGCAGAAATAGTAGGAAAAAATATTTCTACTTTTATGCGAGATTCAGCACTTGGTTGTGAAATAAAAGAAAAGCCAGATAAAAATTTTTATGAACTTACAACAAAGAAAATGGGAAACTTTATGAGAACATTAGACGAACTTGAAAGATTACTATATCATAAAGACTTTATTGATGAAAGAATATTAAATAAAGAAATACAAGAATGGAGAAAGTTTAGATTAGAAATTAAACAAAAATATTTATGAGGTAAAAACAATGGCAACAACAAGTTTATGGAAAGTTGAAACTAGACTTGATAAAGTCATAAGTTATACAACTAATATTGAAAAGACTAAAAATGAAGAATACGGAGAAGAAGCATATAAAAGTTTACACAATGCAATAGAGTATGCAAAAGCAGATTTTAAAACAGAAAAACAATTCTATGTTACAGGAATAAATTGTACTGCACAAACTGCATTACAAGATATGATTTTAACAAAAAAACATTTTGGAAAAGAAAAAGGAATTTTAGCATATCACGGTTTTCAATCATTTGCAGAGGGAGAAGTAACAGCAAAACAAGCACACGAAATAGGGGTAAAACTAGCTGAAGAATTATGGGGAGATAAATACGAAGTATTAGTATCGACACACCTTAATACAAAACACTTTCATAATCATTTTATTTTAAATTCTGTTTCTTTTGTAGATGGAAAAAAATATATAAATAACAGAGAAAATTATGCTATGATGAGAAAAACATCAGATGATTTATGCCGAGAATATAATTTGAGTGTAATTGAAGAAAAACCGTGTGGAAAACACAACATAGATTATACAAAATATTATAATTCATATATTCAAAAAAGTGATTATTATACAACAACAAAAGAAGATGTAGATTTTGCAATAAAACAAGCATATTCTTATAAAAATTTTCAAACTATTTTAGAAAAAATGGGCTATACAATAACAATTAGAGCAAATAAAATAAGTTTATGCAGACCACCATATAAAAGAAATATTAGAATAGAAAGAAGTTTTGGAATGGAATATAGTATTGCAAATATAAATGAAAGAATTATGAATAGTGAAATTCCAAGAATACCTTTTCCAGAAGAATATAGAAAAATAAGAAGATATACAGCAAAAGCAAAAACTATAAAAATTCAAGTTGATCGTGGCAGTTTATATAGATTATATCTTCATTATTGTTATATATTAAAAGTTTTTCCAAAAACAAAACAAAATAGAGTAAAGATTAGTCCAGAAATGCGAAAAGAAATAAAAAAGATGGACGAAATATCTAGCGAAATACAGTTCCTTTGTAGAAATAAAATTAAAACTACAAAGGAGCTTTTTTCATATAAAAATCTTGTAACAGATGAACTAAAAAATGTAATGCAAAACAGAAAATCATTAAGAAGAAAAAGAGAAAAGGAAACAAATACAGAAAAAAGACAAAAACTTTGTGATGATATTTTAGTTCTAACTGACAAGATAAATTATTTAAAACAGGAGGTGGTCTATTGTCAAAAAATTGAAGAACAAAATCAAAAGATAAAAACTAATATTAAAGAAATCCAGGAAAAAGAAAATGAAAATGAAAAAAATAAAAAGAAAGGAGAAATTCAAAAATGAACTCATCAGATTCAGCAGAAGAAGTAGTTAGATTAACTTTGGAGGGAATGGAAGTAGCATTTAAAATTGCAGGTGCAGGTGCAAAAAATATGGCTGTTATGATTTATACGATAATGAAAGATAAACAACAGACAAAAGGAAAAACAAGACTAACAAATATGCTAAAAACAGGTAAGCCATTAAAAATATTTACAATAAGAGCAGAAGATTTAAAAAAATTCTCACAAGAAGCTAAAAAGTATGGAGTTTTATATTGTGCATTAGCAGATAAGAAAAATTCTAAAATTGACGGAATGGTTGATATTATGGTAAGAGAAGAAGATGCTTCAAAAATGAATAGAATAGCACAAAGATTTAACTTTAGAGATATTGCATCTATTGAAAGAGATTTAGAATTAGAAAAACAAGCTAAACAAAATTCAGTAGAAAAAGTAGAACAGGTAAAAACAGAAGATGAACAGTTTATTGATGATATTATGCCTGTTGCAAAAGAAGAACAAATAGAAACACCCAGTAATGATACAAAAGATACGGAGGGAAAGAGTCAGTTAGAGAGTTCCTTAAATACCAAATCAAAAGGCAAAGTGGACAATTCTAAAGCAGATGAAAAGAAATCCGTAAAACAAGAACTAAAAGAAATAGCAGAGGAATTGGAAGCAAAAGAAAAACAAGAACAAATGGGAAAACAAGATGTTCAAATAAATAGTTCAGCAACAAAAGAAAAACAAAAACAAGAAAAAAAGCAAAACAAAGAAAGCAATAAAGGAAAACATTTCAAAGAGCCAAAGCATTTAGATAATTCTAATAGAAATGGAAGAAGAAAAAGACGAAAAGAAAGGAGCAAGTAGAAATGAATGAAGTTGATGAAATTTTAGGTACAAATAATAAAACAAATAATTATTCAACTAATAAGAATTATACGAAAAATCAAAACAAATATAGAACAAATAGTAATCGTAATAATTATTCAACTAATAGATATAAGAATAAAAGTAATTGGCAAGAAAAAAAGAATAATTGGAAACAGCAACAAGACCAAGATAGACAAGCAATTTATGATACTATGGACAGAATGGCAACTATTGTAGGAAATGATAGTAAAAAATTTAAACAATATCTTGATATACAAAGTAGATTCTCAAAACATTCCGTTGGAAATTGTTTAGTTTTATTAGAAAAAGCACCAAATAGTACACGAATAAAAGATGAAAGTTCGTGGAATGAAATCGGTATAGAACTAATATCGAATGCTAAAAGTATAAAAATATTAGAGCCTAACAAATCTAATAATAGAATATATTATAATCCAAAAGAAGTATATGATATAACACAAACTAATGCACCAAAAGAAGAAATAGTAAAAAAATATGATGATAGAAAATTATTAGAAGCGATTATAAGTGATTGTGAAGTACCAAGAAAATCAGTAGATAAATTACCAAATGGAACATTAGGCTCTGAATATAATAGAGATGAAAATGTATTATATGTATGTAAAGGTATGGACAGAGAATTACTATTTCAAACATTATTCCAGGAACTAGGAAATATTGAAATGAAAGATGAAGAAAATAGCGATATAAAAAATTTTAGAAGCTATTGTATTTCATATATGTTATGTGAAAAATACGGAATTGATGTTTCTGGTTTTGACTTTAGCAATTTACCAGAAGAATTAACAAATCAAAAAGAGCCAAAAGGAGTAAGAGGAGAATTAAATATAATAAGAGGCAATTTTGAAAGTATTGATACAAAAATATATCAGCATTTTGAGATAAATAATAAGGAAAAGAACAAATCAGTTCCAGAAAGGTAGGCGAAAAATGAGCGAAGAAAAAAGAGTAGCAGAGTTAGATGAATATGAACATAGAGCCGTAGTAAATATAATAAATGAAAAAAGAACTGATATGATAAGTAAAAATGAAGATACACAATTTATAAACGAAATATTAGAAAAAATTATAAACGCCCCATCAAAAAAGAAATCTTTATTTAAAAAGGACAATAGAGATGAAAGATAAAAGCAATATTGTGTTATATTGTTTTATAGGAATAGTAATAATATGGATTGCTTTATTAACAGCACCTTATGTAGATGGTGGAATTGTAGAGATAATTAAAAATCTACCCCAAAAAATGAGTACACCATTTGAAATAGAGTTATGTAAGAATAGTTTAAAAACTGTTCTTATTTTTTTGTTTGCATATATTTTGGGCATAGGTATATATCTATCGACCAGGAGAAATTATAGACGAGGCGAAGAATACGGCTCTGCAATATGGGGTGTAGCCAAACAAATAAATAAGAAATATATGCAAAAGCCTATAAATAAAAACAAGATATTAACACAAAACATAAACATAGGATTAAAAGCACAAAAACACAGAAGAAATTTGAATACTTTAGTTTGTGGTGGAAGTCGGTGCAGGGAAAACAAGATTTTTTGTTAAGCCAAATATTATGCAATGTAATTGTTCCTATGTAATATTAGACCCAAAAGGCGAAATTTTGAGAGATACTGGACACTTACTAGAAAAAGAGGGTTATAAAGTAAAAGTATTAGATTTAGTAACACCAAAATTAAGTCATTGTTATAACCCTTTCAAGTATATGCAAGATGATAATGATGTGCAAAAGTTAGTAGCAAATTTATTTAAAAGTACAACTCCAAAAGGTAGTAATTCGTCAGATCCTTTTTGGGACATTACTGCACAAATGTTATTATCAGCATTGATATTTTATCTTAAATATGAAGCACCAGAAGATGAGCAAAACTTTGCAACTGTTGGAGAAATGTTAAGAGCAGGAAAGCCAAAAGAAGATGATGAAGATTATGAAAGTCCACTTGATATTCTATTTAAAAGACTAGAACATAGAAACCCAAATCACATAGCAGTTAAGTATTACAAAGATTATCATAGTCGGAGCAGGAAGAACATTAAAGTCAATTCAAGTTACATTATCTTCAAGACTTGAAAAATTTAATCTTGATGAAATAGCAGGAATAACAATGACAGATGAAATGGAATTAGAGAAAATAGGAGAAGAAAAAATTGCAGTTTTTGCTGTAATACCAGATACACATACTTCTTACAATTTTTTAGTTAGCATATTATATACACAAATTTTTCAAAATGCTTTTTATAGAGCAGATAATAAATTCAAAGGTGCATTACCTATACCAGTTCATTTCTTAATGGACGAGTTTGCAAATGTTGCACTTCCAGATGACTTTGAAAAAATATTAAGTGTTATGCGTTCCAGAAATGTATTTGTATCAATAATTTTGCAAAATTTATCACAATTAAAAGCATTATTTGAGAAACAATGGGAGAGTATTGTACGGAAATTGTGATGAACTTGTTTATCTTCGGACGGAAATGAACAAACATCACACAAGTTTTTTAGTGAACTTTTACGGCAAATCTACGATTGATACTAACACTTATGGCAAATCGACAGGACATAGTGGCAATTATTCAACTAATTTTCAACAGACAGGTAGAGAATTATTGACAGCAGATGAAGTTAGAATGCTAGATAATGATAAAGCAATAGTCTTAATAAGAGGAGAAAAGCCAGTTATAGACTTGAAATATGACATTATGAAACACCCAAATGTAAAATATACTGCAGATGGAGAGGGCAAAGAATATGAACACGGAGTAGTGGACAGGGCAATAGGAACAGTATCGTTATTAGGATTAGAAGAAATAAAGAATTTGCAAGATACAAAAGAAATGAAAGAAGTAAAAAATATAACTTATGAACTTCTTTCGGAAGAAGATATAGAAAATTATATTTTAATGGAGGAATATGAAAATGAAAGAAAAAAACAAGATAATGAATAAAACAAAAAAAAATAAAATATTAAAGAGGACAAGTTTAGTGTTAGGAGCAGTATTTGCACTAACTATAACGCAAGTGAGTACAGTATTTGGAGCAGATGATCCACTTACTGTTATAAATAATTTATCAACATTTATATTTGGAATTATAAGAGCAATAGGAATGATACTATTAGGTTGGGGTATTGTGCAAGTTGGTTTAGCATTAAAAAGCCACGATGCAAGTCAAAGAGCAAATGGCTTTTTAACATTAGCAGGAGGAGTAATAATCACTTTTGCAAAAGAAATATTAGACCTTATTACAGGTGGCTAAAACGAAATAATTAAGGGACAAGTTCAAATGTGGGCTTGTCCTTTAACTTTCAAAAAGAGGTAGTAAGATGTTAGAAATAAATAAGATTTACAATGAGGATTGTATTACAGGTATGAGAAAAATAGAAGATAAGTCAATAGACTTAATTTTATCTGATTTACCATATCGGTATAACAGCAAATAAAAAAGATAAAAAAATACCCCTAGATATGTTATGGACAGAATATGAAAGAATTATAAAAGACAATGGTTGTATATTATTATTTGCACAAGGCAAGTTCTATATTGATTTAGTAAATAGTAATAGAAAATTATTTAGATACGATTTAGTGTGGAATAAAATTTTGACAAGTGGTTTTTTAAATGCAAATAGACAGCCATTAAGAAAACACGAACAAATAGCAGTATTTTATAAAAAAACAGCCAACATATAACCCACAATTTACAATAGGAAAAGCATTACACGGAAAAGGAAAAAATTATATGGATAAAAGTTTTATAAATAATAATTATGGAAGATTTAAACTACAAGAAGATACAAGAAAAGGAAGTATAGAAAAATACCCAACAAGTATTTTAGAATTTAAAAAGGTACACCCATCTATTAGTAAACACCCAACAGAAAAGCCAGTAGAGTTATTAGAATTTTTAATAAAAACTTATTCTAATAAAAATGATTTAATTTTAGATAGTTGTATCGGTAGTGGAAGCACAGCTATAGCTTGTATAAAAGAAGAACGAAATTATATAGGCTTTGAAATAGATTTAGAATATTATGAAACTGCTATTAGGCGAATAAATAACGAAATTATTAGCAAAGGAGGTGGAAAAAATGTCTGATAATTGGGTTGTAGGCGTTTTACAATTTGGATTAGATACCTGGAATAGTAAATTGAATGAAGTATGGACACTAATTACACAAAGTCCGAGTGAATTTAAAGGTGGTACTATATGGAATGTTATTGTAGGAATAAATGGAGCATTACAAGCAATAGGGTTAGCATTACTGGTAATATTCTTTTTGGTAGGAATAGTGAAAACTTGTCGGAAGTTTTGCAGAAGTAAAAAAGCCAGAACAAGTATTAAAATTATTTATAAGATTTGTATTATCAAAAGCAGTAATAACTTATGGACTTGAACTAATGTTGTCTATTTTTAAAATAGTGCAGGGAGTAGTACAAACAATAATGGAAACAGCAGGTTTAGGTAGTGAACTAAAAACGGCATTACCACAAGAAATGATAACAGCTATTGAATCGTGTGGCTTTTTTGAAAGCATACCATTATGGGCAGTTGCTATAATTGGCGTATTGTTCATAATGGTATTATCTTTTATCGTAATTTTAACTGTATATGGAAGATTCTTTAAGATGTATTTATATACAGCAATAGCACCAATACCATTATCAACATTTGCAGGAGAGCCAAGCCAACAAGTAGGAAAGAGTTTTATAAAAAGCTATTGTGCAGTATGTTTAGAGGGTGCGATTATTGTATTAGCGTGTATTATATTTTCATTTTTTGCAAGTTCGCCACCAACTATTGACACATCAGCACAAGTTGTTAATCAAGTATGGAGTTATATAGGAGAATTAGTATTCAATATGCTAATCCTAGTAGGAACAGTAAAAGCATCAGACAGAGTAGTACGAGAGATGATGGGATTATAGAAAGGAGATTATAAATAAAAATATGGAAGAATCAGTAATAGAAACAATAACAAAGATGTCTGAACTAGATGATAAGAATTATTTTACGATCGCAAGAGTGATAGAAAATGGTAAATGCGTTGAACTTCATTATAATAATGGAAAAGCAAGTATTGAATACGGAATAAAAGATGAAGATAATAATTGGAATGATGAAGTAGATACTGACTTGAAATGGTTTAGATTAGATTTGACAGATAATGAAATTTTAGAAATTTTAGACAAAAAATTTAATGAGTATTTTCCAAAGAGTGCAAAAGAAAAATTGGAGGAAAAATTTTCTACAAAAGATGAAATTAGAATAACAAAATTAAGCATATTAACAGAATTAAAACAGAATATAGAACACAACATTTTATGCTATTCTACGAATTATTTAATGACACAACCCAAAGAAGAATATGTTAATGAATGGAAAATAGAAAACAAAAAACTATTGTTAGTTGAAGAAATGATAAAAGAAGAAAAACAGAAAAGTAAAGATAAAAATAAGGGCAAATCTTTATAAAGGTGGTGGAATTTTATATGCTTATAAAAAATGAAATAGCAAATGTTTGGTGTATAGAAGATAATGAGTTAGAAAATAAAAATAAAGTTATTTCAAGAATAGTCTATGATGGTCTTGAAATTGCAATATTAAAAACAAAGCAAGATTGGGCATACGCAGATATGTTAATAAAAGATAAAAATAATATATATTGGGAATTAGGAATTGCACCAATAGATTTTAACAGATTAAAAAATGGAAATCTTGATAATCAAGAAATAAAAAAATATTGTGATGATATAAAAAATACTATTACAAAAATGAATTTTGAACAATTCTTTCAAAAGAAAATAGATAAAAGTATGTATTTTAACAAATGTGAATTACAATTTATTGCAACACATTACCCTATTTTATATGAAAAATCTAAACAAAGTAGAGAAAAATTTTTAAATAAGAGAGAACAAGAAAACGCAGAAGAAAGAAAAAAACTAGAAAAGGCTAATAATGAAAAAGTTTCTGCAACAAATGAAATATTTGAAAGTAAAATTGCAGAAATGAAAATGAAAATTCATTTAGGAGATATTGTAAAAGTAGAGGAATTAAGATTCTATAAAAATAACGATTATTACAATGGAGAAACATATCAAAACAATATACTTTATCTTGCAAAACAATATAAAGTAAATATACCACTTGCAACACAGGGCTATATAAATAATAGATTAGTTGAATATAACTTTGGAACAGGAGTTTATTCAATTAAAAGAATGAAAAACAACAATAATCCTAGCACTAAAATAAGAGAATGTTTAGAACAAATAAAAGATAAAATAGATGAAGAATACAAAAGAAATAAAGAAAAAACAAAAATCGAACAAATTAAAGGAGTGGTCAGATAATGGAAATCAAAATAAATAAAGAAATACAAGATTATACAGAGAAAGTATTTTTTGGACTATCGCTACGACAGTTCATTTTTTCTGCTTTGGCTTGTGGAGTAGCTGTTTTATTATACTTTTTGCTACGAGAACATTTTGGACTAGAAACATTATCCTGGATTTGTATATTAGGAGCAATTCCTTTTGGAGTATTAGGTTTTGTGAAGTATAACGGAATGAATGCAGAAGAATTTATTGTAGCTTGGATTAAGTCAGAAATTTTAATGCCAAAAGTTTTATGTTTTAAACCAGAAAACATATATGAAGAAATGTATAAAGATGAAATTAAACGATTAGAAAAGGAGGGAGTAAAAAATGCACATACCAAAAATAAAAATAAATAAAGAAAGATTTAAAGTTCCAAAGAGTGTGCAACAGGCAATACCGATAAAGTCTATCTATGAAGATGGGCTTTTTTATTTGGGCAATAATATGTATTCTAAAACATTTAGATTTGATGATGTAAATTATGCTGTTCTTGGCGAATCAGACAAAGAAAGAATGTTTTTGGGGTATGGTAGTATATTGAATGGACTAGATTGTACTGCTTTTCCTAAACTAACAATTATCAATAGAAAACTTAATAAAATAGATTTTGATAGCAAGATAAAATTAAAGTTAGGAAATGATAATCTGACAAAATATAGAAAAGAATTGAATGATATTTTAGAAAAAGAAGCAATAGGCTCAAAAGGTATGATACAAGAGAAATTATTAACTATTAGCATTGAAAGAAAAAATATAGAAGAAGCGAGAAACTATTTTTCAAATACAGGAACAAATTTGGAAAATGGATTTGCAACATTAAATTCAAAATGTACTGAATTAGATGTAAATGATAGATTAAGAATATTTTATGACTTTTTTAGAATGGGAGAAGAAGATTTATATAATTTTGATATAAAAGAATTTATGAAAAAAGGACATAGTTTTAAAGATTATATTTGTCCTGATACATTTGAATTTAAGTCTGATTATTTTAAAATGGGAGATAAATACGGCAGAGTATTATTCCTAAAAGAATATGCTTCATATATTAGAGATGATATAATATCAGAACTAACAAATTTAGATAAAAATATGATGTTAAGTATTGATATGAAACTTGTACCAAAAGAAGAAGCAACAAAGAAAGCAGAAAAAGTAATATTAGGAATAGAAACAAATATTGCACAATGGCAAAGAAGACAAAACCAAAATGAAAATCATTCTGCCGTTTTACCGTATGACCTAGAAAAGCAAAGAGAAGAAAGTAGAGATTTTTTAGAAGATTTAGTAGCACGAGATCAAAGAATGTTTTTTGGAACATTAACAATAGTGCATATAGCAGATACAAAAGAAGAATTAGATAATGACACAGAAACACTAAAATCAATAGCAGGACAACATAGATGTCAATTAGGTATTTTGAGATACCAACAATGTGATGGATTAAGTACAGTTATGCCAAGTGGTGTTAAGAAAATAAACACAAAAAGAACATTAACAACAGAATCGTTAGCTGTTTTTATGCCATTTAAAGTTCAAGAAATACAAGACATAAAAGGAATATACTATGGAAAAAATACTATATCTAAAAATATGATATTGATAGATAGAAAGTCATTACAAAATGGTAATTCATTTATATTAGGTGTTAGTGGAAGTGGAAAGAGCTTTACTGCTAAACACGAAATTACAAATATAGCATTAAGAGATGAAAATGCAGATATAATTATCATTGACCCAGAAGCAGAATACAAACCACTTGTTAAGGCTTTAGGAGGAGAAGTAATAAAAATATCATCAACGAGTAATAACCATATTAACGCATTAGACCTTAATAAAGAATATGGAGAAGAACCAGTTATTGAAAAGTCAGAGTTTATACTATCTTTATGTGAGCAAATAATGAGTGGAAGTAATGTTGTAGTACAGCAAAAAGCGATAATAGACAGATGTACGCAATTAGTATATAGGTACTACAAACAGGGAGATTTCAAAGGAACACCACCAACATTAGAAGATTTTAGAAAAGTATTATTACAACAGCCAGAAAGAATAGCAAAAGACATAGCATTAGGTATAGAGCTGTTTACAAAAGGAAGTTTAAATACTTTTTCAAAACAAACAAATGTAGATGTAAAAAATAGAATAATTTGTTATGACATAATAGATTTGGGAGAACAACTTATGCCGATAGGAATGCTTGTAATATTAGATAGCATACTAAACAGAATTTCACAAAATAGAAAAAAAGGAAAAAGCACTTATATATTTATTGATGAAATTTATTTATTATTCAAATACAAATATACATCAGAATTTATAAGTAAGTTATGGAAAAGAATTAGAAAATATGGTGGATGTGCGACAGGTATCACACAAAATGTCGAGGAACTATTAAGAAATAAAGAAGCAAGACTAATGTTAGCAAATAGTGAATTGATTATAATGTTAAACCAGGCATCAACAGATAGAGATGAACTTGCAAATATTCTAAAAATGTCAGAAATGGAAATGAAACATATAACTAATTCTAATGTAGGAGAGGGACTAATAAGAGTAAAAGACTCAAAGATACCATTTAGAAATAAATTTCCAAAAGATACTGAATTATACAAACTAATGACAACAAAATTAGAAGAAACAACAAGCGAGGAGTAAAACTAATGAAAAAGATAATATATATAATAGTTATGATACTACTAATAGGCATATTGCTTATTAGTAGTTATCTTATTTTTAAGAATAATCAAGAAGATAAAGAACAAGAAGAAATTTATGATGAAATAGTACAAATTGCACAAGATAATCAAGAAGATGAAGAAAAGCAAGAAGAAAATATTGATATGCAAAGTTTGTATAAAATAAACAATGACATTATAGGGTGGCTAAAAATAGAAGATACACAAATAAATTACCCTGTTATGCAGACAAAAGATAGACCGAATTACTATTTAAGAAAAGATTTTTATAAAAATTATTCTGTATGGGGGACACCATATCTAGCAGAAAATTGTGATATAAAAAACAGCGAAAATTTGATTATCTATGGTCATCATATAAAAAATAATAAAATGTTTGGAGAATTAGAAAATTATAAACAAAAAGATTACTATGAGAAGCATAAAAAAATAAAATTTTACACATTTGAAGAAAAAGCAGAATATGAAATAATATCAGTTTTCAAAACAGTTGTATATAGTTCAAAAGGTTTTAGATATTATGATTATTATAATTTAAAAGATGAAAAAGAGTTCAATACATTTATAAATAAGTGTAAAGAACTTTCTTTTTATGATACTAAACAAGAAATAAAAATAGGCGACAAGTTTTTAACATTATCTACTTGTGAATATTCTCAAACTAATGGAAGATTAGTTGTAGTAGCGAGAAAAATATCATAGGAGGTGGTAACTTGGCAGATATAAAAAAGAAAGAAGCAATAACAATAAAAAAATTTGATAGAGCAAAGAACTGTACTGCAAAAATAAAAGAAAATTTTATACAGATAAAGAGCAAAGCAAATTATAACAATAGTAACGATGAAGAAAATACTACAAATAGCTATGGTGGAAATGTTATTCAAGAAGAAAGTAAAATGGCTTTTTATAAGGGTACAGATAGATTCAATAAATATGGGAAAAAAGCTACACAGAAAACAGCAGAAAACATTAAAAATACAACTCAAAAAATAAAAAAGAAAGTAGCTAATAAGTCTATAAAGAAAGCAGAAAAAATAACAAAAGGAACAATAAAGAATACTAAAAGAACAATAAAAACAGCACAGAAAACAGGAAAAGTTGCTTACAAAACGGCAAAAAATACAGCAAAAGCTACAGTAAAAACAACAAAGAAAGTAGTTCAAGTAGCAAAAACAACAGTAAAAACAATAAAAGCAGGTGCAAAAGCTACAATAACTGCAATAAAAGGAATAATAGCAGGTGCAAAGGCAATTATTACTGCACTTTTAGCAGGAGGTTGGGTAGCTGTTTTAGTAGTTGTAATAATATGTATGATTGCTATGATATGTAGTTCCGTATTTGGTATTTTCTTCTCAAATGAAAAAAGTACAACTAATGGAAAAACAATGAGTTCTGTAATAACAGAAATAAATAAAGATTTTACAAATAAAATAACAGATATTCAAAAAAATAATTCTCACGATGATTATGAAATAAATTCAAATAGGACACAATGGAAAGATGTTTTGTCAGTTTATGCTGTTTTGGTTACTAATGGAGATGAGCAAAGTGATGTAATGATATTAGACGATAAAAAGATACAAAAACTAAAAGATATTTTTTGGGAAATGAATGAAATATCATCAAATGTTAAAGAAGAAAAAAGAAAAATAGAAATAATAGAAGATGACGGAACTACTAAAAAACAAGAAGAAAAAAGAAAAATACTTTACATTGATATAAAAGGAAAAACAGTTGAAGAAATGATAGAAAAATATCATTTCAACAATGAACAAAAAGAACAACTTGCTGAAATAAGAAAAGAAGAATATAACAAAATGTGGTCAGAAGTTTTATATGGCTCATCTGCAGGAAGTAGTGATATAGTACAAGTAGCATTTGCACAAATAGGAAATGTAGGTGGACAACCTTATTGGTCTTGGTATGGCTACAAAAATCGTGTTGAATGGTGTGCTTGTTTTGTCAGTTGGTGTGCAAATGAGTGTGGTTATATAGATGCAGGAATTATTCCAAAATTTTCTGCTTGTGAATCGGAGGGAGTAGTTTGGTTTAAAACTTGTGGACTTTGGCAAGATGGTGGTTATATACCAAAAAGTCGGAGATATTATATTTTTTGATTGGGCAGACTCTAATGATGGCAAAGCAGATCACGTTGGAATTGTAGAAAAAACAGAAAACGGAAAAGTCTATACCATTGAGGGAAATTCACGAGGAGATATTTGTAAACAAAAAGACTATGATATAAATAGTAGTGTTATTTTAGGTTATGGAACACCTATGTATTAAAAAATGATTTGCAAAAAATATAGTTCTTTGTTAAAATAAAGACAAGTACGAAAGGAAAATGTAGTATGAAATTAAAAAGATTTGATGTAGTTGAATTAAAAAATAATAATAGGGCAACTATATTGGAAGAAAAAAATAATAATCAGTATTTTGTAGAAGTAGTAAATCCTTATGGAATTACACTTGGCAATAAAATTATATCAAATAATGAAATTGATAAAATTATATACCCAATAGAAAAGAAATTATAAAAAAATGGTATTCGCTAGAAATAGCGAGTACCACTATTTTTTTTGCAAATTTTTTATGACAAAGGACAAAAAAATTTTTTTATGTTATAATAAAAGACAAATGATAGGAGTGAAAAATGAATACGCAATTTGTAGAAGATTATATAAATCTAAAAATGACAAAAGATGAAAGCAAAATAGTTTTTACTTTTTTTGAATTAAGAGTAAAAAATAATCTTACAGAACAGCAAGTTAATGAATTTTTAAAATTAAGCAAAATAAGATTAGAAAATTTAGATTATCAAGTATATTTTAATGGTGCAGAGTATGAATACCAAAATAGTAAAAGAATAGTAGAAGATAATGAATTATTGGTAGCAATTAAAAAAGTTAAAGAAAGGACACAAACAAATGGAAGAAAAATTAAAAAAACAAAGCATAGATAGATTAGATATTGCAG